>NZ_JBFAQU010000016.1:0-159616 GCF_040678915.1 Micromonospora sp. NPDC049257
TCCTGAGCTGGCCGCCCACCGCCGACGGCGAGATCGTGGTGGACAACCGGGCAGCCGGGGTCACCCGGGCCCGGGTCTCCTGCCGGGCCCGGGTGGTCTCCGCGGCGGCCGTCTCGGCGGCTTCGCGGGCCTCGTCGCGGGCGGCGTGGGCCTGGGCGATGGCGGTGGCGGCGTCGGCGCGGGCCTGGGCGAGTTGCCGTTCCACCCCGACCGGGGACAACTCGGCGTGCAGCGCCTCGGTGAGGGTTTCCACCACCTGGTCGAGGCGGTCGACGGCCTCCCAGGTGCGGGCCACCTGGCCGGGCAGGCCGGGGGCGTTGCGGTGGCGCATCCGGGAGTTGCGTGACGCCCGTTGGCAGGCGCCGTCGTTGTCCCGGCAGTAGCGGAACGGGCGTCCCGCGCCGGCACGTTGCGGCACGTCACGTCCACAGTGCGCGCAGGGGCGCAGGTCGGTGGGGGAGGGCTGCGGGTCCATCGCCGGGCAAGTCTAGAGGCTGCACCCGGCCCAGGGTGCGGCGGCGTCGCGCGGGCGTCGGGATGGTCCACCGGTACCACGACCGTTACCGTGGGCCGGTGGCCGTCTCCCCGTACATCGTGAAGTTGCGTGCCCACGTCGGGCACGACCTGTTGCTGCTGCCCGGGGTGACCGGGGTGGTCCGTGACGACGCGGGTCGGGTGCTGCTGGCCCGTCGGGGCGACAACGGCCGCTGGTCGCTGCCGGCCGGGGTGGTCGACCCGGGTGAGCAGCCCGCCGAGGCCGTCGTGCGGGAGGTGTGGGAGGAGACCGGGGTACGGGTCGTCGTCGACCGGATCGCGGGGGTCGCCACCCACCCGGTGGTCTACCCCAACGGCGACGCCTGCGAGTACCTCAACGTGTGGTTCCGGTGCCGGCCGGTCGGTGGGTGGCCCCGCGCGGACGGTGATGAGTCCACCGAGGTCGGCTGGTTCACCCCCGACGCGTTGCCGGAGTTGGACGAGTGGGCGCGGTTGCGGCTGGACACGGCCGCCGCCCCCGACGACGCCCCCTGGTATGCGCGGCCCGGTGAGCGGCATCCCGCCCTGTGTCGACCCGACGCGCTGTGACCCACCGACGCGCTGTGTCCGGCCGGAGGTGTGCCGCTCACCCGGTGCCGGCCGGCCGACCGTCGAAGGCCACCCGCACCGCCGTGCCCGCCGGCAGGTCACAGACGGCGTCGCCGTAGGGGCTGCGCACCCGTACCCGCTGAGCGGACACGGCGACCAGGCGGGCGGTGACCCGACCCTCGTCCCAGGTCAGCTCCTCGACGGTGATCCGCCCCCGGCAGGTCACCCCGCGCAGCGTCCCCCGGGTCAGGCCCGGTGGCAGCGCCGGCAGCAGCCGCAGCAGCCCCGGCCGGGACTGCACCAGCGCCTCGATCAGCACCGCCGGCAGGGTGTGCGCGGCGTCGGCGTTGTAGGTCACCCGGCCCGGGTTGTGCGCACTCATCAGCGACCGGAAGAACATGTCCGCCGCGACGATGCGCCGCAGGTACGCCCCGACCAGTGGCCCGTCGCCCAACCGGGCCGCCACCAGGGCCCGGTGCAGGGTGCCGTGCGCGGAGCCGTCCTCGTCGCCGCGGACCGTCAACGCCCGGTGCGCCGCCGCCGCCAACTCCGGGGTGTCGTCGGGGTCGACCTCCCCGGTCGGCCACACCGGATAGAGGTGGCTGACGTGCCGGTGGTCGTCGTCGGGGCGGTAGCCGGGCCACGCCCACTCGGCCAGCGCACCCCGCTCGTCGATGCGGTAGCCGGGCAGCCGGTCCCGGGTAGCCGCCCACCGCTGCGACCCGGTCACCTCGGCGGCGACCGTCATGGCGTGCCGGGCGGCGGCGACGTCCATGGTGGCGTTCACCGCGACGGGCACCGGCCGCCCGGTGTCGTCGAGCGGCCCGGTCTCCGGCGAGTACGACGGCACCAGCGCCGGCTGCCCGTCGACGTCGGTGAGCACGTCGGTGAAGAAGTCGGCGACCTCGGCCAGCCACCCCGCCACCTCCCCCAGTGGCTCCCCGGTCACCTGGTGGTGCTCGTACAGCGGGTGCAGTAGCCAGTGCGCACCGGTCAGCCAGGCGGTGAACGGCCAGTGCGGGTGGACGTGGAACAGGTGCCCGTGTTCGCCGTCGGTGCGGCTGGGCGCCAGCAGGCCCCGCGCCCCGTAGACGGCGCGGGCGTTGTCCCGCCAGTGGTCGACCTGGGCGCGGACCAGCCGGGCGTGCGCGGCGGTCACCTCGGGCAGCGCGCCGACGTTCGCGCCGGCCAGTTGCAGGTTGAGGTTGGCGTCGGTGGTGAAGTCCCCCGCCCAGGCGGCGTCCCAGGACCCCGTCCAGATCCCGGTCAGCCGGGGCGGCAGCACCCCGCTGGCACTGAACAGCAGGTACCGGCCGGCGTGGAAGAGCCGTTCCAGCAGGGCCGGGTCCAACCGGTCGGCGGCGACCTGCCGGGCGGTCAGCACACCGACGGGCAGGTCCCGGTCCGCCGCCGGCACCGCCAGGTCCAGGTCGACGCGCTGGTACGGGCCGGTGTGCCGGGCGACGTGCCGGGCCAGCAGGGTCGGGTAGTCGTCCGGGCCGGCGGCCAGCCGACGTTCCTGCGCGGCGGTGCGCCACCGGGGGCTGCGGGTGCGGTCCAGGACGGTGGTCAGCAGCGCCGGCCCGTGCACCAGCACCCGGTCGCCGGCGGGTTCGGCATCCCCCCGGACCAGGGTCACCCCCTCGAACCCGTACGCCCCGCCGACGTCCGGGTAGCGGCCGCGTACCCGCAGGAACACCAGCCCGTCGTGGCGGTAGGCGGTGGTGTCGTAGTGCACCGTGTCGGGGCGGCCGGGCAGGTCACCGGTGGCCCCGACGACACACCCGCCCTGGTCGAGGTGGGTGACGACGAGCCGGTCGGCGCGGGAGACGAAGCTGCGTCGCCGTCGCCCGGACCACGACACCACCACCTCACCGGTGCGGAAGTCGGTGTGCCGCCGGTAGTCACGCACCGGGGCGGGTGCGGCGTCGACGGTCAACGCGAAGCCCGGGTGGTACGGCTGGGTCCACGCCAGCTCCCGGCCGCCGGTGAGCAGTTCGCCGGCCTCGGCCCGCCGGCCGGTGAGGACCAGTTCCCGGATCCGGGGCAGCAGCGCGGCCAGCTGCGGTGCCCGCGCGTCGTGGGTGCCGTTGGGCAGCACGAACCGGTGGTGGTTGAGCACGAGCCGCTCGGCGTGCGGTTCGCCGTGCACCATCAGCCCGTACTCGCCGTTGCCGGTGAGGAACGCGTCGGGCCAGTCGACGGCGGGGGCGTCGTCCCAGATCCGGTGTTCTGCCGGTGGTGGCCCGCAGGTCACGGCCGGGCCCGCACGGTCGGTGCGACGGTGCTGTCCCGGATGGTCAGCCGGGGCGGCAGCAGGGTCACCTCCGGCACCGCCTCGTCGTGCAGTTTGCGCATCAGCAACGCCACCGCCTGCCGGCCGATCTCCTCGGCTGGCACCGGTACCGAGGTGAGCCGGGGCCCGGCCTGCTCGGCGAACTGGTCGGGGCAGATCGCCACCACCGACATGTCCTGCGGCACCCGCCGGCCGAGGGTGGGCAGGCAGGCCAGCACCGGCCCCACCGCCGCCTCGTTCTGCACCACCAGCGCGGACAGGTCGGGGTGCCGGTCGAGCAGGTCGGCGAGTTCCTGCCGGATCGAGGCGGGTCCCTCCTCGAAGGGTTGGGTGACGACGGTGACGCCGTGCCGGTCGGCGGCGGCGGCCACCCCGGCGCGGGTGCGGTGGGCGAACCCGGTGCCCCGGTCGTAGACGGCGGCGGGGGCGCCGAGCAGCGCCACCCGGCGGTGCCCGAGCCGGGCCAGGTGTTCCACGCACACCTGCCCGGCGCGGTGGAAGTCCAGGTCCACGCAGGTCAGGCCGGTCGGGTCGGCGGGGACACCGATCAGGACGCTGGGTCGGGTCAGGTCCCGCAGCAGCGGCACCCGGGAGTCGTCCAGCTCGACGTCCATCACCAGCATCCCGTCGACCATGGCGCTGCCGGCGATGCGGCGTAGCCCGGCCGGTCCCTCGTCGGAGGTGACCAGCAGGACGTCGTGGTCGAAGCGGCGGGCCGTGGTGACGACCGCGATGGCGAACTGCATCACCACCGGCACCTGCATGCCGGCGCGCAGCGGCAGCACCAGCGCGATGGTGTTGGCCCGGCGGCTGGCCAGTGCCCGCGCCCCGGCGTTGGGGTGGTAGCCCAACTCCCGGATGCTGGCCAGCACCCGGGTGCGGGTCACCTCGGAGATGGCTCGTTTGCCGCTGAGGACGTACGACACGGTGCTGACGGCGACCCCGGCGTGCCGGGCGACGTCGACGATGGTGACCTGGTCGGGTGACTTGCGTCCGCGCCCGGGTGCGCCGGTCACCGGGTACCGCCGCCGGCCGGGACCGCCGGGCGGGACTGCTGCGGGGCGGGGCGGGCGTGTACGGTCACCGCGCCGACGGCCCGGATGTCACGGGAGGAACGGCCGACCAGCAGGGTGTGGGTGGCGTCCTCCACGACGGGGCCGTCGCGGTGTTCGTCCCACCAGGACAGGTCGGTGGTGCGCAGCCGCAGGGTGACCCGCTGGTGTTCGCCGGGGGCGAGGGTGAGCCGGGCGAAGTCGCGCAGCTGCCGCAGGGGCTGCTTGACCCGGGAGTGTCGCTGCCGGGTGTAGAGCTGCACGATCTCCGTACCTTCCCGGTCGCCGGTGTTGCTCACCTCGACGCTCACCTCGACCTCGTCGCCGACGGGCACTGTCGGTGCGCTCACCTGCAGGTCAGCGTAGTCGAACCGGGTGTAGCTGAGGCCGTGGCCGAACGGGTACAGCGGTTCGCCCCGGTAGTAGAGGTAGGTGCTGTCCGCGCCGATGACGTCGTAGTCGAGCAGGTCGGGCAGGTCGGCGGTGTCGGCGTACCAGGTCTGGGTGAGCCGGCCGGCGGGGTCGGCGTCGCCGAGGAGCACCTGCGCGAGGGCGGTGCCGTGTTCCTGCCCGCCGTGCGCCGACCACAGCACCGCCGAGACGTGTTCCTGCGCCCACCCCACCGCGTACGGGTAGCTGCTGGTGAGCACCAGCACGGTGCGCGGGTTGGCCGCGTGTACGGCGCGCAGCAGCCGGTCCTGTCCGGCGGGCAGGTCCAGGTCGACCCGGTCCTCGGTCTCCCGGCCGTTGACCATCGGGTGGTTGCCCAGGACGACGACCGCCACGTCGGCGGCGGCGGCCAACGCGGCGGCCTCGGCCACTCCGTCGGCGACGAGTTCGACGGTGAATCCGGTGGCGGTGTCCGGGTCGGTGGCGTCGGCGCGTAACCGTCCGTCGTCGCCGACCCGCACGTACGCGCCGGTGGCGAGGTGGTGCAGCAGGGTCGTGCCGTCGGGGCGGTGGTGCAACCGGAAGGTCTCCCGCACGATCCAGCCGCCCGGTCCGGGCCGGTCGTTGATCAACGTTCCGTCGTCGTCGACGCCGACGTGCCGGCCGTTGGCCACGGCGCGGAGCGCCACCACGTCGCGTCCCCAGTCGAACACGTCGAACCAGGTGCCGTCGCGGCCCTCGTCGGCGGTCAGCGGTCCCCCCTCGGACGAGCGGGGGCAGCGGACGTGCCGGTTGCCGACGCGCAACGCGATCCGGTCGGCGCCGGGGTGGTGGGTGACCGTCGGCAGCGCCCGGGCGAGGCCCTCCCGGACGGTGACCGTGTAGGGCAGGGTGCCGCTGTACCAGTCGGTGTGGACGGTGTCGGCGAGCGGGCCGAGCACCGCCACCCGGGTCGTCGGGTCGGTCGGCAGGGGCAGCAGCCCGTCGTTGCGGAGCAGCACGACCGACTGGCGGGCGGCCTCCCGGGCCAGGTCCCGGTGGGTGGGGCTGTCGAGCACGTCGGGGGACACCCCGGCGAACGGGTCCTGCCCGGGTGGATCCAGGTCACCCAGCCTGATCCGGACGGTGAGGATGCGCCGCACCGCCCGGTCCACGTCGGACTCGTCGATGAGCCCCCGGTCGAGGGCTTCGGTGAGCCGTCGGATGGTCTGTCCGCTGTCGGTGTCGTCCTCGGTGAAGTTGTCGATGCCGGCGCGTAGGGCGGCGGCGAAACCGGTGACGTGGTCGGGCAGGTGACCCTGCACCCCGGCGATGTTGGTGACCGCCCCGGCGTCGCCGACGACCATCACCTCGTCGGTGGTCCACCGCCGCAGTTCGTCGTTCAGTAGTGGGCTCAGGTGCGCGGGAACCCCGTTGACCAGGTTGTACGAGGCCATCACGGCGACTGCCGCACCGGCGGCGAGCGGGGCGCGGAACGCGGGCAGTTCGTACTCGTGCAGCACCCGGGGTGGCAGGTCGCTGGAGGTGGTGGCCCGGTCGGTCTCGTTGTTGTAGCCGAGGAAGTGCTTGACCGTCGGGGCGGTACGCAGCCGGTGGGGGTGGTCGCCGCGGAGCCCGAACGCGTAGGCGGTGGCGAGGCGGCCGGTCAGCCACGGGTCCTCCGACCAGCCTTCCTCGTTGCGGCCCCACCGGGGGTCGCGCAGCGGGTTGACCACCGGTGCCCACACGTTGAGCCCGACGGCGGCCGGGTCGGCCTGGTGTTTGACCCGGACCTCGTCGCCGGCGGCGGCGCCCACCGCCCGGATCAGGTCGGGGTTCCAGCTGCTGGCCAGGCCGACGACCTGGGGGAAGACGGTGGCCGGGCCGAGCCAGGCGACCCCGTGCAGCGCCTCGGTGCCGGTGCGGAATCCGGGTAGGCCCAGGCGTGGCACCGGGGCCTGCCACTGGTGCAGCAGGCCGATCTTCTCCGGCAGGGTGAGCCGGGCCAGCAGGTCGTCGGCGTGCCCGGCGGGGGACGGGCCGGTGGCGCGGTCGGTGGGGTCGTTCATGCGGTTACCTTCCGGTGGGCTCGCGGTGAGGCGCCGGCCGGCGGTCGAAGCGCTTCGACGGCCATGGTGACGTGCGGCATCGCGTCGTGGTGGCTGCGGCGGTCGTCGGCCCGGAGCGGCGAAGCGCTTCGACGATCGCGGAGAACATGCCGCCCCGGGTGCCCGAAACGACGGGGCGGCGGTTCGAGGTTGGCACCTGCGCGTCGGTCGGTCAAGGGGTGACCGGCACCCGGATCAGGCGGTGGGGAGTCGACCGGCCTCGATGGTGGCCAGCGCGGCGGCGGCGCCGCCCAGCGCGGCGGCGGCGGAGTCCAGCGTGGAGGCTTCCAGGCGGCACCCGCCGGCCTGCGGGGCGAGGGTGCGGGCGGCCAGCTCGATGCGGGCGGCCGGCAGCAGCCAGGGCGCCAGGGTGGCGAAGTGTCCGCCCACCACGATCGCCTCGGGGTTGAGCAGGTTGGCCAGGATCGACGCCCCGTGCCCGAGGTGCCGGCCGATCTCGGCGAGCCCGGCCAGCACGGCCGGGTCCCCCTGCCGGGCCGACGCCACGATCCGGTCGAGTTCCGGCAGGTAGTCGGTGACCGGGCCGTCCCGCCCGGCGTCGGGCAGCAGCCGGTCGACCACGGCCGGTAGCGCGGTCGACGCGGCCAGGCAGCCGCGTCGACCGCACGGGCAGGGTGGTCCGGCCGGGTCGAGGCAGAGGTGGCCGAGTTCGCCGGCGTGGCCCCGGCCGCCGCGCAGCAGCCGGCCACCGGCGAGCACCCCGGCGCCGACGGAGATCCCGCCGGTGAGGTGGACCAGGTCGGTGGCTGCGGCGTACCCGCCGTGTCGCTGTTCGGCCAGGACGGCGAGGTTGGCGTCGGTGTCGACGGCCACGGTGAACCCGGTCTCCCGCAGCGCGGCCCGTAGGTCGGCGGCGAGCGGCACGTCCCGCCAGCCGAGTCCGCTGGCCAGGGGCACACCCCCGGCGGTGTCGACCAGGCCGGGCACCCCGACGGTGAGGCCGAGCACCGTTCGCCCCTGTCCGGTGGCCCGGCCGATCGCCCGCCGGGCCAGGGTGACCAGGGCCCGGACGGTCTCGGCGGGGGAGGCGGTCGGGGCGGGGAACGCCCGTCGCCAGGTGAGCAGCCGGTTGCCGCCCAGGTCCACGGCGACCACCACCAGGTCGTCCGCGCCGATCTGGAGGCCCAACGCGGCGTACGGGGCGCCGTCGAGGACGAGCATGGTGGCGGGCCGGCCGACCCGGTTGCCGGTCAGCCCGGTCTCGCGGACCAGCCGCCGGTCGAGCAGTTCGGTCACCAGACTCGACACGGTGGCCTTGTTGAGGCCGGTGGCGGCGGCGATGTCGGCCCGTGAGCAGGGTGCGTGCAGGCGGACGTGTCGCAGGACCACGGCCCGGTTGGCCACCCGGACGTCGCCCAGGTCGGTCGGCTGCGGTTCGTTGTGGATGCTGATCACGATCTGCCCGCTCCCTGCGCCCGACGGTGGGTGGTGCCGGTGCATCGTCGCCCACCGCCGGCCCCCCGCACGGGTACGCCGGTCGGCCGGTGGGCGACGATGCCCGGCGGGCCGGTGCACCGTCGGAAAGTCTGTTCGGCTGGAAACTCAACTAACTCTACCGGCCCCCGGTGGCGGGGTGTCCGGGCCGGTGTCACCCCGCCGGGGAAGGGTCGGCCACGATCGTCTCGTCCGGGACCAACGGTGGTCGGTACGGCATCGGCGTCTCCTCGGCAGCGCTCTGCGGCGGTACCGACAGTTTCTTTGCCTTCCCAACGAACTGTCAACGATTAGGTTTGATTGGACCACGATGCAACCGATTGACATGGGCAAATAGTCTTCATAGTTTGGACACCTATCAAACAAAGTCAACGGGATGGTGGGTATGTGGGACGACGGGCGGCTCTGCCACGGCGGTGACTACAACCCCGAGCAGTGGCCCGCCACCACCTGGCGCGAGGACGTCGCCCTGATGCGCCGGGCCCGGGTCAACCTGGTCACCGTCGGCGTCTTCGCCTGGTCCCGCCTGGAGCCAGCCCCCGGCCGCTACGACTTCGGCTGGCTCGACGAGGTGCTGGACCTGCTGCACGACGGCGGCATCCGGGTCGCCCTGGCCACCCCGACCGCCTCGCCGCCGCCCTGGTTCTCCCTGGCGCACCCCGACGCGCTGCCGGTCACCGCCGACGGCGTACGACTGCACCACGGCAGCCGCGACACCTACTGCGCCGCCGCACCCGCCTACCGGGCCGCCGCCCGGGGTATCGCCGCCACCCTCGCCGCCCGCTACGCCCACCACCCGGCGCTGGCGATGTGGCACGTGCACAACGAGTACGGCACCACCTGCCACTGCCCGCACACCGAGGCCGCGTTCCGCCGCTGGCTCGTCGACCACCACGGCGACCTGGACACCCTCAACGCCGCCTGGGCCACCAGTTTCTGGAGCCAGCACTACGCCGACTGGGCGTACGTGAGCACCCCCCGGGCCACCCAGTACCTCGGCAACCCCGGGCAGCTGCTGGACTTCCGGCGGTTCTGGTCCGACACCCTGCTCGCCGCGTACGTCGAACAACGCGACCTGCTCAAAGCGGCCAACCCGGCGATCCCCGTCACCACCAACTACGTCCTCGGCGACTGGGTGCCCGTCGACCACGCCCGCTGGGCCGCCGAGGTGGACCTCGTCGCCATCGACCACTACCCGTCGGCGGTCGACGGCGGCGCCGAGGAACAGACCGCCCTCGCCGCCGACCTGGCCCGCGGGTGGGCCCGACACGGACGCCTGCGGTCCGCCGACCCGGCCCGCGCCACCGCCCCGGCGACGTGGCTGCTGATGGAGAGCGCCGCCAGCCAGATCCACACCCCCGGCCGGGCACACACCAAGGAGCCCGGCCGGATGGCCCGGCACAGCCTTTCCCACGTCGCCCGCGGCTCCCGGGGGGCGATGTTCTTCCAGTGGCGGGCCCCGGCCGGCGGCGCGGAGCGCTTCCACTCCGCCCTGGTGCCGCACACCGGGGCCGACAGCCGGGTGTTCCGGGAGTCGGTACGCCTCGGTGAGCACCTCGACCGGCTCGCCGAGGTCACCGCGGGCGAGACGGCCGCATCCGTCGCACTGGCCACGGACGCCGCCAGCGGCTGGGCGCTGCGCCACCCCGGGATGCCGTCCGAGCTGCTCGACGGGCACGCCGAGCTGGCCGCCGCGCACCGGGCGCTGTGGCGGGCCGGGTACGGCTGCGACGTGGTCGTCCCCGGTGACCCCCTCGACCGGTACCGGCTGCTCGTCCTGCCCGCCCTCTACCTGGCCGACGACACCACCGCCGGCTGGGTCCGCGCCCACGTCGAAGCGGGCGGGCACCTGCTGGTCAGCTACCTCAGCGGGGTCGCCGACCCGCACGCCCGGGTCCACCTCGGCGGCTACCCCGGCGCCTACCGGGACCTGCTCGGCCTGCGGGTGGAGGAGTTCCATCCGCTCGCCGCCGACGAGCAGGTGCTGCTCTCCGGCGGCGGGACCGGCCGGATCTGGTCGGAGACCGTCCAGCTGCACGGCGCCGAGCCGGTCGGCACGTACGTCGGCGGGGTCCTCGACGGCCGACCGGCGGTGACCCGGCACCGGGTCGGCGACAGCACCGCCTGGTACGTGTCGACCCGACCCGACGACGCCACCTACCGTCGCCTGCTCACCGAGGCGGCCCGGACCGCCGGCGTGCACCCGGTCTGCCCGGACGCCCCACCCGGGGTGGAGGCGGTCCGCCGCACCGCACCCGGGGCGAGCTGGCTGTTCCTGCTCAACCACACCGACCGGCCGCAGCGGGTGCCGGCCGACGGGCTGGACCTGCTCACCGGCGTCCCCGCCGACGGGGCGGTGACCCTGCCCGCCGGTGCAGCGGCGGTGCTGCGCGAGCACCCCCGGTGACCCGCGGGTGGGTCCGCCGATGACACCCGTCACAGCCGGTCCGCCGATGACCACCCGGCCCGGCCCCGCCTACCCTTGCCCCGGTGTGGACGAGAAACACGGCACCGCAGCGGGCGCTACCCCTCTGGCCGCTGTACGCCATGTTCGCGGCGATGCCGTTGTGGTGGCTGCTCGGCGGCCTCTACCTGGGGTGGGCGCTGTTCGGGATGCTGCTGGCGGTGGTCCTGCTCACCCACGGCAAGGTGGTGTGGCCGCCCGGCTCGGCGTTGTGGTTCGTCCTCGTCGGGCTCGTCCTGATCAGCGCCACCCGACTGGAGAAGGCCAGTGGGCTGCTCGTCTACGGCCTGCGGCTCGGATTCGTGCTGACCGCCTTCGTGGTCTACCTGTACGTCTACACCGCCGCCCGGCAGGGAGCCCGGTGGGAACGGCTGTTCCAGCCGGTGCTGTTGTTCTGGCTGGGGATGGTGGCGCTCGGCTGGGTCGGCGTGCTGGCCCCCCGCCTGGCGTTGACCACCCCGGTGGAGTCGCTGCTACCCGACGGGCTGGCCGGGCAGCGGATGATCCGGGCGGTCACCCACGTGCACTCCACCGAGTTCAACCCCACCGGCCGTAACCCGTACTTCCGTACGGCGGCCCCGTACCCGTACACCAACAACTGGGGGACCGGCTTCGCGCTGCTCGTGCCGTGCGTGTTGGCGTACCTGTCGGCGGTGCGGACCGGCCCGCTGCGCCGGGTGCTGGTGGTGTCCCTGCCGTTGGCCCTGGTGCCGGCGTTCCTCACCCTCAACCGGGGCATGTTCATCGGCCTGGGGGTGGGGCTGGCCTACCTGGGGCTGCGGGCGCTGCTGCGCGGCGACGTCCGGCTCATCGGCACCATCACCGCCGGCGTGGCGGTGGCGTGGGTGATCACCCTGGTCGTCCCGGTCGGCGACATGATCATGAACAGGGTGGAGAACACCGACTCGACCCGCGACCGTGCCGACCTCTACCGGCAGACCCTCGACGCGGTCCTGCGTTCGCCGCTGCTCGGCTACGGCGCCCCGCGCAGCGCCGACACCACCACCGGCGCGGAGCCGCTCGGCACCCAGGGGCAGGTCTGGCTGACCATGTACAGCCACGGCGTCCCCGCGCTGCTGGCCCTGCTGGCGCTGCTCGTGGTGCTGGTCCGCAGCACGGCGGTCGCGGTGTCCGCCGCCGGCCGCTGGTTGAGCGTGGTGCCGGTGGTCGCCCTGGCCCTCGCCCCGTTCTACGGGTTCACCGACATGAACCTGTCGGTGATGTTCTTCGCCATCGCGCTGGCCGTGGCTGCCGTGGACGGCCCGGTGAACCGGGAACTACCGACGGCGGCGTCCCGACCGTCGCCGGTCTGAGCGGATCAGCCGCTGGCCACGGCCGCCCGGGACCGGTCGGCGGCGATCCGTACCGCCATCGCGGCGAGCACGCTGCCGGTCACCCACCGCTGGACCCGTGCCCAGCCCGGCCGGCGCACCAGGAACGCCGACACCGACCCGGCGGTCAACACGATCAGGGTGTTCACCGACAGGGCCACGACGATCTGGGTGCCACCGAGCAGCAGGCTCTGCACCGCCACGGCACCCCGGGTGGGATCGACGAACTGCGGCAGCAGCGACACGTACAAGATGGCGATCTTGGGGTTGAGCAGGTTGGTGAGCAGTCCCATGGCGAACAGCCGGCGCGGCCGGTCCACCGGCAGTTCCTGCGGGGTGAACGCCGACCGCCCACCCGGGCGCAACGTCCGCCACGCCAACCACAGCAGGTACGCCGCACCGGCCAGCTTCACCGCCGTGTACAGCGGCGGCACCAGCACGAAGACCGTGGCGATGCCGGCGACGGCGGCGGCCAGGTAGACCCCGAACCCGGCGGCCACCCCGAGCAGGGACACCAGCCCGGCCCGGCGGCCCTGGCTGACCGACCGCGACACCAGGTAGACCATGTTCGGCCCGGGGGTGAGCACCAGACCGAGCGCCACCAGGGCGATTCCCACCACCGCACCGACCGTGACCATCGCCGCCCCCGCTCCGCCGTCCCCGACCGCACCCTACGCCGCCGCGCCGTCACCGGCCGTCCCGGTACGACGTGACGCCGGCCCCGAACCCGGTAAGGCAGGGGTTCCGGACCGGCGGTGACAGCGGCCACACTGCTCAGATGTCGGTGACCCTGCGGACCGCCCCCACCGCCGCCGCCCCTGCACTGGTCCTGCGCTGGTGGCGCGACGACGACGTCGACGCCCTGGTCGAGGCGCACCGGGACCCGGAGCTGCGGGCCCGGACCCGCAACCCGTTGACCACCCCGGCGCAGGCGAGACGCTGGGTGGCCGGCAACCGGCAGGGCTGGGCGGCGGACCGCCGGTTCAGCTTCGCCGTCTGCGAGCCGCTGCCCGCCGGGGAACGACTGGTCGCCTGCGTCCTGCTCAAGGACGTGGTGCCGGGACGCGCCGACGCGGAGATCGGCTACTGGACGGCCGGGCCGGCCCGTGGCCGTGGCGTCGCGTCCCGGGCGGTGGACGCGGTGAGCCGCTGGGCGTTCACCCGGTTCGCCGCGACCGGGCTGACCCGGCTGGAACTGCTGCACCAGGTCGACAATCCGGCGTCCTGCCGGGTGGCGGAGAAGGCGGGGTTCCCCTTCGTCGAGGTGCTGCCAGCCCGGCCACCGTTTCCCCGCGACGGGCACCGCCACGTCCGCCACCGCGGCTGAGCCGGCCACCGGGCAGCCGGGAATGCCGGCCCCCGCGTCGGCGCTGCACCGGTGACGGCCAGGGCGGATACGGTGGACGTGTGGGAGGTGCCCGCGATGGTGGACGCGTGGGAGGCGGCGGTCGAGGCGCAGATCCGCAGCGCCCAGGAGCGCGGCGAGTTCGACAACCTGCCCGGCATGGGCAAACCGATCCCCGGCCGGGACCTCCCCTACGACGAGTCCTGGTGGATCAGGAGTTTCCTGGAGCGGGAGGCGCTGCCCACCGACCTGCTGCTGCCCACCCCGTTGCAGTTGCGACGCCGGGTCGAGCAGGTCCCCGACGAGGTCCGTGACCTGCCCACCGAGGAGTCGGTCCGGGAGTTCGTCGGGCTGCTCAACCAGGAGATCGTCGCCTGGCTGCGGTACCCCGAGGGCCCCCGGGTGGTGGTCCGCCCGGTCGACACCGAGGCGGTGCTGCGCCAGTGGCGGGCCCACCGCGCCGCCCGGAACGTCGCCGCCGGGGCCGCGCCGGCACGGGCGCTCCCGCCGCGTCCCGGGCGACGGTGGCGCTGGCCGTGGCGGCGGGCCTGAACGACCGCCGTCGACCCGCCGGTGCCCGATCCGGCCCGGCTGCGGCTCAGCCGACGGCGGCCCGCCAGGTCCAGTCGATGCGTCGCGGCCGGCCGTCCAGGGCGATCCGCCCGGTCATCCAGAGCAGCACGTCGGCCGGATCACCGGCGGGTGCGTCGGGGAACAGTCGTCCCAGCACCGCCGCGCTGGGCGCCGCCGGGGGCCGCCACGTCACCCCGAGCCCACCGGTGATGTCGTACGTGTGCAGCAGTGTCTCGGCGATGCCCATGGCGGCGAAGCCGGGCGGGTCGCAGGGCCCCCAGTGCCAGGCCCGGGTGTGCGCGGGCACGGTGTCGAGCGCGGCGGCGAGCAGCCCCCCGCAGGCGGCCACCACCACCAGCACCTGCGCCGGGGTGGCGTCGGGGCGTACCCGCAGGTCGAGCGGGAGGTAGGCGGTGTCGGGGCGGCCGGTGAGCTGGGTGGCGTAGCCGAGCAGGTCATGGGCGATGTGCGCGGCGGTCGTCCAGCACGACCAGTCCAGGTCACCGGCGGGAGCGGTCCAGTCCCGGTCGGTGTGCGGGCCGAGCGTGCGGGTCAGTTCGTCGATGGCGTCCCGGACCCCGCGACCGGTCAGCCGTTCCTCGGTGGGCATGCGACCGATCCTCGCACCACCGTGTCCCGTGCGCCGGGCCGTGTGGCGTGGCTCAGGCCCGACGTGCGGGCTGCGGGCCGGTGGCAGACGCGGCGGCCACGAGGGTTTCGAGCACCGACCGGGCGGGCGTCGGACGCCGGCCGAGGAGTGCCCCCAGGGTCGGGTCGGTGACGGCGAACTCGCCCCGCCGGGCCGCCCGGTACATGCCGAGGGTGAAGTCGGCGGCGGCCCCGGGCATGCCCCGGGCGACGGCGGTGGCCCGCCACTCGTCGTCGTCGAGGACGACCCGGGTGACGGTACGTCCGGTGAGGTCGGTGAGGATGCCGGCGACGTCCGCCAGGTCGAGCATCTCCCCGGCGGTCAACGCGGGGGTGACGCCGTCGAGCACGCCCTGACCGGTCAGCGCGATGGCGGCGGCCTCGGCCAGGTCGTCGTGCGCGGTCCAGGACACCGGCCCGTCGGCCGGTGCCACCAGGCGGCCGGTGGTCAGGGCGTCGCCGATGACGGACCCGAGGGCGCCGGCGTAGAAGCCGTTGCGCAGGGCGGTGAAGGGCACCCCGGTCGCGGCCAGGTGCTCCTCGGTGGCGGCGTGGGTGACCTGGGCGGGGAAGAGCGACTCGCGGGAGGCGGCCTGGTGGCTGGTGTAGAGGATGCGGGCGGCTCCCGCGGCGCGGGCGGCGTCGACGGCGGCCCGGTTCGCGGTGACCGCGTCGCCGCCCCGGATGGCGGCGGACACGATCAGCACCCGGTCGGCCCCGGCGAAGGCGTGCTCCAGCGTGGCGGGCTCGGTGAAGTCCCCCCGGCGGACCCGTACGCCGCGTTCGGCCAGGTGGGTGGCCTTGTCGACGTCGCGCACGCTCACCTGCACGGTGGTGGCGGGCACCCGGGCCAGCAGTTGGTCGACGATCCGGGAGCCGAGCTGCCCGGTGGCACCGGTGATGACGAACACGAGAGCGACCCCTTCGGCTAATCAACGTTACGCTGTAGACGTTAACACCGATATTTCGCCGCTAACAAGGGGCTGTTATCGTTGATTCGTGACCGTGACGCCCGACACCCCGCCCCGCGACGACGTGCGATCCGACATCGTCGCGGCAGCCGCCCGCCTGCTTCGTGAACACGGGGCACACGCGGTGACCACCCGGGCCGTCGCCCAGGCCGCAGGCGTACAGGCACCCACCATCTACCGGCTGTTCGGTGACAAGAACGGCCTCGTCGACGCCGTCGCCGAACACGTGCTGGCCAGCTACGTCGCCACCAAGACGCACCTCACGGATGCCGCCCCGCAGGACCCGGTGGCCGAGCTGCGCGCCGGGTGGCGTACGCACCTGGAGTTCGGCCTGGCCAACCCCGAGTTGTTCCGGTTGCTCGGCACGCGCGGGCCCGGCGACCCGTCACCGGCGTCGGTGGCGGGTCTCGCGGTGCTGCGCTCGCGGGTGCGCCGGCTCGCCGCCGCCGGCCTGCTGCGGGTCGACGAGCAGCGGGCCACCATGATGATCCACGCCGCCGGTACCGGCGTCATCCTCACCCTGCTGGGGACCCCCACGCCGGAACGCGACCCCGGACTGGGTGACGCCGTGTTCGACGCCGTCCTCGGCGGCATCCTCACCGCCGCCCCGGTGACCCCCGACCCGACCCTGCGCACCGTCGCGGTGACCCTCGCGGCGCTGACGCCGGACCTGCCCGGCCTCACCGACGCCGAACGCACGCTGTTGACCGAGTGGCTCGACCGGTCACTGGCCCGGCTGCGCCACCCGCAGCCGTAGCCGACCCGGACCCGCCGGCGTCCCGGTCCCGGGCAGCAGGGGCGGCGACGGCGGTACGGCAGGTGCACCGAAGCACGTCCGCAGCACGGCCTCGTGCGGCAGGGCGGCCCCGCAGAGCTCCTGGTAGAGCGTCGCCGCGCCGGTCCGACTGACGGGTGTCACCCGGGCCCGTAGCGCAGGCGCCGGCTGGTGGCCGACGCGTCGCACCACCGGCCCTCCGAGCGACTCCAGCCGCCACCCACCAGCCCGACGCAGGAGTGGTCCCCCGCGAGAAGGAACTCCTCGGCCAGCAACCCCTCGGGCTCGCCGACACCGTCGTGGACCACGTAGTAGTGCAGGGCCGTCGTCACCCGTCGATTGTCAGGCCGGTGGTGTGCGACCGCGATCCGGCTCACCGCAGCCGCCGCCCTACCCCTCCATTATCCCACGAGCGCATTCTTTCACTACAACAGGTAGTGGATTACGTGCGATCCGGTGACCGCTACGGTGCCGGCATGCTTACTGGCGAGGAGAAGTTCGTTCGTCGCGGGCACGTCCGGCTGTGGACCGAGCGTTTCGGCCACCCGGACCACCCCACCGTCCTATTGATCATGGGCACGTCCACCCAGGGCATCGGCTGGCCCGACGAGCTGGTGGAGGCACTGGTGGACAGTGGCCGGCAGGTGATCCGCTTCGATCACCGTGACACCGGCCGTTCCGACTCCGTCGATTTCACGGCGCACCCCTACGCGCTCGCCGACCTGGCGGCCGACGCGGCAGGTGTCCTGGACGGTCACGGCGTCACCGCCGCGCACGTCGTGGGGACGTCGCTGGGCGCGGCGATCGGGCAGTGGCTCGCCCTGCACCAGGCGTCACGGGTCCGCACGCTGACGGCGATGGCCTCCTCTCCGATGGGAAACAACCCCGGTCCGGCGTGGGCGCGGGCGATGGCGGGCCAACCGCCTGCGGCTGATGAACTCCCGCCGCCGACGGCGTGGTTCCTCGGCCATCTGATGGACGCGGCGAAGGCGCCCCGCGCGACGGCCCGTCAACGCGTGGACGCCGACGTGCGGACCTGGCGGGTGCTCAACGGTAGTGTCCTGCCCTTCGACGAGCCGGCTGCGCGGCGGTTCGTCGAGCACTGTCACCAGCGGGCCGACAACCTCGCTGCCGCCGCGAACCACGATCTGGCCGGCCGGCGCTGGGACCGCGACCGGCGGGCGGCGCTGTCTGGCATCACGGCCGCGACGTTGGTCCTGCACGGCAGCGACGACCCGCTGTTCCCGCCGGCCCACGGTGAGGCCGTCGCGGCGCAGATCCCCACCGCGCGGCTGGAGATCGTGCCCGGGATGGGCCACCACCCGTTCTTCTCGCCCGGGCTCACCGAACGGATCGCCGGCTCGATCATCCGCCACACGAGCTGAGTCGGCCCACCCCGCACCCGGGCCACGGCCCGGCACGGATCCTGCGTGGCCCGGGTGCGGTCGGTCCCGGCGGGAGCCACCGTGGTGACCATCCGGAGGGAGGACGTCCGGATGGTCACCCACCCACCTCTGCATTAATTAACGGATTACCAGTAATGAAAAACCAGCAATTGGATCAGCCAAAACGGGCATAACGGTGTAGCACCATAATGACTGTTCTGTTGTTTCCCGGTCCAGGTGCAGGGGTTGGCTATCCGCTGCGGTTGTCCTGCCCCGACGGGCACCGCCGCTACGCCGGTCCGGTCAGCGGCGGATCGATCGCCTCGGGGGTCACCGGGGTGAAGAAGTTGACCATGTTGCCGTCGGGGTCGCGGAAGAGCAGGGCGCGGTCACCCCACGGCATGGTCGTGGGACCGGACAGCCGCCTGGCCGTGGGGGGCGGTAGCCTGCGCCGATGCCGGTCAGGGACTTTCACCAGGACGACTGGCCTGCGGTTCGGGCGATCGTCGAAGCCGTCGTCGCCGCAGGCGACACCTTTCCGTACGACCCCCGGTGGTCGACCGAGGCGCTGCGCGACGTCTGGGTGGAGCGTCCGCCCGGTCGGACCACGGTCGCCGTGGTGGGGAACCGGGTGCTGGGCACCGCGAAGATGGGCCCGAACCGGCCAGGCCCCGGCCGGCACGTCGCCACCGCCAGCTTCATGGTGGCCCGCAACGCCCGGGGGCGGGGGGTCGGTCGCGCCTTGGCCGAGGAGGCTCTCGACTGGGCACGCGACCAGGGCTACGCGGCGATGCAGTTCAACGCGGTGGTCGAGGGAAACGACGCTGCCGAGCGGCTGTACCGGCGGCTGGGGTTCACCGTGGTCGGCACCGTGCCGGCGGCCTTCGACCATCCGACCCGGGGGAGGGTCGGGCTGCACGTCATGCACCGCTTCCTCTGAACGGCGGTGCGGTGGGCCCTCGGTCCGGGTGCCAGGATGGGGCGATGAGCGACGAGCCGATCGACCTGGTGTCCGCGCTGGCCTCCTTCGACCAGTTGTGGAGCCCGCGCATCGTCACCCGGGTCAACGACTATGACGTGCGGGTGGCGAAGGTGGCCGGGGAGCACGTGTGGCACACCCACGACCACACCGACGAGTTCTTCCTGGTGCTCGACGGCGAACTGCGCATCGGGCTGCGGGAGGACGCCGGCGAGCGGACGGTGGTGTTGCCGCGCGGCGCGGTGTACGTGGTGCCGCGCGGGGTGGCGCACCGTCCGTCGGCTCCCGACGGGGCGTCGATCCTGATGTTCGAACCGTCGGGGACGTCCAGTGTGGGGGACCGGCACGACGAGGTGCCCGCGCACGTGGACGCCACCACCGGCCACGCCCTCTGAGCCGGACGACTCCCACCCGGCTGTCGGACCTGGGGTGTCCGGGAGCGGGCGACGCCTACGCCAATTGGTGTAGGGAGTACGCGGTGGGTGTCGACCACTGTGACATCCGCGGGACGACGCGGCACAGGACGGGACTTCCCTAGCGTCGGGGCATCCCCGATCGAGGAGGCCCCATGTTCCGCTCCGACCCGGTCAGCACCTCGTCGCCATCCCGTGGAGCGCGGCGGATCCCGCCGGCCACGGTGCCGCGCCCGCCGCGTACCGGCCGCCGGATCGCCGTGGACATCGCCGCGGGTGGCCTGGTCCTGCCGCTGGTCGGCTTCGCCGTGGCCGATCTGATCAACCCGGATTGGAGTCCGGTCGAGACGATGATCAGCCACTACGTACACGCTCCGCACGGTGGGTGGTTGGTGCCGCTCGGCACGCTGAGCATGGCCGTCGCCTCCGGGATGCTGACGTGGCTGGCTGCCGGGTACACCCGGGGTGGCCGCACCGGCCTGGCGCTGCTCGGGGTCTGGACCGTCGGCCTGCTGGTCGCCGGGGTGTTCCCCACCGACCCGCCCGGCCAGTGGGACCAGCCGCCGAGCATCGCCGGCACGCTGCACGGGATCGCCGCGCTGCTCGCCTTCACGACGCTGCCCGTAGCCGCGGCCGTGCTGAGCCGGGTGTGGCGTCGGGATCCCCGGTGGCGTCCGGTCGCCGGTGGGCTGGCCGTCACGGCGGCGTCGTCGGTGGTCACCTGCGCACTGTTCATGATCACGTTCTTCGACGTGATGGGTGGTCCGTCCCTGGCGGTCGGCGCGTGGTCGACCGTCACCGGTCTGGCCGAGCGGGTGATGGTGTGGTCCTACGTCATCGATGGATCGCTCCTGCGCCGCGCTGCCCGGGAGCGGGACGGGGCTGCCGCGTCGGGCCGTCACCGTGGTCCTGGCCGTGCTGACTCTGGTCGCCGTGCCGACCGCCACCGCGCTCGCCGGTGGCAGCGTGACCCTGTACGGCGTCCTTCCGCTTGCCGGGACGCTCGCCGTCCTGGTGGTGCTCCGTCGGCGGTGGCCCGTCGCCGCGCTGCTCACAGCGGTGGCGGCGATGAGGGGCGCCGCTCTGGTGGAGGTGGGCTGGATCTGGCCTGCCACCGTGCTGGTCGCCCACGCTGTCATGATCGGACGCATCGGCGGGGCGGTCGGGACCGGCGTCGTCGTCCTGGCCTATGCCGCCGGGTGGGAGTGGACGGTGCTCGGGCACAGCCCGGATCTGGTTGTCGCCCGGGTCGGTGGCGAGGCGCTCTGGCTGGCTCTCGTGGTGGCGGTCGGTGTCGCGTACCGCAACCGGCGCGGCTGGCAGCAGGAACTGGCCGCCCGGGTGAGGCAGTCCGCCTACGAACGCGACCTCGACGCCCGGCGTCGGCGGGCGGAGGAACGGATACGCATCGCGCACGAGCTGCATGACGTGGTCTCGCACACCCTCGCCGTCGTCGGGGTCCACCTCAACGTGGCCCTGGACACGCTGGAGTCCGCGCCCGACGAGGCCAGGGACGCGCTCCAGCTCGCCCAGGACGTGCGCGGCAGGGCGATGGCCGACCTGCGGGCCCTGGTCGACGTGTTACGCGACGGGTCCACGGCGACCATCGAGTCACCGGCGGCCCAGTTGGACGGGCTGGCCGGCCTGGTCGCGCAGGTGCGGGCCGCCGGGATCGACGTGGAACTGCAGGAGACGGGCGACCGGGCGGCGGTGCCCGCCCCGGTGGCGCTGGCCAGCTACCGGATCGTGCAGGAGGCGTTGACCAACACCGTCCGCCACGCTGCGGCCACCCGAGCCGTGGTGACGCTGTGCTACGAACCGGCACAGGTCACCGTCACCGTCACCGACAACGGCACGCCGGCCGAGTGCGACCGGCCAGCCACCACCGGCGATCCGGTCCATCTCGGGACCAGCCGGCCGGCCGGCGAACCCGGCAGCCCGGACACCGCCGGGCACGGCATCGCCGGAATGCAGGAACGGGTCCGTGCGCTCGGCGGCCTGCTACGGGTCGGTCCCGCCGCCGGAGCCGGGTTCACGGTCCAGGCATCGATTCCGGTGGCCAGGTGACCATGGCGATCTCCGTACTGCTCGCCGACGACCAGCACCTGGTGCGGGCCGGGTTCCGCAGCCTGCTCAAGCGGGACCGTGACATCACCGTCCTCGGTGAGGCGTCCACCGGCGACGAGGCGGTCCGCACCACCCGGGCACTACGGCCCGACGTGGTGCTGATGGACATCCGGATGCCGGGCATGGACGGCATCACGGCCACCCGCCAGATCGTCGCCGACCCGCAGTTGCGCGGCTGCCGGGTGGTCATCCTCACCACCTTCGAAACCGACGAGTACGTCTTCACCGCCCTGGCGGCGGGGGCAAGCGGGTTCCTCACCAAGGACGTCGACCCGGACGGCCTGCGCCGGGCCGTCCGGGTCGTGGCGGCCGGCGAGGCGCTGCTCTCCCCGAGCGTCACCCGCCGCGTGGTCGCGCAACTCGCCCACCGGCCGGCGGCCGGCACCGGCGGGGTGCCGCTCGCGGTGCTCACCGCGCGCGAACGGGAGATCGTCCGGCTGGTGGCGACGGGCCTGTCCAATGACGCCATCGCCGGTCACCTCGTGATCAGCCCGCTGACGGTGAAGACCCACGTCACCCGGGCCATCGCCAAGCTCGGCGTCCGCGACCGGGTCCAACTGGTGATCCTGGCGTACGAGACCGGGCTGATCCGTCCGGGCGAGGCCGCCGCGCCCACCGGACAGGCACCGTCCGCCGGTTGACGCCGGCGCAGCGGGGTCGCGTCACCCCGAGCGGGCGGTGGTGCGACGGCGGCGGCGGGACCGGTGGATGGTCGGCCATCTTCGGGTTGACGGGCGCGCCGCGACGCGGTAAATACTGAAGTACGAGTTGAGTCGACCTGACTCAACTCAAGGACCTTCGGCCCGAGGAAACCGAGGAGGCACGACCATGCTGATGCGTACCGACCCCTTCCGTGAGATCGACCGGCTCGCCGAGCAGCTCTTCGGCACCACCAGCCGCCCCGCCGTGATGCACCTGGACGCCTGGCGCGACGGCGACCACTTCCACGCGGCGTTCGACCTGCCCGGGGTGGACCCCGACAGCATCGACTGCACCGTGGAGCGCAACGTGCTGACCGTCCGCGCGCAGCGCCGCCGGGCCACCACCGACACCGTCGAGCTGGTCGCCGCCGAACGCCCGATGGGCACCTTCTCCCGGCAGCTGTTCCTCGGCGACACCCTCGACACCGACCGGCTGGAAGCCACCTACGAGCACGGGGTGCTGACGCTGCGCATCCCGATCGCGGAGCGGGCCAAGCCGCGCCGGGTGCCCGTCACCGCCAGTAACGGGCGCAAGCAGCTCACCGCCTGATCGCCACCGCTGCGGTGGGGCCCGGCCCGGCCCCACCGCAGCGGTGCACCGGCGCGCCTCACGGTGAATCCCCACCGAGGCTGAGAGTCTTTTTCGCATGCTGCGTCCCGACGTCCCCGTCCTGCCCCGCGCCTCGGCCCGCCCGGCGCTCACCGGCACACCGGTCGACTTCACCGAGGCGTGGTTGCGTAACCGTCGGTTATCGGCGCACACCCGCGACGCGTACCGGCGCGACATCGCCGGCTGGCTCACCTGGTGCGCCGCCGGTGACCTGGACCCGTTGCGGGCCAACTTCCTCGACGTCAACGCCTACGCCCGGCAGTTGGAGGCGACCCCGTCGGCGCGCAGCGGGCGGCCGTTGACCCCGGCCACCGTCGCCCGGAAACTCTCCGCGCTGTCCAGCTGGTACGAATTCCTGGTCAAACTGCGGGCGGTGGACGCCAACCCGGTCGCCGGCGCCGACCGGCCACGCATCGACCGGGACCACTCGGCAACCGTGGGGCTCACCCCGCAGGAGGTCGACGCCCTGCTCGCCGCCGCCGACACCGACACCGGCCCGACCGCCGCCCGCAACCGGGCCGCCGTCGCCCTGCTGGCCGACCTCGGCCTACGCGTCGGTGAGCTGGTCTCGCTCGACCTGACCGATCTCGGGGCCGAGCGCGGGCACCGCAGCGTCCGGTTCGTCGGCAAGGGCGGCAAGGCCCGCCGTCGCGCGCTCACCCCCGGCACCGCCCACGCGGTCGACGCCTACCTCGCCGACCGGGCGGCGACCGCGGGGGTGAGCGTGGACGCGTTGACCGGTCCGCTGCTGGCCACCGCCACCGGTGGCCGCCTCGACCGGCACTCGGTGTTCCGGCTGGTGCGCCGGTTGGCCGAGACCGCCGGCATCGCGGCGGCGGCGAAGCTGTCCCCGCACTCGCTGCGGCACGCCTTCGCCACCACCGCCCGCGAGGAGGGGGTGCCGTTGGAGGACGTCCAGGACGCGATGGGACACGCCGACCCACGGACCACCCGCCGCTACGACCGGGACCGGCACAACCTCGACCGGGACCCGGCGTACGTCATCTGGGCGGCCCGGGCGCGGCGGCGCAGCTGAGAAAACCGATTGACGGAGTAAGCGCTCACTCCCGAGCCTGGTGTCATGACGGCACCCGGGGGACGTCGGCGGCGCGCGCCGGCCATGAGCGCCGACCGACGTCGCGCCATGATCGTGCAGACGGCCCTGCCGCTGTTGACCCGCCGGGGCACCGCCCTGACCACCGCCGAGGTGGCCCGGGCCGCCGGGATCGGCGAGGCGACGGTGTTCCGCGCCTTCGCCGACAAGCAGGCCCTGCTCGACGCCTGCGTCGCCGAGGTCCTGCGACCTGACGCGCTGCTCGACCGGTTGACCCGCATCGACCGGGAACAGGCCCTCACCGACCGACTCACCGAGGCCGCCACGGTGATCCACGCTCACCTGGCCCGACTGGGTGCGGTGCTGGGCGCCCTGCACGCCGCCGGCCGGTCCCGCCAGACCCCACCGCCGACCGGCGCGGCGGTGGGGGCGGTCCGGTCGGCGGTGGCCGCGCTGTTCACCCCCGACGCCGACCGGTTGCGGCTGCCGGCCGACCGGCTCGCCGACCTCTTCCTCGGCCTGCTGTCCCCACCCGGGCCGCTGGGCACCACACCGCCGTCGACCACGGCACTGGTCGACCTGTTCCTGCACGGCGCACTCACCCACCCCGACGGCCACTGACCCCCGGCCGTCGCGGTCGGCGGGGCCTCGTGGTCAGCAGAGCAGGTCGAGGTGGTGGTGGGCGTCGGCGGAGATGTCCTCGTGCCGCAGCCACCGCCGGGCCCACAACCGGGCGGCCACCTCGGCCTGCCCGTCACCCCAGGCGGCGTGTTCGACCAGCAACGCCGTGGCCAGCGCGTACGCCATCCGCAGGGCGAGACTACGCGCGCCGGCCAGCACCGCCACCGCAGCCGGTTCGGCGGTGACCTCACCCAGGGTGTCCCGCAGCTCCCCGACGACCGTGGCGAGGGTGTCCGCCAGTGCCGGGGACAACGGTCGGGCCAGGTCCACCGCCCCGGCCAACCGACGCAGCAGCGGTGCGCCGGCGTCCTCCCGGGTGACCGCGCGCAGCACGTCCAGGGCCAACACGTTCGTGGTGCCCTCCCAGATCGGCAGCACCTGGGCGTCGCGCAGCAACCTCGGCACCCCGGTGTCCTCGACGTAACCGGCCCCGCCGAACGCCTCCCCGTACTCGGCGGCACTGGCCACGGCCAGCCGACCGGTGGCCAGCTTCGCCAACGGCGCGACCACCCGCAGTTCGGCGGCAGCCTGCGGATCACCACCGACCTCCACCCGGCCGAGCAACGCGAACGCATGCCCGGCCAGGGCGAACGCGCCCGCCGCGTCGACCGCCAACGCACCGAGGGTGGCCCGGTGCAGGGGGTTGTCCAGCAACGACCCACCCGCGACGTGCCGGCCGCGCGCGTACGCCAGCGCGTAGGCCAGACCCCGCCGCATCCCCGACGCGGCGGCCGAGGCGTTGTGCACCCGGGTCACCACCACCAGGGTCATCGCCCGCACCAGGCCCGGCACCACCGGGTCACCCAACGGCAACGCGTACGCGTCACGCAACCCGATCTCGGCGGTCGGCAACGCCCGGGTGCCCAACTTGTCCTTCAGCCGGTGCACCACCACCCCCGGTGCGGGGTGGTGCGCGGCGGCGGTGCTCCCCGCCAGCGGCGAGTCGGCGGCGTACCGGGGCACCAGGAACGGGGCGAGGACCCGGCTGCCCCGCCCGGCGCCCTCCGGCCGGGCCAACGCCACCGCCACCGTCGCGTCGGCCGCCGAGCAGAACCACTTCTCCCCGGTCAGCCGCCACGACCCGTCGGCGGCCGGCCGCCCCAGCGTGCTGGTGCCGGACAGGTCGGAACCGCCCTGCGACTCGGTCATCCACTGCCCGCTGACGATCGCCGTGTCCGGGTCGGTGGCGATCAACCGGGGCAGCCAGGCGTCACGGACCTGCACGTCGACGTCGGGGCTGCTCAGCAGCGCCGCCGCCCCGTCGGCCATCGCCACCGGGCAGGAGAACGTGGCCGACTCCGGCCCGTACAGGTGCAGCAGGGCGTGCTGGACGACGCGGGCGGCGGCCCCCCACCTGCCACGCGCCGACTCCAGGTAGGGCAACGCGACCACGGCGTGCCGGGCGGCGGCGGCCCGCTGCGCCTGCCAACCGGCGCTGGTGTCGATCCGGTCGACGCGGGCACCCCACGGGTCGTAACGCACCAGCGTCGGCGGGTGGGCCTCGGCGTCGGCGTGCGCGGCCCGCAACGGCCCGACCACGTCGGCGGCCAGCGCGGTCAGCTGGTCCTGCGCGGCGGCGTGCCCGGCCGGCCCGAGCTGCCGGGTCAACCACGACCGCAGCAACCCGTCCCCGGCGTACGGGTCGTCGATGTCCGTCACCGGCTGCACGTAACGGCTCATCCGTCGCTCCTTCACCAGGGGTGTGCGCCGACGGTAGACGATCGGCGCGGCGGCGCGACAGGGGCGAAGCGGCTGCGCGGCACCGCCCCGCCCGCATACCGTCGCAGGTGATGGGTGTGGAACAGGCGTGGACCCGACCGGCGCGGCGGCACCGCCCGGTGCGCACCGGGCTGTTCCTGGGTGGCCTCGCCACCGGCCTGTGCCTGGTCGGGGTGGCCGGGCTGGGCGTGTGGAACGCGCAGGTCGTGGTGGGCGCGACCGGCCCGGTGCGGGAGACCGCCGACGGGTTCTTCCGGGAGTTGTCCGCGGGGCAGGTGGAGCAGGCCTACCGCCGGTTGTGCGCGCAGACCCGGGGCCGGTGGAGCGAGATCGGTTTCGCCGGGTGGGTCCGCACCCCACCGGTGGTCACCGGCTACGAGATCCTCGACGTGTCGGTACGCACCAAGGGGGGTCGGCCCGCCGGTGAGGTGGCGGTGCGGGTCACCCGCGACGGTGGGGCCGCCGAGCAGCGTCAACTGCCGGTGGTGAAGGAGGACGGCAGGTGGCGGGTCTGCGGGGACCCGTACTGAACCCGTCCGCTCAGGCCCGGGGGCCGAGGTCGCCGGAGCGGTAGTGCCGCCGGCACAGCACCTGGTAGCGCACGTCGGCGGTGTCGACGGTGTCCCCGATGACGACCTGCGCCCCCTCACGGACCACCCGGCCGGCGACGACCCGGGCGTTGAGCAGGCCCTCCCGGCCGCACCAGCACAGCACCTCCACCTGGATGCGGGCCACCTCGTCGGCGAGTTCGAACAACCGCCGGGCGGCCGGGAACAGGCAGGACCGGAAGTCGGTGGCCAGGCCGAAGGCGTACACGTCGACGTCGTAGCCGTCGACCAGCTCGGCCATCTGCTCGACGTGCGCCACGTCGTAGAACGACGCCTCGTCGCAGATCAGGTAGTCGATGCGGACCCCCTCGGCCCAGGTGTCGCGGACCAGGGCCCGCAGGTCCAACTCGTCGGTCACCTCCACCGCCGTGTGGGCCAACCCGATGCGGGTGGTCACCTGCGGGCCCAACGACCTGTCGATGCGGGTGGTGACCAGCCCCCGCCGCCCCTGCCGGGCGTGGTTGTAGTTCATCTGCAACGCCATCGTCGACTTGCCGCAGTCCATCGGACCCCAGAAGAACTTCAACGCGGCGGCGTGCAACGGGCGGCCGTCGACGCCCCGCGCGGCGGCGCAGCCGGCCCCGCCGTCATCCGGGCCGGGAAGCGGGCGGGCCAGGCAGGTAGGGGTGGCAGCGGCGTCGTCGGTCACGTCGGGGCAGCCTAGCCCATCGGCACGGGTGGATCGGGCCGATGGTCAGAGCACCCGGGGCGGGGTGTTGCCGGCGGCGATGATGGCC
The DNA here is from genome assembly GCF_040678915.1 of Micromonospora sp. NPDC049257. Taxonomy (NCBI): domain Bacteria; kingdom Bacillati; phylum Actinomycetota; class Actinomycetes; order Micromonosporales; family Micromonosporaceae; genus Micromonospora; species Micromonospora sp. NPDC049257. Next base: position 27,485 of record NZ_JBFAQU010000016.1, read on the forward strand.
CGGCGCATCGGCACCGCCGCCAACAACGCGAACCCGACCACGAAGAAGATCAGCAACGACACCAGACCCACCCGGTAGGAGGAGGTGAGCTGGAAGACCAACCCGAACGCCAGTGGGCCGAGCCAACTGGTGCCCTTGTCGCTGATCTCGTAGAACCCGTAGTACTCGCCCTCCTTGCCGGCGGGGATGAGCTGGCTGAACAGCGACCGGCTCAACGCCTGGCTGCCGCCGAGGACCAGACCGATCGCCCCACCGAGGATCATGAACGGCAGCGGCGCCTCGGCGGGCAGCCGGAACGCCCCGATGATCACCCCGGTCCACAGCACCAGCGACAGCAGCACCGTCTTCCACGCGCCGATGCGCCGGGCCAACGCCCCCAACGCCAACGCCCCACCGAAGGCGAGGAACTGCACCAGCAGGATCGTCACGATCAGGGTGCTCTGCCCCAGCCGCAGCTCCTCGGTGCCGTACTGGCTGGCCAGGGTGATCACCGTCTGGATGCCGTCGTTGTAGACCAGGAACGCCAGCAGGAAGTACAACGTCAACGGGTACGCCTTGACCTCCCGCAGGGTCCGCCCCAGCTGCCGGAACCCGTCGGTGACGACGTTGCGGCCCGCACCGCGTACCGCCTCGACGGTGGGATGGTCGCGCAGCCACCGCAACGGCACCAGGGTGAACACCGCCCACCACACCCCGGCCGACACGATCGACCAGCGCGCCAGGTCCAGGGTGCGCTGCGGGTTGTCGTCCTCGCTGAGCAGCGTGACCGCCACCAGGTTCAACGCCAGCAGCACACCACCACCGAGGTAACCGATCGCCCAGCCGCGACTGGACACGGCGTCACGTTCGTCGGGGCCGGCGAGCTGCGGCAGGAACGAGTTGTACACCACCACCGCCGCCCCGAAGGCGATGTTGGCGACCAGGAACAACACCCCACCGAGCAGGTACCGCTCGCCGGTGACCAACGCCATCGCGACGGTCGCCCCGGCCCCGGTGAACGCCGCCCCGGCCAGCAGCCGCTTCTTGTGCAGGGTCCGGTCGGCGATCGCCCCCACCACGGGCAGCACGAACACGGTCAGGAACACCGACAACGAGATCAGGTACGGGTAGTACGAGCCGGCGGCGATCCGGATGCCCAACGGGTGCACGTACCCGTCGCAGCTGTCCGCGCCGAGTTCGCAGCCGGCCGCCAACTCGGTGACGGTGGTGAGGAACGGGCCGAGGAAGACCGTGATGACGGTCGTCTGGAAGGCCGAGTTGGCCCAGTCGTACAGGTACCAGCCACGCCGTTCCCGGCGCAGACCCGCCGGGGCGTCGACGGCGGTGGGGGTGGTGACCGGGTCGGCCATCATGGTCCTCGGGGCTCAGGCGGCCCAGTGGCCGCGGCTGCGGTAGACGTCGCGCAGCACGCCGACGTGATCGGTCATGATGCCATCCACACCACGATCCAGTAAGTCGTGCATCTGGGCAGGTTCGTCGATCGTCCAGACGTGCACCTGCAACCCCGACCGGTGGCAGTAGGCCAGGAACCGGCGGTCGACCACCGGCACCCCGCCGTAGCGGGGCGGCACCTGCACCGCCACCACCGACTCCGGCAGCCGCACCGGCCGGCCGTGCCGCGACGCCCACCACAGCCGGGCCACCCCCCGCATGCCCAGCCCGGTGGCGACCCGCCCTGCGGTGGCCGCCCGCAACCGGGCCAGCCGGGCGTCACTGAACGACGCCAGCAGCACCCGGTCGGCCGCGCCGGCCCGGGTCACCGCCGCCACCGCCGGGGCGACCCCACCGTCGGCCTTGACGTCGATGTTGAACCGGACCTGCGGCCACCCGGCCAGCACCTCGTCGAGCCGGGGTACGACCGTCGCACCGCCGACCCGCACCGACGCCAGGTCGGCCCAGCGCAGGTCGGCGATGCGTCCCCGCTGCCCGGTGACCCGGTGCAGGGTGGCGTCGTGGAAGACCACGCACACCCCGTCGGCGGTGGCGTGCACGTCGGTCTCCACGTACCGGTAGCCCAGGTCGACGGCCCGGGTGAACGCGGCGACGGTGTTCTCGTCTCCGTCGGCGGCACCCCCACGGTGGGCGAAGGCCAGCGGGGCGGGGGCGTCCAGGAAACCGGGACGGATCAGCACGCAACGCAGTATGCCCGTCCGCGGCGACCCCCGGGTGGCCGACCGGCAACGTGTTCCGTGGGTGGCGGGTCAGCTGACGGTGGGGCGGCGGTGGACCCGGCTGGTGTCGACGGGGCGGCCCGGGTCGACGTGCCGGGGCCGGTCGGGTTCGTCGGCGCGCAGCGGGGCCAGGGTGTCGGTGATGGCGTCGATGATCCGGTCGGTGCCCCGGCGGGCCGCACCGGGTGCGGTGGGGGAGAGGTCCCGCAGGTCCAGCGGCGCACCGAAGCGGACCCGGATGACCGGGCGGTGCACCAGCGCCCGGGCCAGCGCCCGCAGCATCCCCCGGGGCGCCCGGTAGGGCAGCACCTCGTGCGACCCCCACTGGGCGACGGGCACCACCGGGGCGGCGCAGGCCATGGCGAGGCGGGCGGTGCCGGTCTTGCCGCGTTCGGGCCACATGCCGGGGTCCAGGCCGATGCGTCCCTCCGGGTAGACCAGCACCACCGACCCGGCGGTGACCGCGGCGGCGGCGTCGTCGAGCGCCCGGCGTACGCCGGTGGTGCCCCGGTCGACGCGCAGGTGCCCGGCGTGGCGCATCAGCGCGCCGAGGCCCGGGGTGCGGAACAGCCCGCCGGTGGCCATGAAGCGGGGTGCCATGCCCCGGGCGCGGCAGGCGGCGCCCAGCACGATGGGGTCGAAGGGGCTGATGTGGTTGGCGGCCAGGATCAGTGGTCCCCGGCGCAGGTGCGCGGGGACGTCCCCGCTGACCTCCAGCCGGGCGAACAGGGCGACGACCAGCCGGGCGAACAGTTGGGCGGCACGCCAGAACAGGGGTGGCTGCCAGCCGGGGGGCGGGGTGTCCATCAGTCGCCGATGGTCGCACGGGTGTGGGGGAGGGCCGGACCCGGGTCGTGCGGCCTGTGGTGATCAGGGTCATTGGTCCCGGGCCGGATCGGGACCCCCGGCCCTGCCACCCGAGCTACGACACGCAGTAGTATTTACTACGTCTCGTAGTATTAACGGCAGGGGGATCTCGGTGGACGCGTTGGACGTCGCCCGCTGGCAGTTCGGTGTCACCACCGTCTACCACTTTCTCTTCGTACCACTGACCATCGGACTGTCCGTCCTGGTTGCCATCCTCCAGACCTGCTGGCACCGCACCGGCGACGAGAAATACCTCAAACTCACCAAGTTCTACGGCAAACTCTTCCTGATCAACTTCGCCATGGGCGTCGTCACCGGCATCGTGCAGGAATTCCAGTTCGGCATGAACTGGTCCGACTACTCCCGCTTCGTCGGCGACATCTTCGGCGCACCCCTGGCCATCGAAGCCCTCGTCGCCTTCTTCCTCGAATCCACCTTCATCGGCCTGTGGATCTTCGGCTGGGACCGGCTCCCCAAACGCCTGCACCTGGCCAGCATCTGGGCCGCCGCCATCGGCACCAACCTGTCCGCCTACTTCATCCTCGCCGCCAACTCGTTCATGCAGAACCCCGTCGGCTACCGCTTCAACCCCGACACCGGACGCGCCGAACTCACCGACTTCGTCGCCGTCCTCACCAACAAGGTCGCCCTGATCACCTTCCCGCACACCCTCGCCGGCGCCTTCCTCGTCGCCGGCTCCCTCGTCACCACCGTCGGCCTCTGGCACCTCATGCGCCACCGCACCAGCCCCGACACCGACGCCTACCGGTACGCCACCCGCTTCGGCGCCTGGGTCGTCCTGATCTCCTCCACCCTGGTCCTGCTCACCGGCGACATCCAAGGCAAGATCATGACCCAGGTGCAGCCGATGAAGATGGCCGCCGCCGAGGGCCTCTACACCACCGAGAGCCCCGCCTCGTTCTCCGTACTCACCATCGGCAGCCTCGACGGCAGCCGCGAGGTCTTCGCCCTCAAGATCCCCTACCTGCTGTCCTACCTCGGCACCGGCGACCCCAACGGCACCGTCCACGGCATCAACGACCTCCAGGCCCAGTACGCCAGCCAGTACGGCCCCGGCAGCTACACCCCGATCATCCCGGTCACCTACTGGAGCTTCCGCTTCATGATCGGCTTCGGACTCGCCGCCGCCGCCATCGCCCTGCTCATCCTCTGGACCCAACGCAAAGGCCGCACCCCCACCAACCGCTGGCTGCTGCGCGCCGGCCTGATCATGCCCGCCCTGCCGCTGCTCGCGAACTCCTTCGGCTGGATCTTCACCGAGATGGGCCGCCAACCCTGGATCGTCTTCGGCGAAATGCTCACCCGCGACGGCGTCTCCCGCAGCGTCTCCCTCACCGAAGTCCTCACCTCCTTCACCGCCTTCACCCTCATCTACGCCGTCCTCGCCGTCATCGAATTCAAACTCCTCATCCGCTACGCCCGCGCCGGCGTACCCGACGTCACCCCCACCCCCGACGACGCCGAGCGCCCGCTCGCCTTCGCCTACTGACCCGGAGCCCCACCGTGGAACTCACCACCATCTGGTTTCTCCTCGTCGCCGTGCTCTTCACCGGCTACTTCATCCTCGAAGGCTTCGACTTCGGCGTCGGCATGCTCCTGCCCATCCTCGGCCGCGACGACCGGCAACGCCGCGTCCTCATCAACACCATCGGCCCCGTCTGGGACGGCAACGAGGTCTGGCTCATCACCGCCGGCGGCGCCATGTTCGCCGCCTTCCCCGAGTGGTACGCCACCCTCTTCTCCGGCTTCTACCTGCCCCTGCTACTCATCCTGCTCGCCCTCATCGCCCGCGGCGTCGCCTTCGAATACCGCCACAAACGCCCCGAAGCCTCCTGGAAACGCCGCTGGGACCACGCCATCTTCTGGGGCTCCGCCATCCCCGCCCTACTCTGGGGCGTCGCCTTCGCCAACATCTTCCGCGGCGTACCCCTCGACGCCGACCACGAATACGTCGGCGGCCTGATCGACCTGCTGCACCCCTACGCCCTGCTCGGCGGCCTGACCACCCTCGGCCTGTTCCTCACCCACGGCGCAGTCTTCCTCGCCCTCAAGACCACCGGCGACATCCGCCACCGCGCCGGCACCCTCGCCGTCCGACTCGGCGCCGGCACCGCCGTCGTCGCCGTCGCCTTCCTCACCTGGACCCTCACCATCCGCTCCAACCCGGCCGCCGTCGTGCTCGCCGTCGGCGCCGCCCTCGCCCTGATCGGCGTACTCGCCGCCGCCCGGGTACGCCGCGAAGGCTGGGCGTTCACCGGCACCGCCCTGGCCATCGCCCTCGCCGTGGCCACCCTCTTCACCGCCCTGTTCCCCAACGTCATGCCCTCGACCCTGGACCCCGCCGGCACCCTCACCGCCACCAACGCCGCCTCCACCCCCTACACCCTGAAAATCATGACCTGGGTGGCGGTGATCTTCACCCCGATCGTCCTCGCCTACCAAGGTTGGACCTACTGGGTGTTCCGCAAGCGAATCGGGGTACAGAACATCCCGCAACACTGAAAGCGCGCGAGGGGCGCGGGGACGCGGGGCCGGGGCGAGGGGGTCGCACCGGCCCCGCAACGCGCCCCGGCACAAACCGATCGCCACCCCACCCACCCACCGCTATCGTCGCCCGCATGCACCACACCCCCCACGTCCGGGAACTCACCGACGACGACGCCACCGCCGCCTGGCACCTCGGCCGCACCGCCTTCGGCTCCGACCCGCAACCCCCACCACCACCCACCAACACCCCCGGCACCACCCGCTACGGCGCGTTCGACCACACCGGCCGCCTCATCGGCAAAGCCGTCGACCTGCACCACGGCCAGTGGTGGGACGGCCACACCGTCGCCGCCGCCGACATCGCCAGCGTCGCCGTCACCCCCGAAGCCCGCGGCCGGGGCGTCGCCCGCGCCCTACTCACCACCCTGCTGCGCGGCGCACACGACCGGGGGGCCGCCATCAGCGCACTCTTCCCCACCGTCGCCGCCCCCTACCGGGCCTGCGGCTGGGAAACCGCCGGCACCCTACGCACCGTCGACCTACCCACCGCCCTGCTCACCCGCCACCAGCCCAGCCCACACCTCACCGTCCGCCCCGGCACCTCCGCCGACCTCACCGCCGTCGACGAACTACACACCCACACCACCCGACACCGTCGCGGCCTACTCGCCCGCACCGGCCCCCTGCACGAACACCACCGCGCCCGCCACACCACCGCCAACACCCTGCCCTACGACGGCCTCACCCTCGTCGAACACCACGGCCACCTCGTCGGCTACGCCGGCTGGAACCGCCGCGACGGCTACGGCGACCAGGGCACCCTCACCATCGAAGACCTCACCGCCACCACCGCCGACGCCGCCCGCGAACTCGTCGGCATCCTCGCCAGCTGGCACAGCGTCGCCCCCACCCTGCGCCTCACCCTGCTGTCCGGCGACCCCCTCACCCCCCACCTGCCCGTGGAGAAGGCCCGCGAACACGAACAGGACACCTGGATGCACCGCCCCGTCGACGTCACCCGCGCCATCCGCGACCGGGGCTGGCCGGCACACCTGCACGGCACCACCACCTTCACCCTCGACGACCCCCTCGCCGACTGGAACACCGGCACCTGGCACCTGGAGATCACCAACGGCGACGCCGACCTACGCCGCACCACCACCCCCGCCGACCTGCACCTCACCGTGCGCGGCTTCGCCCTGCTCTACACCGGCGCCGCCACCGCCCGCACCATCGCCCAGGCCGGCCTGCTGCACCACCCCACCGGCACCGACCCCGCCCCCCTCGACCTGCTCGCCGCCGCCGGCCCCGCCCAACTCGGCGACTACTTCTGACCCCCACAGGTTCCGGCACCCACCGCGCGACCGGCCACAACGCCCCCACCGCACCACACCGGCCGCTACACCACCCCGGCACACGCACCCACCCGCGCCGCGGTGACGCCCCGACCGCCGCAACAGCCGCCGGGCCGCCCACCACGAACCAACCTCAACGGGCCTCGCGCAACTCCGCCAACCGCGCCTCGATCTCCGCCAACTCCGCCCGCAACTTCTCCGCCTGCTGCTCCGCCTCCGACCGCTCCGCCGACAGGATCTGCTCCACCGCCTCCTGCACCCCCGGCACATCCACCAGCGCCACCATCCGCAACGCCTCCGCCGGCTTGACCACGTACGGCTTCGCCAACGCCTTCGCCCCCTGCTGCGCCGCCACCGTCCACTCACCGTCGGCGTACGCCAACGTCACCGTCAACCCCGCCGGACCCTTCGGCTTCGCCACCTTCGCCGGCCGACGCGCCGCCGGCTTCTCCACCACCGGCTCCGGCTTCGACTCCACCCTCGACTCCTCCCGCCGCTGCACCGGCACCCGGGGGGTGTCCAGCACGAACTCCGGCTCCGCCTTCGCCATCGACTCCACCTGCTCCACCACCGGCTCCGCCTTCGCCTCCACCACCCGACGACCCGCCCCCCGCGGCGCGACCGCCACATCGGCGGGGGAGAAGGGCAACTCGTCGCGCCCGAACCGCACCACCACGAACTCGTCGGACACCGCCGGATCGGTCAGCTCCACCACCTGACCCACCTGACCGGCGATCTGCCCCGCCGACGCGGTGAACACCACCTTCGGCTTGCGCCCCGCCGTCAACGCCTCCCGGATGCCGCGTACCTCGTCATCGGACAAACCCTGGCCCACCATCACAACCCTCTTTCGTACACGTGTGTCATTCCTGCCTTGATACCAGTCGACGGCGACATCCGGAAGATCAACCCCCCAGCACCCGCAACGCCTCGTCGGCGTGCTCGTTCATCCCCAACTCGCTGTGCACCACCGCCAGCACCCGCCGATCCACCCCGATCACGAACGTCATCCGCCGGGTGCTCAACGGCCCCAACGGCAACCGCCGCCGCACCCCGAAAGCCTGCGCCACCACACCCTCGACATCCGACAACAACGGATAGTCGAACCCGTGCAACCGGGAGAACTCAGCCTGCTTCGCCACCGGATCCCGACTGATCCCCACCCGCTGCGCACCCACCGCCGCGAACTCCGCCGCCAGATCCCGGAAATGGCAACTCTCCGCCGTGCACCCCCGGGTCATCGCCGCCGGATAGAAGAACAACACCACCGGCCCCGACGCCAACAACTCCGACAACCGCCGCGGCGTACCCGTCTGATCCGGCAGCTCGAAATCCTCCACCAGATCGCCGACACTCACACCCACCACACACCTCCACCGGTCCGTCCGAAACGCGGTGAGCGTAAGCGATCGACCCACCAACCCACCCACCACCGCACCGCAACCCGTGCACCCCGCCCACCCGCGGTACCGTCGGCCCACCGCACGCCAGGCCCACAGGGGGAGTACCGCATTGACTCCGGTCACCATCATCACCGGCGGCAGCCGCGGCATCGGCGCCGCCACCGCCCGCCGACTCGCCACCGAAGGCCACCACCTCGTCATCGGCTACCGCCGCGACCACGCCGCCGCGGCCACCGTCACCGCCGACATCCACCGCCTCGGCCGCCGCGCCGTCGCCGTCCCCGCCGACACCACCGACCCGACCCACATCGACCGCCTCTTCACCGCCGCCGCCGACCTCGGCCCCCTCACCGCCCTGGTCAACAACGCCGGTGTCACCAGCCCCATCGGCCCCTTCACCGACCTGCGCCCCGACGACCTGCGCCGGGTCGTCGACGTCAACCTCATCGGCTACGTCCTCTGCGCCCAACAGGCCGCCCGCCGACTCACCTCCGGCGGAGCCATCGTCAACATCTCCTCCGCCGCCGCCACCCTCGGCAGCCCGGGGGAGTACGTCCACTACGCCGCCGTCAAAGCCGCCACCGACACCCTCACCATCGGTCTGGCCAAGGAACTCGCCCCCCGCGGCATCCGGGTCAACGCCGTCGCCCCCGGCATCATCCGCACCGACATCCACGCCGACTCCGGCGTACCCGACCGACCCGACACCGCCGCCGGGCGCATCCCACTGGGCCGCGCCGGCGAGCCCGACGAGGTCGCCGGCGCCGTCGCCTGGCTGCTCGGCCCCGACGCCACCTACACCACGGGCACCGTGCTGCGCGTCGCCGGCGGCCTGTAGCCGGCCCGGTGCTCGCCCAGGGGCACGGAAAGGGACTTGCGCACCCGACGCAGGCAGCTAATGCTACATCCGTAGCATTTAAGGAGAGCTGATGTCACCACTTGAGACAGCGCCGCACCGCGAGGTGGCCCTGCCACCGGGCTGGGCCCCGTATGCCGTGACCGGGGACACCACCGGGAACCTGTGGATGACACTGGTGACCCCGCCGGGACTCGCGCGATTCGATCCCGCGGACACCGCCACCGGCGGTGGGGCCACCTCCGCGGTGCGCCACGAACGCCTCCCACACAGCGACGGCCATCCGATGCAGCTGACCGTCGCCCCCGACGGCGCGCTCTGGTGCACCAGCACCGACGACCGGCTCAGCCGCCGAGACCTCCACGGCGACCACACGGTTATCGACCTGGCACCCGGCTCAGCGCCCTACGGCATCGCCGCCGCACCGGACGGGGAGGTCTGGTTCGCCGCACCCGGGCTCAACCAGATCGGCAGGATCGTCACCACATCGGGGGACATCACCATGCTCGACCTGCCGATTCCCGACGCGCGGGCGGCGATGCTCACCGTCGACGACGCAGGACGACCGTGGGTCGCGCTCAACGCTGCCGGCGCCCTCGCCTACGTGCACGACGGCGCGGTACGGACCGTCGAACTACCCGGCGGCCGGGCACCGGCCGCACCGGTCGGCATCGCCGCCTGCGCCACGGGGATCTGGTACGCGGACATCGCCGGCGGCTGCGTCGGTCGGGTCGACTCGTCCGGCTCGACAGAGAAGATCAGCTTCGCCGACCCCGCCTGTCGGCCCCACGCCGTCGCGGCCGACACCGACGGCGGATGCTGGGTCACCCTCTGGGGCACCGCCCAGCTGGCCCGGATCACCGCGGACGCAGACGTGACCCTCCACCAGTTGCCCGGGCGGGAACCGCACGGCCTGTGGGTCGAGGACCGCCTGGTGTGGGTGGCGATGGAGAGCGGATCCCTGGTCGCGGTCGAGAAGGGAAACAGCGCGACCCGCTGACCCGACGCCGAGACGGACACCGCGCCGCGCCCGGCCCGCCGATCTCCCTGGTTCCTCTCCGGAACCGCACGGCGACGCACCCGTCGCACACTGCCGGGCCGACCGACGCCGCGCTGCGGGCCACCGGGCTGAACGCCGAACGGTCGTCGACCTGCCGGGCCGACCCCTCTCCGAAGATTCGATAATGCACATTATGTAAAGTTGACCGGATCGGGGCGCTCCACCCATGGTCCGCGCCTGCGGCGTGACCATGGGTGGCGACGTGGCTGCCGGTGCGGTCGCCGTCATGGGTCGACCGCCGTCCGGCCTGGCGGGCACGAAACCCGGACCCCGGCTGGCGAGCCGCTCCTGGCCGCCGTCTGAGCAGCGGCATCACGAGCCCGGTGAGCAGCCCGTGGCCACCTCAGGTGGCGCACGGACCGGCACGGAGGGCCGGACCGGTTTCGGCAGCGTGTGGCCGGGATCCGCCCGACGGCATGCGTCCCGCGCGCCACTCCCCTTCCCGGTGGCCATGAACCCGAGAAAGCTGCATAATATCCCTTATGCATGACATTCGGCACGAATCGGTTGAACGACTCATCGAGGAGTTCCTGACCGCGCGGGCCACCCGTAAGCCCTCCCCGCACACCCAGGATGCCTACCGGCGGGACCTGCGCAGCGTCGCGGCGTTGGCCGGCGCGGAGCACTCCCCTGCCCTGCCCCTGGACGCCCTGATGATCTCCGCCCTCTCCCCCCGGGTGATGCGGGCGGCGTTCGCCCGGTTCGCCGCACCCCGGGCGGCGGCGTCGGTGCACCGGGCCTGGTCGAGCTGGAACGGGTTCTTCTCGTTCCTGGTGGCCGAGCAGGTGGTGGCGGGCAACCCGATGCCGGCGGTGGGGCGTCCCCGTACCCCGCTCCCCCAGCCCAAGCCGTTGCGCGGTGAGGACACCCCGGAGTTGCTGCTGGCGTCGGTGTCGCGGGAGGACGGGCGGCAGCGTGATCCGTGGCCGGAGCGGGACGTCGCGGTGCTGGCGTTGGCGTTGTGCGCGGGGCTGCGCCTGGCGGAGCTGCTGGCGTTGCGGGTGTCGTCGGTGTCGGGGCGGGCCGGTGAGCGGCGGGTGGCGGTGGCCGGTAAGGGTGGCCGGCCGAGGGTGGTGCCGGTGGAGCCGGAGTTGGACGAGGTGGTGTCGGCCTACCTGGACAGTCGGCGGCGGCGGTTCGGGGCGCGCAGCGTACGCCCGGACGGGGTGTTGTTGGTTGACCGGCAGGGTGATCCGCTGCGTCGGGGCGGGTTGCAGTACCTGGTGGATTCCTGTTACCGGCGGGCGGGGATCACCGACCGGGTGCCGGCGGGGGCCCGGTTGCACGCGTTGCGGCACACGTTCGCCACCCGGTTGGCCGAGGACGGGGCGGGGGCGGCGGAGATCATGCGGTTGTTGGGGCACGCGTCGTTGGCGTCGTCGCAGACGTACATCGAGGTGACGGCGGGTCAGCAACGGGCGGCGGTGCGGTCGAACCGGACGAACCGGGTGTTGGTGGGGTTGGTGTCGGATCAGCTCGGGCGGTAGGAGCAGCGGGTGCCGGTGCTGATCGTGGTGCGTAGGTGGTCGCCGAGTACGGGGTCGCTGGTGGTGATGCGGTCCAGGGCGCGGCGGATGGCCTTGCCGACGGCGATGCGGGCCCGTTCGGTGTTGCCGGTGAAGGTGCGGTCGCGACCGTGGAGTCCGGTGCGGGCGGCGAGTTCGTCGATGAGCCACTGGCGTTCGGTGCGGGCCTGTTCGGCGCGGTGCGGGTCGTGGGCGTTGTCGGCTTCGTCGATGGTGGTGTCGAGGTCGCGTAGTCGTCGCCGGTAGGCCCGTTTGGCGGTGTCGTCGAGGACGGGTTGGCGGTCGGTGGTGGTGTCCGCTGCGTCGCCGGCGAGTTGGATGGCGGGGATGTCGTGTCCGGGGTTGGCGATGAGGATGGCGAGGTATCGGGCGCCGACGCAGTCGTCGATGGTGGCGGTGCGGTGGCCGAGGGTGAGTTGCCAGTGTCGGCCGTGGCGGTGGCATCGGATGTGGGGGCGGTGGGGGGTGTGTGGGCGTGGTGGTGGGGTGGGGAGGGTCATGCCGAGTTCGGTGGCGTCGGTGTGGGCGAGTTGGCGTTGTCGTTCGGCTTCTCGGCGGTCGTGTTGGCCGGAGCGTTGGTCGAGGGCCTGGGCCAGTCGGGCGCGGGAGAGGGTGGCGGCGGGGAGGTGGCCGAGTCTGAGGTTGTCGTGTACTGCGGCGTGGAGGTGGGTGATGGCGCGGTCGGTTTCCCCGGCGGTGAGGGCGGCGGTGCCGAGGGTGTGTTGGGTGCTGCCGAAGCAGGTGATGGCGAGGCTGGCGAGCATGGGTCGGTCGGCGTAGGGGGTGAGGAGGTCGTATGCCTCGGTGGCGAGGTGACCGTCGTCGAGGAGGTGGGCTGCTTCGACGATGCCGTGGAGGGTGACGAGCCAGCTGCTGGAGCGGGGCAGGGTGGTGAGGTCGTTGCCGTGGAGGCGGGCGAGGGCGGCGGTGGCTTCGCGGCGGTGTCCGGCGAGGGCGGAGGCGACGGCGAGTGCTGCCTGGTAGGAGTGGTCGACGGTGCTGAGGGTGGGTGAGACGGCCAGTGCGCGCAGCATCGGGAGGTGGTCGGCGAGGTGGCCTTGGTACCAGGCGATGGTGGTGAGGTGGGCGCCGTGCCAGCCGGTGGTGTCGGCGTCGCCGGCGGTGGTGCCGCGTTGGGCGCAGGTGGCGGCGCGGGCGCGGGCTTCGGTGAGTTTGCCGGCGCGGATGGTGAGCATGACGTCGATGGCGTGGGCGACGTAGGACACGGCGAGGTGGTTGTGGTGGGTGAGGTGGGTGTGGAGTTCGGCGAGGCTGCGTTCGGCTTGGGGGTCGGTGTCGAGGAACTGGTCGACGGTGCGCCAGAGGAGGGCGACCGTGAGGTCGCTGGGGCGGCCGGTGGCGAGGGCGGCGGTGAGGGCGTCCTGGCTGAGTTCGTGGCGTAGTCGGGTGTGGTCGGGGCCGAGGAGGCAGTGGTGGGCGAGGCTTGCGGTTTCGGTGAGGGCGACGGGGTCGCCGGTGGCGCGGGCCTGGGTGACGAGGGTGAGGGTGTCGTTGTGGGTGGCGGTGCGGTAGTCCTGTTCGGCGGCGAGTCGGGCGCGTAGTCGGATGCCGAGGGGGGTGTGGGGGTCGGTGGTGGCGATGGCGTGGTGGAGGCGGTGGAGCAGGAGGGTGGCGTCGCTGGTGGTGCGGTGTTCGTGGACCCAGAGGCCGCCCATGCCGGTGACGGCGAGGGTGCGGGTGTGGTGGTCGCCGGTGGCTTCTGCGGCGCGGTAGGCGGCGTCGAAGTGGATGCGGCTGGTGGTGAGGTCGCCGTCGGTCCACAGGGCATCGGTGGCGCGGCGTAGCAGTTCGGTGGGGTGGGTGGATGTGGTGGGTGTCCTCACGGGTCACACCTCTCAATGAACCGAGTCAATGGGGTGATTGAGGTGAGTCTCGCATCGGTTTGGTTGGTGGCGTCAACTGCGTTCGCGGCCGGGAATCCGACATTGGGGGGTTTTGCGTGGCTGGGTGTCTGTTGATTGCACCGAGGTTGTGGTCGGATTGCTCGGAGGTGTTGCGGGGGCGCGGTGCGGGCAGGGTTCGGTGGAGGTGAGGGGTGACGGTGCGGGACGATTTCCGGCTGGTGGCCGATGCGGTGGCGGCTGATATCCGGTCCGGGCGGATGCGGCCGGGGCAGCGGCTGCTGCCCCAGCGGGAGTTCGCCCGGCGTCACGGGATGGCGGTGTCGACGGCGGCCCGGGTCTATCAGGAGCTCGCGCGGCGGGGTCTGGTGGCCGGGGCGGTGGGTCGGGGCACGTTCGTGGTGGATTTCTCGGTGCGGTCGGGGGACGCGGACCTGGTCGATCTGGAGGCCAACTTTCCGGTGTTGCCGGGGCAGTCGTCGATGGTGGCGCGGGCGTTGGGGCGGGTGTTGGCACCGGCGGGCCTGGAGGCGGCGATGCATCCGGTGCCGGTGACCGGGTCGCGGGAGTCGCGGCGGGTCGGTGCGTCCTTCCTGTCCCGGCCGGGGTGGGTGGTGGACTCTGAGCGGTTGTTGTTCACCGGTAGTGGGCGGCAGGCGATCGCGGCGGCCATGGTGGCGTTGGTGGCGCCGGGGCAGCGGCTCGGGGTGGAGGAGTTGACGTATCCGGTGGTGAAGACGATCGCGGCGCGGCACGGTGTGACGTTGGTGCCGATCGGTATGGATGGGGAGGGGTTGAGTGCGTCGGCGTTGGAGCAGGCGCATCGTCGGGCGCCGCTCGCGGCGGTCTACCTTCAGCCCACGTTGCACAACCCGTTGGGGGTGACGATGTCGGCGGCGCGGCGCATCGAGTTGGGTGGGCGGCTCGCGCGGTTGGGTCTGGTCGCGATCGAGGATCGGATCAATTCGTTTCTGCACGACGAGGAGTTGCCGTTGGCCGCGCATGCTCCGGAGCAGACGATCCTGGTGGACAGTTTGTCCAAGCGGGTGGGTGCGGGGCTCAATCTGGGGTTGCTGGTGTGTCCGGCGGGGTTGGCCGGGCGGGTCGCGGCGGCGGTGCGTTCCGGTACGTGGGGGGTGCCGGGTGTGGCGTTGGCGTGTGCGACGGCGGTGTTGGCTGATGGTACGGCGCAGCGGATCGTGCGGCTCAAGCAGCAGGACGCGCGGTTGCGGCAGGCGGTGGTGGCGGAGGTGCTGGCCGGGTTCGACGTGCGTGCTGATCCTCGGTCGTACCACGTGTGGTGGCGGTTGCCGGGTGGGTGGTCGACGGGGGCGTTCGTGTCGGCTGCGGCCCGGCAGCGGGTGGTGATCAGTCCGGCGGCCGACTATGCGGTGGTGGGGGTGCCGGTGCCGGATGCGGTGCGGTTGTCGACGTCGTCGCCGGATGTGGAGACGTTGCGGGGCAGTGTGGCGTTGCTGGCGGCGATTGCGCGGGGGGCGCCGGAGGAGGTGGGTGCGGCGTACTGAGGGGGCCGGAACGGGGTGGCACGGGGTGGAACGCCGTTAGGGGTGTCCGTGCTGGTGTCCTGATTCGGAGGAGACATGTCCCGTGTTCACAGAGTGCTCTGCCTGCTGGTGGCGGTGGTCCTCGCCGGGTTGACCGGTGCGGTGCCGGCGTCGGCCGGGTCGGGTGTGTCAGCGGTCCCGGTGTCGGCGGGGTCGGGTGTGTCAGCGGTCCCGGTGTCGGCGGGGTCGGGTGTGTTGGCGACGCCGCCGAGTGCGGTCGTCGACTGGGAGGGCCTGCCGACGTGGAGTGGTGGGTACGGCCCGATGCGTAACCAGAGCAATGGTCTCAAGGCGCTGCGGTACGCGGAGCGCGACTACGGCATCAATCTGAACTGGACCGACTGGCCGAATTCGCGGTGGGAGGTGTACGGGGAGGGTCTGCCGACGAACGCGCCGATCACGAACACCACGAAGGTGGCGTTGCGGGTTCCGGGCGGGGGTTACCTGCGGTGGGGTGCGCAGAGCTGGGGCATCGACCTGGTCTGGTCGGCCACTGCGGTCTACGAGTGGAACGTGATCACCACGGCGGGTGGTCAGGCGTTGTTCAATCGCAGCCGTAACGACTATGTGGTGTATGGCAGCCGGCCGTGGGGGGTCAACCTGATCTGGTCGGGTGATGCGATGGTCACGCCGCCGGATTCGGGGGCGACGGGGGTGCGGACGTTGTTGACGTACAACTGTCACAACGACCGGCGGCCGCTGCGCATCTGGATCAACGACATGGACGCCGGGGGTGTCTGGACGGATCTGGGTCTGTTGGGTTCGCAGTGGAGTGGCAGCAGCTGTCCGGTGGGTTCGCCGTTCAACTACTCGCCGACGGTGGCCAATCACCGGATCCAGGTGGTGGCGGTGGACTACAGCGCCCCGGGGTGTGCGAACGATCCGGTCATCGGGTCGTGTCGTCGGTCGATGGTCGGCATCATCAGCAATCCGGCTGGTGGGGTCGCGCAGATCACGGTCTCGTAGCAGGTCGGTCAGTGGGGCCCGGTCGTCGTGTGGCGGCCGGGCCCGGCGCGTGTGGGGTGGCGGGGCCCGGTGGGCGGTGGGGTGTGGCATGGTGGGGGTGGATGCGACTGGCGGCACGGGGATGGGTCAACCATCGGGGAGCTCGTCGCGGAGGTCGACCGCCTGGGCCTTCGTGGTCGAGGTGCGCCATGTCTGTTTCCTCTTGCCCCTCCCCCACGTCTGGTACGGCCCGGTTGTTGCCGGGTGGGCCGGTGGCGGAGCGGATTCTCGCCGAGGTCGCCGAGGGGGTGGCGGCGTTGCGGGCGGTCGGGGTGGTGCCGTCGTTGGCGACGGTGCTGGTCGGTGACGACGACGCGAGTGTCGGGTATATCCGGATCAAGTCCCGGCAGGCGGCGGAGTTGGGTTTCGCGTCGCCGCATGTGCGGTTGCCGGGGTCGGCGACGCAGGCGGATCTGCATCGGGTGTTGCGGGATCTCAACGACGATGCCGGGGTGCATGCGGTGTTGGTGCAGCATCCGGTTCCGGGGCATCTGGATTACGACCGGGCGTTGGAGGTGTTGGATCCGGATTCCGACGTGGACGGGATGCATCCGGTGAACATGGGCCGGTTGGCGTTGGGGTTGCCGGGGCCGTTGCCGTGTACGCCGGCGGGGATCGAGGCGTTGTTGGCGTTCCACGGGGTGCCGGTGGCGGGGCGGGAGGTGGTGGTGCTGGGTCGGGGTGCGACGTTGGGTCGTCCGTTGGCGATGTTGTTGGCGCAGAAGCGGCCGACGGCGAATGCGGCGGTGACGGTGGTGCACACGGGGGTGGCGGACTGGCCGCGGTACACGCGGCGGGCGGAGATTCTGGTGGCGGCGGTGGGGGTGCCGGGGATCGTGCGGCCGGAGCATGTGCGTCCGGGTGCGGTGGTGGTGGGTGGTGGGGTGCGGTATGCGGGTCGCCGGTTGTTGCCGGATGTGGACGAGGCGTGTGCGCGGGTGGCGGGGGCGATCACGCCTCGGGTGGGTGGGGTGGGTCCGACGACGGTGGCGATGCTGTTCCGTAATGCGTTGCGGGCGGCGCAGCGGGCTGCGGGTCGGGGGTGACCGGTGGTGGGTCAGCCGAGGTCGACGACGAGGGGGCGGTGGTCGGAGATGGTGGAGCGTGGGTTGTCGGTGGCGGTGACGGGGGGTAGGAGGTGCCGGTCGTGGGGGTCGGCGAGGATGTGGTCGAGTTGCACGCGGGGTGCGGTGGCGGGGTAGGTGGGGCGGCGGGCCAGGGGTTGCCAGCCGGTGAGGAGGCGGGCGGGGCCGGCGGGGAGGTTGAGGTCGCCGAGGAGGATGCGGGGGGCGGGTAGGGCGCGTAGGGCGCGGACGGCGCGGCGGAGTTGGTGGGCGTTCCAGCCGGGGACGAAGGACAGGTGGGTGGCGGCGACGGTGAGGGGGCCGTGGGGGGTGTCGAGGACGGCGGCGAGGACGACGCGGGGTTCGTCGCGCAGGAGGATGAGGCCGCCGCCGGGGCCGGGGACGTAGATGGGTGAGCGGACGGGTGCGGGGTTGAGGCGGGTGACGTGCCAGCTGCGGACCCGGTGGCGGCTGATCAGGCCGATGCCGTAGCAGGGTTCGCCGTGGCCGTCGTCGTCGTGGCGTAGGGGGCGGAAGTGTTCGCCGGGGGTGCCGACGACGGCGGCGGCGAAGCGGTGTTCGGGGGCGTCGAGGGCCTGGGCGGCGAGGGTGGTGAGGTCGTGGTGGCCGCTGCGGGACTGGTCGCGGTCGACTTCCTGGAGGGCGAGGATGTCGGCGTCGAGGGCGTGGACGGCGGCGGTGAGCCGGGCGGGGTCGACGAGCCCGTCGGTCAGGGAGCGGCCGTGTAGCAGGTTGAAGGTCGCCAGGCGCACCTGTGCACCCTACGTCCGTGGCACAGTTACCGAATGATCAAGTTGTTGTGTTGTTCGGTGTTGGTGTTCGTGGCGTTGGGTGTGGTGGGGGTGTGGCTGCGGCGGCGACGTGGGCGGTGAGGTGGGCCACTTGAGCGGGCGGGTGGCCGGGTGGGGTGGGGAGAATGGCCGGCCGTGGATCCTGTGTCGTTGACGACTCTGCTGGCTGCGGCTGCCCTGGCGGGGTGGGTGGATGCGGTGGTCGGTGGGGGTGGGTTGTTGTTGTTGCCGGCGTTGTTGGTGGCGGCGCCGGGGGTGCCGGTGGCGACGGCGTTGGGGACGAACAAGTTGGCGGCGATCGCGGGTACGTCGACGGCGGCGGTGACGTTCGCGCGGCGCACGCGGGTCGATTGGGCGGTGGCGGGTCCGGCGGCGGTGTTGGCGGTGGGGTGTGCGGGGGTGGGTGCGGCGTTGGCGGGGGTGGTGCCGGCGGGGGCGTACCGGCCGGTGGTGTTGGTGGTGTTGGTGGGGGTGGCGTTGTTCGTGGTGTTGCGGCCGCGGTTGGGGACGGTGGCGGTGCCGGCGCGGCGGACCCGGGTGCGGGTGGTGGCGGCGGTGGGGGTGGCGGGGGTGGGTATCGCGTTGTACGACGGGTTGATCGGGCCGGGGACGGGGACGTTCCTGGTGGTGGCGTTCACGGTGTTGGTGGGGGCGGATTTTCTGGGTGGTTCGGCGATGGCGAAGGTGGTCAACGCGGGGACGAATCTGGGGGCGTTGGTGGTGTTCGCGGTGACGGGGCACGTGTGGTGGTGGTTGGGGTTGGCGATGGCGGTGTGCAACGTGGCGGGGGCGGCGGTGGGGGCGCGGATGGCGTTGCGGCGGGGTGCGGGGTTCGTGCGGGTGGTGTTGCTGGTGGTGGTGGTGGCGTTGGTGGTGCGGTTGGGTTACGACCAGTGGCTGGCCGGCTGAGCGGGTGGGTGCTCGGCGGGCCAGCCACTGGTGGGTCTGGGGTGGTTCAGGCGTGTCGGACGACGGTGTCGTAGTCGAGGCGGGGCAGGCGGGGGTGCCAGGCGTCGGGGCCGGGGTGTCCGATGTTGACCAGGAGCAGGGACTTCCAGCCGGTGTCGGTGAAGAATTCGTTGTCGACGCCGGTGGCGTCGAATCCGCCCATGGGTCCGGCGGCGAGGCCGGCGGCGCGGATGGCGAGCAGGAAGTAGCCGACCTGGAGGCCGGCGTTGAAGCGGGCCATGCCGTCGCGGACGGTGGGGTCGGCGGCGAAGTGTTCGCGCATGCCGGGGCGGATGGGGAAGACGGTGTCGAGGTGTTCGTGGAAGTTGGTGTCGGCGGCGAGGACGGCGACGACGGGGGCGGTGGCGGTTTTGGTGCGGTTGCCTTCGGCGACGTGGGTGAGGAGGCGGTCGCGGCCTTCGCCGGGGCGGACGAACAGCACCCGCAGGGGTTGGACGTTCATGGCGGTGGGTGGGTACTTGGCGAGGTCGAAGATCGCGTGGAGTTGTTCGTCGCTGACGGGGGTGTCGGTGAAGGTGTTGGCGGTGCGGGCTTCGGTGAACAGTTGGGCCTGGGCCTGCGGGTCGAGGGTGATCAGGTGGTTGGGCAGTACGTCGGTCATGGTGTCCTCCGGTCGGATCGGCGATTGCTGCGACCACAGTAGCAGCTAGTTTTTTCGAAGTGGCTAGGGTGAGTTACGGACCACGTATGCTGGGCTTATGACGACGTGCTCCCCGATCGACGACGGGCCCCGCGCCTGTCCCGGGGGGCTGTCCCGGGCGTTCGCGTTCCTGGGCAAACGGTGGAACGGCATGATCCTGGGCACCCTCGCCCAGGGGCCGGCGGGCTTCGCCGAGCTGGCCCGGGCACTGCCGGGGATCAGCGAGTCGGTGCTGTCGGACCGCCTCGGTGAGCTGGCCCGGGTCGACCTGGTCAGCCGCACCGTGCGGGAGGGCCCCCCGCTGGGGGTCAGCTACCAGCTGACCGGTCGGGGCGCCGCCCTGCTGCCGGCGCTGGACGAGCTGGCCCGCTGGGCCGACGAGAACCTTCCCGCAGGTCGTTGCTGAGCGGTGCCGGTCCGCGCCGAACACGACCGTGCCGTGCTGGCCGGGCTGCTGCGGCGCGATCCGGTGCTGCACGCCTACCAGTTGGGTGACCTGGACGACTTCTTCTGGCCCTACACGTCGTGGTTCCGTCGGGGTGAGCAGGTGGCGTTGCTCTACCACGGGGCGGCACAGCCGGTGCTGCTGCTGTTCGCCGCCGAAGAGGACCGGCCGGCGGCGGCGCTGCTCGACGAACTGGCCCCGGTGCTGCCCGCCCGGCTGTACGCGCACCTGTCCCCCGGGCTGGAACAGGTCCTCGCGGGCCGGTACGTGATCACCCCGGCGGGGGCGCACCTGCGGATGGCGTTGACCGACCCGGGTCGGCTGGCCGGGGTCGCCACCTCGGGTGAGGTGCTGACCGGGGCGGACCTGCCGGCGCTGCGGGCCCTGTACGCCGACGCGTACCCCGGTAACTGGTTCGACCCGCGGATGCTCGACACCGGCCACTACCTGGGGGTACGTGCGGGTGGTGAGCTGGTCGCGGTGGCCGGGGTGCACGTGTGGTCGCCGACCTACCGGGTGGCCGCGGTGGGCAACGTGACCACCCGCCCGCAGGCGCGGGGTCGGGGGTTGGCCCAGGCGGTCGTCGCCGCGCTGTGCGCCCGGCTACGCGACAGCGTCGATCACGTGACGTTGAACGTGCGGGCCGACAACACCACGGCGGTACGCCTCTACGGGCGGCTCGGTTTCACCACGGTGGCACGGTTCGGTGAGTACACGCTGACCAGCGGGGCGGGTTGAGCCGGCCGGTCAGCGGTGGCGGCTCGGTGAGTCGAACCGGCCGGCGCGGATCTCCCGCAGCGCCTTGCGGCGGATGTCACCGCGCAGGGTGTCGACGTAGAGCCGACCGGCGAGGTGGTCGGTCTCGTGTTGCAGGGCGCGGGCGAGGAACCCGCTGCCGGAGATGGTCAGCGGGTCGCCGTGCCGGTCCACGCCGTGCACGGTGGCGTGCAGGGCCCGGCGGGTCGGGAAGTACAGCCCGGGAATGGACAGGCACCCCTCGTCGTCGTCCTGGGTCTCGTCGGACAACTCGATGGTGGGGTTGATCAGGTGGCCGCGGTGGCCGTCGGCGTCGTAGACGAACACCTGGGCGTCGACGCCGATCTGCGGGGCGGCGACACCGGCCCGGCCCGGTTCGCCGGTGAGGGTGTCCATCAGGTCGTCGACGAGCTGCTGCAGGGCGGTGTCGAAGCGGGTCACCGGGGTGCAGGCGGTGCGCAGGACGGGGTCACCGATGATCCTGATCGGGCGTACGGTCATGCCCGGAAGGCTATCGGGGGGTCACCGGCGGCGGTGGACCGGCGCACCGGTCGGCCACCAGGGCGGCGATACCGTCGAGGATGCGGGCCAGTCCGAAGTCGAAGGCACGGGTCGGGTCGGTGGCGGCCTGGTACTCCTGTCCGGCGGCGGCGCCGACCCGGGCGGCGGTGGGGAAACGGGCCGGGTCCATCACCTTTTCCAGGTAGGGGGCGTGGGCGTGCCACCACTGTTCGTCGGTGAGGCCGGTGCGGGCGGTGGCCTGGGCGGCTTCCACCGCGCCGCGTACCGCGCCGTGGACGTAGGAGTCGACGAGGGTGATCACGGCGTCCATCTCCAGGTCGGTCAGGCCGATGCCCTCGACGGCACGTAGTTCGTGGTCGTAGCGTGCGGTGACCTGCGGACCCAGGGGTGGGCGGGTGGTGGCGACCTGCAACAGCCAGGGGTGGCGCAGGTACAGCGCCCAGTTGTCGCGGGCGACGCGTTCCAGGCGGTCCCGCCAGCCGCCCGGGACGTCCGCCGGTCGGGGGGTCTCGCCGTGCACGGTGTCGAGCATGAGGTCGAGCAGTTCACCCTTGCCCGGCACGTGGGTGTAGAGGGACATGGTGCCCACGCCGAGACGTTCGGCGACCCGACGCATGGACAGCGCGGCGAGTCCGTCGGTGTCGGCGACGTCGATGGCGGCCCGGACGATCCGGTCGACGCCCAGGTCGCCGCTGCGGCTGGTGCGTTCGCGGGTGCGCCAGAGCAGGGCGAGGCTGCGGGCGGGGTCGCCGGTGCCGCTGTACTCGACGTGCATGCGGCCACCATAGCGGCCGGTGCGGTGGTCAGTCGGCGGCGAGCAGGGCACGCACCGGGGCGGCCTTGGCGGCGGCCTCGGCGACCTCGGCGTCGGGGTCACTGTCCCAGGTGATGCCGCCGCCGGCCCACAGGTGCAACCGGTCGGTGTCGGCGGCGGCGGTGCGGATGGTCAGGCCCAGGTCGAGGTGGTCGGGGCCGATCCAGCCGAACCCGCCCATGCCGGCGCCCCGGCCGACGGGTTCGACGGCGGCGACCAACGCCAGCGCGGCGTGTTTCGGGGCGCCGGTGACCGACCCGCCGGGGCAGGTGGCGCGCAGCAGGTCAGCCAGGCCGATCCCGTCGGCGAGGGCCGCGGACACGGTCGACTCGGCCTGCCACAGGTCGCACCAGCGGCGCACGGTGAACAGGTCGTCGACGGTCACCGAACCGGTGCGGGCGATCCGGGCCAGGTCGTTGCGTTCCAGGTCGACGATCATGACGTGTTCGGCGCGTTCCTTGGCGGAGGCGAGCAGCTCGCGGCGGCCGGCGGCGGTGGCCGGGCGGGTGCCCTTGATCGGGCGGGTGACGACCCGGCCGGCGTGCACGGCGACGAGGGTCTCCGGTGAGGCACAGCCGATCGTCCAACGGTCGCCGTGCAGGGTGCCGCCGTAGCGGGCGCCGGGCAGGCCGGCGAGGCGGGCCAGCGCGGGCCGCGGGTCACCGGTGTAGGTGGCGGCGGCGTGGCCGACGACGTTGACCTGGTAGACGTCGCCGCGGCCGATGGCGGCCCGGACGGTGCGCACCGCGTCGGCGTGCTGCCCGGGGGTCCAGCTGTCCCGCCAGGGGCCGACCCGCAGGTGCCCCGGCACCGGCCCGGTCGGGGGCGGGCGGCGGGTGCCGTGGTCGTAGACGACGACGGCGACGTCGGGCAGGTCCGGTGCCGGGCTGGCCGCGCCGGTGGGTGCGCCGACCATCCGGGCGCCGGCGGCGGCGGAGACGAACAGGGCGGCGCCGCAGGGGCCGTCGGTGCGGTGGGTCGCCGGGCGGGTCAGGTCGTCGCCGGGCAGGCCGTGCGCGGCGAGGAAACCGGCGATCTGCGCGGCCGGGTCACCACCGTCGGTGATCCGCCACTCGAAGCGGTCACGTTCGACGAGCACGCTGCGGCACCGCGCCGGCACCCCCGGTACGTCGACCGGCACCGTTGGGAGCGTTTCCACGCCGGGTGGCCCATTCCTGCTCATCCGTTCAGCGGATTTCGGGGCAACATGACCGAAGGCTGCTCGATCCGGTGCGCTGTCCCTTGGTACTGTGCGTCACTGGTCATGTGAACCATGACACAGTGCCCCCACAGTCCGGAGAACCCGATGTGTCAGCACCAGATCACCTGCCCTTCCGCCGAAGCGACCGACCGGGACGCCGCCCGGGTCATCGCCTGCTTCCCTGAGCAGGGCTGGAGCCTGCTCTGCAACGGTGTCATCGTCTTCGAGGACACCGGTGAACTCCTTCCCGACGGCAGCACCATCGCCCCGCACCGCGGGCCGGCCCGGCACGCCCTCGTCGCCTGACCGATCACGGTCCGTCGGCGTCACCAGCCACATCATCGCAGGCTGGCCCCCCGACAGGGGCCGCCCTCCCCGGTCGCCGCACCGGGGCGGCACGTCCGCCGCCCCGGCACCGCGCCTCAACCCTCGAACGCCTCCGGCGCCGGGCACGAACACATCAGGTTCCGGTCGCCGTACGCGCCGTCGACCCGCCGCACCGGCGGCCAGTACTTCCCCGCCCGGTCCACCCCACCCGGGTACGCCCCCACCGACCGCGGATACGGATGCGGCCACTCGTCGGCCGACACCATCGCCGCGGTGTGCGGAGCGTTGGCCAGCGGATTGTCCCCGGCCGGCCACTGTCCCGACGCCACCTGGTCGATCTCCGCCCGGATCGCGATCATCGCGTCGCAGAACCGGTCCAACTCGGCCAGGTCCTCACTCTCGGTCGGCTCCACCATCAGCGTCCCCGCCACCGGGAACGACATCGTCGGCGCGTGGAACCCGTAGTCGATCAGCCGCTTCGCGACGTCGTCGACACTGACCCCGGTCGCCTTCGACAGCGGACGCAGGTCCAGGATGCACTCGTGCGCCACCAGGCCCTTGTTGCCGGCGTACAGCACCGGGAAGTGCTCCCGCAGCCGCACCGCCACGTAGTTCGCCGCCAGCACCGCCACCCCCGTCGCCCGGGCCAGCCCCGCCGCGCCCATCATCCGCAGGTACGCCCACGGGATCGGCAGGATCCCCGCCGACCCGTACCGGGCCGCCGAGATCGCCGGCGCCCCCTGCACCCGGGCACCCGACGGGTCCCCCGGCAGGTACGCCGCCAGGTGCGACCGCACCGCCACCGGACCCACCCCCGGCCCGCCCCCACCGTGCGGAATGCAGAACGTCTTGTGCAGGTTCAGGTGCGACACGTCCGCGCCGAACCGGCCCGGCTTGGCGAACCCGACCAACGCGTTGAGGTTCGCCCCGTCGACGTACACCTGACCACCGGCGTCGTGGACCTTCGCGCACAACGACGCGATGCCCGTCTCGTACACCCCGTGCGTCGACGGGTACGTCACCATGATCGCCGCGAGAGCGTCCCGATGCTTGTCGATCTTCGCGTCGAGGTCGACCAGGTCGACGTTGCCATCGGCGTCACAGGCGACCACCACCACCCGCATCCCGGCCATCACCGCCGACGCGGCGTTCGTGCCGTGCGCCGACGACGGGATCAGACACACGTCCCGGTGGGTGTCACCCCGGTCCCGGTGGTAGGCGCGGATCGCCAACAACCCCGCCAACTCCCCCTGCGACCCGGCGTTGGGCTGCACACTGACCGCGTCGTACCCGGTGACCTCCGCCAGCCACCCCTCCAACTGCCCGATCAGCTCCCGGTAACCGGCGGTCTGCTCATCCGGGGCGAACGGGTGCAGATGCGCGAACTCCGGCCACGTCACCGGCTCCATCTCGGTGGTCGCGTTCAGCTTCATCGTGCACGACCCCAACGGGATCATGCCCCGGTCCAGGGCGTAGTCGAAGTCCGCCAACCGGCGCAGGTACCGCAGCATCGCCGTCTCCGAATGGTGACTGCGGAACACCGGATGGGACAGGAAGTCGGTGTCCCGCGCCAACCCCGCCGGCAACGCCACCTCCACGTCACCGACGACCGGATCCACCCCGAACGCCTCCCACACCACCGCCAGGTGCGCCCCGGTGGTCGTCTCGTCACACGACACCCCCACCCGGTCGGCGTCGACCAGCCGCAGGTTCACCCCCCGCTCCCGCGCCGCCGCCACCACCCGCGCCGCCCCACCCGGCACCACCGCCGTCACCGTGTCGAAGAACACCCCGTCGACGACCTCGACGCCACCGGCGCGCAACCCCGCCGCCAACCGCAACGCCATCCCCCGGGTCCGGTCGGCGATCCGCCGCAACCCGTCCGGCCCATGGTACACGGCGTACATGCCGGCCATCACCGCCAGCAACACCTGCGCGGTGCAGATGTTGCTGGTCGCCTTCTCCCGCCGGATGTGCTGCTCCCGCGTCTGCAACGCCAACCGGTACGCCGGCTCACCGGCCGCGTCCCGGGACACCCCGACCAGCCGACCCGGCAGCATCCGCTCCAACCCGGCCCGCACCGCCAGGTAACCGGCGTGCGGCCCACCGAAACCCATCGGCACCCCGAACCGCTGCGTGGTGCCCGCCGCGATGTCCACCCCGATGCGCCCCGGCGCCCGCAGCACCGTCAACGCCAACAGGTCCGCCGCCACCGTCACCAACGCCCCCACCGCGTGCGCCGCATCGACCAGCGGCGCATGGTCACGCACCGCACCCGACGCCCCCGGGTACTGCAGGTGCAGACCGAAGAACTCCGCCGGCAACTCCTCCACGGCCAGGTCCACCACCCGCACCTCGATACCGAGCGGCTCGGCCCGACCCGCGAGCACCGCCACGGTCTGCGGCAACGCGTCCGCGTCCACCACGTACACCGTGCTGCGGCTCTTCGACGCCCGCCGCGCCAGCGTCATCGCCTCCGCCGCCGCCGTCGCCTCGTCGAGCATCGACGCGTTCGCCGTCGCCAACCCCGTCAGGTCCGTCACCATCGTCTGGAAGTTCAGCAGCGCCTCCAACCGGCCCTGACTGATCTCCGGCTGGTACGGGGTGTACGCCGTGTACCAGGCCGGGTTCTCCAACACGTTGCGGCGGATCACCGCCGGGGTGTGGGTGCCGTGGTAACCCAGGCCGATCATCGACACCGCGACCGTGTTGCGGGACGCCAACGCGCGCAGCTCGGCGATCGCCTCCCGCTCCGTGGCCGGCGCCGGCAGATCCAGGGAGCCGTGCCACCGGATCACCTCGGGAATCGCCGCGTCCATCAGCTCGTCGATCGAGCCGTGCCCGACGACGTCCAACATGCGGCGCTCGTCATCCGGGCCGGGACCGATGTGCCGGTCGGCGAACTGTTCTGCGGTCATGCGTGCGCTCCAGACTCCACGGGGCGAGGTCGACGGATCGGCCTCCCCCTGAGTCACGCCGCACGGCGCTCCACAGTGCCTGCCCGTCGCGGTCCTTCTGCCTGAGAGGTTCCGGGGAGAATCTGCCCCTTCGGCGCCGCCCGGATACTGCTGGGCGATCTCTCCCGCGTGGGTGGTGTCGGCATGGTCAACGCTACCAGCGCCACCGTTACCGGCGGATGTCGTACCCCCCGGGTCGACCCCACCGGGCGGAGATCAACCCGCCACGGGCGTGACCGCCACCACCGGGGCGGACCCGCCGACCCCGTCACCCGCAGCGCGGTCCGCGCCCGCCACCACCCGCTGCACCACCTGCGGCAACACCCACCCCAACGGGGCATCCACCCGCAGCGCCGCATACCCGTCACCCCGGGTGACACCCTGATTGGCGATCACCACCGCCGTGCCCAGTTTCGCCGCCCGCAACACGAACCGCCGCCCCGACCACACCGTCAACGACGACCCCAGCACCAGCAACGACCGGGCCGCGTCGACCATCGCGAAACACCGCGACACCCGGTCGGCGGGCACCGTCTCCCCGAAGAACACCACGTCCGGTTTCAGCATCCCCGCACCACAACGCGTGCAGTCGACCAACCGGAACGCGGCCACCCGCTCATCGTCGAGTTCCACGTCACCATCCGGATTCACCACCGCGACCGTCGCGTCGAACCCCGGGTTCGCCGCCACCAACCGCCGATCCAGCTCCTCCCGCGACGTGCGGTCACCACACCCCAGACACACCACCGTGTCCAGGCGGCCATGCAGATCCACCACCCCGGTGCTACCCGCCGCCGTGTGCAGACCATCGACGTTCTGGGTGATCACCCCGTCGACCAGACCGGCGGCCTGCAACCGGGCCACCGCCCGATGCCCGTCGTTCGGCGACGCCCGCGCGACCATCCGCCACCCCAGGTGACTACGCGCCCAGTACCGCCGCCGGGCCGCCGGCTCCCGGGTGAACGCCTGATACGTCATGGGCGGATGCCGGCGGGCCACACCCGTCGGCCCCCGGTAGTCGGGAATACCCGACTCCGTGGACAACCCGGCCCCACTCAACACCACGACCCCACCAGCGGCGACCAGGCCCGCCAACGCGTCGATCGTCTCCGTCACCCGTCCATGCTGCCTCAGCCGCCGCACCCCGGCGACCCTGCGGGTCCACTCAGCCGCCCAGGACCGCCCGCAGCTGGGCGCTCGCCCCACCCGCCGCCGCCGCATCCGCCCGCAGCTGCTCCGACTGCGCCGCCAGATACGACTGCCACCGGTTCAGCTGCTGCTGCGCCGCCGCAACCGCCGCCAACGCCGCCGCGTGCCGCTCCTCCAACGCCTGCAACTTCCCCGCCAACTCCGGCGACGGACCCCCACCGGCCGGCGGCCCCGCCCCACCCACCTCACCGGCCCGCCGGTGCGCGTCAGCGACGATCTCCTCAGCCTGCCGCCGCGCATCCGCGATGATCTCCGCGCCCTCCGCGCTGGCCTCACCGATCGTCCGGTTCGCCTCGTCCTGCGCCCGCATCGCCAACTCGACAGTCATCGGATCCGGGCCCTGCGGCGCGCTACTCGGCAACGTCCCGTGCCGCAGCATCTCCACCTGACTCAGCAGCCCCTGGTTCTCCCGCCGCTGCCGCGCCAACTCCGCCGTCAACACCCCGATCCGGTCATCCGCCGACCGGACCAACGCCGCGACCTCATCAGCGGACAACCAGTGACTGCCCCGGAACCGCCGCTCCTCCAACACCGACAACTGGCGGGCGATCTCACCCTCCTCCGCGCCGAGCCGATCGGAGTGGTCCACGCTCATCGGGCACCCGTCCCACTGAAGTCACGCGGAGCACCGGCACCGGCCTCGGCGAGCGGCGGATAGAGGGAATGATCATAGCTTTCCGTCAGGACCTGCTCCGGATCCACACCCGAACGCGCCAGGATCGCCACCGTCTCCCGGGTCATCTCCGGACTGCCACACACCAGGATCTCCGTGTCCGCCCACGGCCCCAACCGCACCGCCGTGTCACCGGCCCGACCGATCGCCCCCTGCCAACCCCAACCCGTCTCCACCGTCGGCACGTACCGCAACCACCCCGTCCCCCCATGCGGCCACCCCGCCGCCGGCGACAACGCCGCCAACCGCGACACCGCCACCTCGTCATACAGGTCGTCCGGGGTACGCCCACCCACCACCAGCGTCGTGCGCCGCCCCGCACCCTGCTGCACCGCCTCCACCACCGCCCGCAACGGCGCCAACCCCGTACCCCCCGCGATCAACAACAACGGCAGGTGCGGCGACCGGTCGAACGACGACAACGCCGTCCCCGTCGGATGCCCCAACAACAACCGCTCACCCGCCCGCAACCGGCGCACCAGATGCGTGGAGAACCGGCCCGCCGCCCGCACATGGAACTCGATCGTCCCGTCCGCACGCGGCGCGTTCGCCGGCGACAGGTACCGCCACGTCCGCAACTGCGGCACCTGCACCGGCAACGACTGCCCCGGCCGGTAGCTGCACAGGTAGTTCGGACGCACCGTGAACACCATGATGTCGGCGCGGCGCCGCTCCGCCGTCAACACCTCCGCCTCCCAGTGCGGCGGCGACGTCCGTTCCGCCTCCGCCGCACCATCGAGCATCAGCTTCGCCACCAACTCGTACGCCGCCGCCCACTGCGCCCGCAACGCCGGCGTGAAGTACGGGCCCAGGAACCGCTCCAACGTCGCCAGCAACGCCTGACCCACCCAGATGTAGTGCCGCTCCGCCAACACCACCGGATTACCCCGCTGGTCCTGACCATGGAACCGCCGATGGTCGGCACCCAACCGCTGCGCGAACGCCGACAACGCCCCCGGATCGTCCAAACTGGTGATGATGTGCCCCAACGCCGCCAGGAGCTTGTCCTCCTGATACTGCATGTTCGTCGGGAACATCGACCGCGCCTCCGGCGCCACCACGAACAACGTGGCATAGAAATACTTCGCCGCCTCCGGGCCGGCAGCGGAGAACTGGCTCCAACTCTGGCGCAACGCCGCGTTGTCCATCCTCAGTCCTCCTGCGCGCGAGCCACGTCATGACGCTCACGCAACGTCATCTCCACCACACCATCCGGGTCGTAGGCGCGGTCAGTCTGCCAAAGATTGGGATTCGGGACCCGGGTGTCGTAGTAGCGGTGGTGCACCGCGTGCAACGCCGCCCACCCCACACTCCCGTTGAGCCACGACCAGTCACCGTGCACCGGACGACCCGCCCGCTCCTCCTGCGCACAGAACTTCATGAACAACTCCGACTCGGTGTGCGGATCGGACACCCGCACCCCCGCCTCCCGGAACGAGTGCAACACCGCCTGGTTCAACACCAACGCCGCATGCTCCCGCCACAGAGTGTCCTCCCGCGACGTGTCCAACCCCAACCCCGCCGCCACCACCGGCAACTGGTCATACCGCTGCCGGTCACCCATGTTCCGGGTCCCGATCTCATCACCCAGATAGTGACCGTTGAACGGCGCGCAACTGTAGTCGACCCCGCCGATACGCAGACGCATGTTACTGATCACCGGCAGCGCATGCCAACGCAGCATCAGATCCGCGAACCACGGATGGTCCGGATGGGTCAACGCCACCTCCCGCACCAACTCCCGCGGCACCTGCCACACCGACGGCGACTCGTGCGCCGTCTCGATCACCCACGGCAACAGGTCGAACCGCCCCGGCACCGGCGGCGGCCGCCACCCCAACCGGCGAGCCGCCCGCACCATCGCCACCTGCGCCGGATCACCCACCACCACACCGTCGTCCCGCAGATGACCGCAGTAACGGACCAACTGGTCGTTCCAGATCCGCGCCCGCGGACCCACCCCCGGCCGGTCCGGCGCGAAAACCGTGATCACCGACTGGATCCGACCCCCGTTGTCCCCCGCCGCCAGATGCGCCGACAACTCCCCGGCGATACCCGCCGCCGTCGTCACGTGCCGACGGTCCCGCACCCGCAACCCCGCCCACCGCACCCGCCCCACACACCGCGCCGACTGCCGCCACGCCACCCGCGCCCCGTACACCAACTCCTCCCGGGTGTGCCGGTACGAACCGGTCAACGCGATCTCCTCGCGCACCTCCGCCAACCGCGCCGCCAACCCCGGCAACTGCCGCTCGGCGTGCAACGCCTCCAGGAACTCCGTCGCCTCCGCCACCACCTCCCCACCGGAGTGGACCGCGACACCCGGCGGCGACACAGCGGAGACCGGACACCGCGACCCGGCATCGTGACCGGCGACGACACCACCGGCCCGCACGGCACCCACGCCGACATAGTGATCAATGTGCACTGTGGTTCGTTTCCCGTCCTCGGCGGGACCACGGATGCGACCCCCGCACCATGCTCCACGCATCAACCCGACGCCACCACCAACCGTCACTCACCGTGACCGATCGATGTTCTCTGGTGATCGCCCTGGACAGGATTCACGGCCGAACCACCGCTGTCAACAAACCCGACTCCACCCGGGAACATCCACCATGGACCCCACCCGCCCACCCCACCACCCAGGTCACGAGCCACATCGATACGACACCCCACCACCCACACAACAAAACGCCGCGACCGGAACCCCGGCCGCGGCGTCGACGACACCACGAATCACCCCGCCCGCCGCCGCGCCCGACGCGCCGCCAACTCGTCACCCACCACCTCCGACGACGACCCCTGCGCGACACCACCCGCAGCCGACACGGACTCCCCACCCCCGGCCACCGCCGGCTCCGCCGGCAGATGCGACAACGACCCCTGGATCTCCTTGAACGCCCCACCGATCGCGATACCGAACACCCCCTGGCCACCCTGCAACAGGTCCACCACCTCCTCCGGAGACCGGCACTCGTACACCGTCGTCCCGTCCGAGATCAGCGTGATCCCCGCCAGGTCCTCCACCCCACGCGACCGCAACGCCTCGATCGCCTTCCGGATGTTCTGCAGGGACACCCCGGCATCCAACAACCGCTTGACGACCTTCAACACCACCAGGTCCCGAAACGAATACAACCGCGACGTACCCGAACCCGACGCGTCCCGGACACTCGGCACCACCAACGTCGTCCGCGCCCAGTAGTCCAGCTGGCGGTAACTGATCCCCACCGCCGAACAGGCCGTCACACCCCGGTACCCGACCGCACCGTCGCCCTCCAGCGACGACGACACCGCGCCCGACCCGCCCCGCTCCACGCCTGGCTCAGGCTCCCGTGGCTCGTGCATCCCGACAACCTCCCCGTCAGTGCGGCACCACGTCGACTACGCCGACGCCCACCCCTCGACACGGCAACCCTAACGCCGCACCAAGGGGTTACCACGGAGAAACCGCCGCGACACGCCGCGCGACGACACACCACACACCGACGCCGCCACCACGACGCCCCGGCCTCAACCGGCGAAATCCTCCGGACGCACCTGCTCCAGGAACTCCCGGAACTTCTCCACCTCGTCCTCCTGCTCGTCGGGAATCACGATCCCCGCCTCACTGAGGACCTGCTCCGCACAACGAATAGGCGCACCCACCCGCAACGCCAACGCGATCGAATCACTCGGCCGGGCCGACACCCGCACCCCGTCACCCAGCAACAGATCAGCGTAGAAGACGTTCTCCTTCAACTCGGTGATCTCCACCGCCCGCAACGGCGCCTGCAACGCCGCCAGCACGTCCCGCAACAAATCATGCGTCAACGGCCGGGCCGGTTTGACCCCCTGCTGCTCATAAGCGATAGCCGTGGCCTCGACCGCACCGATCCAGATCGGCAGATAGCGGTCGCCCTCGACTTCCCTGAGCAGGACGATCGGCTGGTTGCTGGGCAGCTCCACCCGAACCCCGACCACGCTCAGCTCGCGCACCGCCGCCTCCGTGTCGTTGTCACCTACACCCGCACCGCGCCTGTCCCTGCACGGTACACGGACCTCGACACGGCCGTCCCATCCGCACCAGCACCCGCACCGCGCCAGAAAAGGGGTTACCCCGGCAAGCCTACGACACGCTTCCCGGGGCAGAACCTTCCGCGCACACCATCGAACCGGGTCACCGACCCAACGTCGACCGCAACCCCACCCGCACCAACGCCGCATGCAACTGCTGCGACAACGCCACCAACTCACGCGCCGTCTCCGCCGCCCGCGCCCGCGCCGCCGGATCCGACTGCCGCGCCAACGGCGCCACCAACTGCGCGAACAAACCCACCTCACGATCCGCCGACGACCGGTAACCCCGCAGATGCCGAGGCTCCAACCCGTACGCCGCCAGACCCGCCACCGCCCGCGCGATGATCAACGCATCCGCGTCGTACCACCCCGGCGGGTCCGGCACCAACACACCCAGCCGCTCCAACTCACCCAACGTCGACTCGGCGATCCCACTACGCGCCACCAGATCGGCCCGCCCGAGCCGCACCTGCGACTCAGGCTCCTCCACCGACCGGCCCGGCACCTCACCACCGGGACCCACCGCCACCAACGTCGGCCGCTGCCGGCCCGGCGTCTCGTCACCACCGTCCCACTGCGCCAACTGCTCACGGATCACCCGCAACGGCAGAAACTGATCCCGCTGCGCCGTCAACACGAAACGCAACCGGGCCACATCGTCCCAGCTGTACTTCCGGTAACCCGCCGCCGTCCGCTGCGGCTCCACCAGGCCCTCGGCCTCAAGGAACCGCAACTTGGAAATCGTGACGTCCGGAAACTCCACCCGCAGCTGACCCAGCACCTCACCGATACTCATCAGCGGGTGTGACCGGGCC
Source organism: Micromonospora sp. NPDC049257 (assembly GCF_040678915.1). NCBI lineage: Bacteria > Bacillati > Actinomycetota > Actinomycetes > Micromonosporales > Micromonosporaceae > Micromonospora > Micromonospora sp. NPDC049257. The sequence goes on from NZ_JBFAQU010000016.1 coordinate 60,929, forward strand.
GCCCCGGACGGCATGGAGGCCGCAGGCTCGTTCACCCCCGGCCGGCCTCCTCCTCCGGGCGAGGACCGGCGATGAACACCACCCGGAACTTACCGATCTGCACCTCGTCACCATTGCTCAACGTGGCCGCCTCGACCCGTTCCCGGTTCACGTAGGTGCCGTTCAGGCTCCCCACGTCCCGCACCGTGAACGTCCCCGAATCCCGATGGAACTCAGCATGCCGCCGCGACACCGTCACATCGTCCAGGAAGATGTCACTGTCCGGATGCCGGCCACTCGTCGTCACATCATGGTCCAACAGGAACCGGGCACCCGCATTCGGACCCCGACGAACCACCAGCAGCGCCATCCCCGGCGGCAACGAGCCGGACATCCGACTCGGCACCACATCGGTGTCCGGACCCTCCAGCACTTCGTCCAGCGAACCGAGATTGAGCGTCGAAGTGACGTCGAGCGGGGGGAACTCGTCGCCTGGGCGCGTCATGGGACCACCTCACGGATCAGTTCGGTCAGCATCAGGATAACGGCGGGTATGGCCGCCGGGCAGATCACACACCCGGCGGCTGGCTCCCCGTGCCCAGGAAGGCAATCACCCAACGCTCAACCATTTGGGGTTCTCGGTCGACTGGGCGAGCCTAGCCAGCGCCGAAATGCAGGGCAACCGGACGCGCGGCAAACATCACCCACGCCCGGCACGACACCAATCAGCTCTCGGTGAGCTCACGGTACGCGTCAGCGGTCAACAAACCATCCACCGCCGCCGGATCCGCCGGCACGATCTCCACCAACCAACCCGCACCGTACGGATCCGAGTTGATCACCTCAGGAGAGTCACCCAACGCCTCGTTACGCGCCGACACCGTCCCGCTCACCGGCGCGTAGAGCTCCGACACACTCTTGGTCGACTCGATCTCACCCAACGACTCACCGGCCTCCACCACCACACCGGAGTCCGGCAACTGCACGAACACGATGTCACCCAACGCATCCTGCGCGAACTGGGTGATACCGACCCGGACGGTGCCACCCTCGGCACCCACCACCCACTCGTGCTCGGCGGTGTAACGCAGATCCTCAGGAATCACCAGCGCGTCCCTCATCCATCGGTGCACCGGGACCACCCGGCGCGGCCGCGCCGGCCTCAGGAGACCGGACGGGCGTGTTCCAGCTTCAACGGCGCGTGCAGCGCCGAAACCTCGGCAACCTCACGATCCTCGACGCTCACGTTACCGCCGTCACCGCGAACCGATGCGGCCACCCCGCCCGGAATGTTCAACGCGGTACGCATCGTCTCCGGATCACCGATCACCGTGATCGTGAACGGACCCGTCAACGTCCGCCCGTCCACCACCAACGCATCCCCCGACCCGTCCAGGAAGTACGTCGAGGCGATGATCCGCACCGTCGCCCGATCCCCACCCGAGATCTGCATCGCCTCCGCACCCGCACCCCGCAACTCCTGCACCGCATCCAACACCCGGTCCGCCCGGATCGGCTTGCCACCCGGCTCGAACCGCACCGCCAACCCCGGCCCCCGCGCCGGCAACGTACCCGCCAGGATGCCCATCTCGTCGGCCCGCTTCGTCGCCTCCTCCAACGCCGCCTGCCGACCCTGCTCCCCCGACCGCAACTGCCGCTGGCTGTCCTCCAGGCCCTCGATGTCCTGCTGCAGACGCTTCTCCCGGGAATCCAGATCCGAGAAGATCCGCACCAGGTCCTCCTGCCGGGTCGCCGCCAGGGTCGGATCCGTCGACGTGGTCTTCAACTGCACCACCAACGTGAACCCCAACAACGCCAGCAACGCCGCGATCATCACCGCCGCCGACGACACCTTCCGACCCGGCATCCGCGACGACGCCGACTCCACGGGCTCCGCCGCCGACGACACCGGCCCGGACTCCACCGGCCGCGCCCCGGACGACGCCACCTGCGCCAGGTTCACCGTCTCGCCGCCGTCGTCACCGGACCCCGGGCCACCCTCGTCCGGCACCAGCGAACTCACCTCGTCCGCATCCGGCGCGTCCGGACGCGGATCCGGGCCAACCGCCGGACGACCCGCCTCCGGCTGCGGCCACCCGGTACCCGTCTCCCGATGCTCGTCGCTCACGTCACCAACCTACGCCCGGAACAGGTGCCGGCGGATCGCCGCCACATTGCCGAAGATCCGCACCCCCAACACGACCACCACACCCGTGGACAACTGACCCCCCACCCCCAACTGGTCACCCAGATACACGATCAACCCGGCCACCAGCACGTTCGAGATGAACGACACCACGAACTGCTTGTCGTCGAAGATCCGGTCCAACTTCGCCCGCACCCCACCGAACACGGCGTCGAGCGCGGCCACCACCGCGATCGGCAGGTACGGCTGCAACGCCGCAGGCACCGTCGGATCAAGATAGATCCCCAGCACCACACCGGCGAGCAACGCCAGCACCGCGATCATCGGACACCTCCGGAAGGGCGGGAAGACGAACCCGGACCGGACGACCCGGCACCGGACGAACGAACAGCACCCGAACCCGTCGACGACGGACTCGGACTCACCGACGGCCGCGCGTAGCGTAGCCGCGGCTCCGGAGCGGACGGCAGCGTGAGGTCGTCCGCCCGGCGCACCTCGAACGACAACCCCGTGTCCCGGGCCACCCGACGCATCAGATACGCCGAACGGCTGTCGTCGAACCGGTCCCGCAACGCCTTCGGCCCGATCGCCGAAACCTCGTACGGGCTGGTCACCGGACGGAAGTCCACCAGGATCGCCGCGCCCGCCGACCGGATCGTCGACGTCGCCGTCAACCGCTGACCGTTGATCGCGATCGCCTCCGCACCCGCGGCCCACAGATCGTTGGCGACCTTCTGCAGATCCGAGTAGATCACCCGGGACGGTCCGGCCCCCGAGTCACCGCCCACCGCCCCGTCGTCCTGCGACGGCGCGTCGGCCAACCGCACCACCACCCCGTCACCACGCACCCGACCGAGACCGGTCCCCGCCTCCAGGTTGCGCAACCGGGCCGCCTGCGAACCACTCAACGCCGCGTCGCGCTGCCGACCGACCTCCTCCCGCAACCGCGCCGCCCGCACGGTCATCGCGTCGGTCTCCGCCTCCCGCTGCTTGATCTGCGCGATCAACGCGGCCCGCGCCTGACTGCGACTCGGCTCGTCGGCCATCGTCTCCCGGTAGGCCACCGCGAACAGGAAACCCACCGCGACGACCACCACGATCGCCACCACCCGCGCCGAGCCACCCCGCCAACCGGCCGTCGGCGGCGCCTCCCGCCGACGGGCCGCCGCGTCGGCGTAGCCCGGATCCAACGGATTCTGGAACAGCTCGGTGAGGAAGTCCGGGGTGAACAACCGGACCGGGGGCTTCGACCCGTCCTGTGGCGCGCTCACGCGGCAGCTCCCCCGGGACCCGACCGTGCCGCCCGGACCAGCTGGGTCGCCTGCATCACGTACATCGCCCCGGCCACCCAGTACAGCACCAGCCCCCACCAGGCCGCCCCCCAGCCGATCGCCCCGACGGTCGTCGCCGTCACCGACGTGGTCACCGACGCGACGAGCAGCAGCGGGAAGGCGGCCAGCAGCAGGAAGGTGGCGGTCTTGCCGACGTAGTGCACCGGCGGCGGGCCGTAGCCGTAGCGGCGCAGCACCGCCAGTGAACCGAGCAGCAGCAGCTCCCGGGCCAGCAGCGCCGCGGTGAACTGCCACGGCACCACCTCCCGGGCGGTGAAGGCGAGCAGGGTGGCGAGGATGTAGAGCCGGTCGGCGAGCGGGTCGAGCAGCTCGCCCAGCCGGCTGACCTGCCCGAGCCGGCGCGCGATCCACCCGTCCACCCAGTCGGAGGTGCCGCCGAGGGCGAGCACCACGATCGCCGCGACGTCCGCCTCCACGACCAGGAACAGCCACAGAAACAGGGGTACGCCGAGCAGCCGGACGAAGCTGATCAGGTTCGGCAGGGTCATCACCCGGTCTGCCCCACCCGGTGCACCCGGATGCTCTGCCCGAGCCGGCCGACGTGACACCGAACCTCCCTCCGCAGCACGATCCGCGGCACCCCGCACGGGTGCCGCGATCAGTCGTGCGCTACCGGGCCGGCGGGTGCCGGCGTCTCGGTGATCCCGGCCGGGACCTCCCCCTGATGCGGCCCGCGGTGGTCGACACCCCGGGCCGGCAGCCACTATATCGGGCTCGTTGTGGCCTTTCGGTACGACGCGTTCGCTGTCGGCGACGTGGTCTGTCGTGTGCTGCGTCACCACCGCTAAGGCATCCTAGGATAATAGGGGAACGCGGTCCGACCTCAGGCGGTACGCACGGCCGTGTCGGTCTGGGGCGGCGTGCCCGAGGCAGCCGCCTGACCGAAGGCCACCAGCGCCAACAGCAGTTCGTGCTGGGCCCGCGCCGGCATCCGGTCCAGCACCGCCTGCACCGCCCGGTGCCGGCGCTCCCGGACCTCGGCCAACAGGGTGACCGCCGCGGCGGTCAGGACCAGCCGCACCTCCCGCCGGTCCCGGGGGTCCGGGGTGCGACGCAGCAGGCCGGTGGCCTCCAGCCGGTCACAGAGCCGGCTGGCCGACGACGGCACCACGTCCAGCAGCTCGGCCAACCCGTTGACGTTCGTCTCCGGCCGCTCCCTGATCAACGCCAGCACCCGCAGCTGGGTCGGCGGGACCGCCACCTGGTGACGGGAAGTGGCCGAGTCGAGCACACCGACGAGCGCCTCGGCGGCGGCATCGATCGCCGCAGCAAGATCCGGAGGTCGATCCACCCGCTGTCCCCTGCGATTCTCCGCTGTCGTGTGTCGCTGACGACCGATCACCGAGCGCGCCACCCGCCCGGACCGCACCAGTCCAGGCACACGACGACGGCGTCGTCACGGAGATCAGTGTCGGCATGATATGCGAACAGCTCGCGCATCACCGTACCGACCGCCTCCGTCGCCGGTTGCAGCCGCGTCGACCGCATCGACCGGGCCATGGCCCGCTCACCGTATGCCTCCTGGCCGCCCGGCTGCGCGTCGTACACGCCGTCGCTGACCACGAAGAGCCGGTCACCGGGCAGCAGGTCGAACTCCTGGACCGTGTAGCGGGTCTCGGCGAACATGCCCAACGGCAGCTGCGGCTCCAGGGTGATCCGTTCGATGGCGCTCCCCCGCAGCCGCAGCACCCGCGGCGAACCGGCGTCGACCGCCCGCGCGCGACCGGTGGCGGTGTCCACCGACAGCAGCAACGTCGCCACGTGCCGCTGCCCGCGATGCTGGTAGAACAGGGTGTCCGAAGCCAGTTCGGCCTGCTCCACCAGACCACCGCCCGAGCGTCTCGCGTTGCGGATGGCGTTGACCGTGAGCGCGGTGAGCATCGCGGCGGCCAACCCGGTCCCGGCCCCGTTGAGGACGGTGAGGGTGAGCCGCCCCGGGTCGACCGACCAGTCGAAGTGGTCGCCACCCACCGAGTACGCCGGTTCGAGCTGCCCGGCCAGCAGGAACGCCTCGTTGGTGACGCTGCGCCCAGGCAACAGCTCCCACTGCATCTCGGCGGCCATGCTCAGCCGCTCCCGACGCCGCGTACGCCGGTAGCGGTCGGTCTCCCGGTCGGCGGCCCGCAACGTGGTGGCCAGGTCGACGGCCAGGTCGGCGATCAGGTCCACGGTCGGGTGGTCCGGACCACCGGCCAGCTCGACCAGGAACACCCCCAGGCGTTCCCCCCACGCGGTCAGCGGCGCCCACACCCGCAAGGGCCCGCCGTCGTGCGGGTCGAGCACCGGTCGCTGGCCGCTGAAGCAGCGTTGCGCCGCGCCCTGGCCGCTGAGGGACCCGGCGGACAGCTCCGGGTCGAGCACCGACCACAGCCCACTGATCCGGTAGTCGGCCAGGAACACGTCGACCCGCACCGCGTCGAGGGCGGACCGGAGGGCCCGGTCGACGGCCTCCACCACCTGGTCGGGTGGAGCCTCACGTAGCGCACGCGACATCGCTGCGAGCGCATCCGACATGATCGTCCCTCCGAGATTCTTGCTACAGGGCAAGCATCATACGGAGCGATCGGCCCCGTTCCGACCGGGGTCACCACGGCTGGGACCGCCCCCCGCACCGCCGCACCGCAACCGACGACACCCTCCTTCGACCCGACCCGACCCGACCGACGCCGACAGCCGTACCGGCCGGGTCGGGGTCGGCGGTTTCCGCCCCGCCGACCCCCGCCCGGCCGTGATACTGGCGCGGGCGGGAGGTGCGCGGGGTGAACTCGGCGAACGGCGCGGCGGTCGTGGTGGGCGTGGACGGCTCGGAGTCGGCGCTACGCGCCGTCCGGCTGGCCGCGACCGAGGCGGTGCGGGGGCACCGGCCACTGCGGGTGGTGCACGGCTTCATCTGGCCGCTGCTGCGGGTGCCGATCGACCCGCTCGCCGGCAACCCACCCGGCGGCGGGTTGCGCCAGCAGGCACAGAACCTGGTGGAGGCGGCCGTGGCCGAAGCCCGCACGGCGCAGCCCGGCGTCCGGGTGACCGGAGAGATCATCGACGGTGAGGCCTCGGCGGTGCTGCTCGGCGAGACACCCGGCGCGGCGGTCATCGTGCTGGGTGACCGGGGCCTCGGCGGATTCACCGCGCTGCTGGTCGGTTCGGTGGCGATCCAGGTCGCCACGCACGCCGACTGTCCGGTCCTGGTCGCCCGGGGCGAGGAACACCCCGACGGCCCGGTGGTCGTGGGGGTCGACGGCTCGCCGGCCTCCCGCGCCGCCGTGGACTTCGCCGCCGCGCAGGCGTCCGCCCGGGGCGTCCGACTGCGGGCCCTGCACGCCTACACCCACCCGGCCTCCACCCGCCCCGGCGACATCCAACCCCTGGTGTACGACGAGTCCCGGCTGCGCGACGAGGAGGACGACGTGCTCGCCGGGTGCCTCGTCGGGCTCGCCGGACGACACCCCGACGTGCCCGTCGACCGGGAGCCCGTACACGCCCGGCCGGTCGCCGCGCTCACCGAGGCGTCCCGCCGGGCGCAGCTGGTGGTGGTCGGCGGTCGGGGTCACGGCGAGCTGGGCGGCCTGCTGCTCGGCTCGGTCAGCCACCGGGTGCTGCACCACAGCGCCTGCCCGGTCGCCGTGGTCCGCACCCCGACCTGACGGCACCGCCGGGCACACCCGGCCCGGCGCGTGACCAGACTGCGGAACGTGGGCGACACGCCACAGAGGAGTGCCGATCCGATCACGGCCCTTCCGCAGCGCACCGGGCCCGGTCCGGGCGGGTGGAACCGGGCCCGGTGACGGCAGCTCACCGGCACCCGCACGGGCCCCGCCGTCGGGGTGGTCAGCCCCGGTCGCTGTCGTCGTCGGCGGTCTGCGCGCCCGGACCGTACGGGGACGCCTGGCCACGGGGCGTCGGGCGACCCCGGTCACCGCGCGAGGTGCCCCGGTTGGCGGGGTGTCCGGTCGCGGGAGGCCCCGCGCTGTCCTGCACGGTCGGGTTGTTCCCGTTGCGGCGCATCTCAGGCTGCTGCACGTTCGTCACGGCTGTCTCCTTCCCGGGTGGGGGCACGGTGTTCCGCGCCCGGCAGCGGTTACCCGCCACCGGGAGCCGCATGCGGGCCCCGGCAGGTCGACCCCGGGGGGCCAGGGGTGAGCTGCGGCAGGACGGGTAGTACCGGGTGATGGGGGACGATCGACGGCTGGCCCGGACGCTGCTGGACCGGCAGAGCCGCACCTACGCCGAGGAGGCCGGCATCACGCTTGCCGACCGGCCCGGCCCGCTCTACCAACTGCTGGTGCTCACCACGTTGCTGAGCACCCGGATCCGGGCCCAGGTGGCGGTGGCCGCCGCCCGGGAACTGTTCGCCGCCGGGTGGCGTACCCCGCAGGCGATGGAGGCGGCACCATGGCAGGACCGGGTGGACGCGTTGGGTCGCGGCCACTACCGCCGCTACGACGAGCGGACCGCCACGATGCTCGGCACCGCGGCCCGCCTGTGCCTGGACCGCTGGCACGGTGACCTGCGGCGGATGCACCGGGAGGCCGGGGGCGAACCGGCGGCGCTGCGACGGCGGCTGACCGAGTTTCCCGGCATCGGCCCGACCGGGGCGGACATCTTCCTGCGGGAGGCGCAGACGGTCTGGCCGGACGTGCGTCCGTACGCCGACCGGCGCACCCTGGCCGGCGCGAAACGACTCGGCCTACCGGCCGACCCGCACGGGTTGGCCGGGCTGGTCGCCGAACCGGACTTCGGCCGGCTGGCGTCGGCGCTGGTCCGGGTGGCCCTCGGGGAGGAGTCGGCCGGTGAGGTGACCCGCACCGCCGCCGCGACCCGCTGACCGGTCGCCCCCGCCGCGATCCCGTCGCCGCCGCAGACGTTGATCGCGCTGGACGAGCCGGGTGGCGCACGGGGCCACCGGAGCAGCGGTCAGTCGACCGGTTTGTTGCCCGCCGGCTTGGTCAGGTACCACACCAGCACGGCGGCGAGCAGGGCCAACAGCACCACCCCGCCGGAGACCCCACCGCCGTCCTCGGTGGAGCTCCGCCCGGTCACCCCGAAGTAGATCACCGCGAGGCCGGCGACCACCGCCAGAAACGTCCGCATTCCTCGGTCCTTCACGCCCCGCACCGTACGAGCACCCGCCCTGCCGGGCCGGGCGATCAGACCCGGTTCCCCCTTCCGGGCGACGCCGACGGACCGGGCGGGTCCACCGCGCCGACCGCCGGGGCGGGATGGGTCCGCCCGGTCAGTCGGTCTCCAGGTCGTCCAGGGAGATGGCGTGGGTCATCAACCAGCGGGCCAACGCGGCCATGCCGAACAACCACAGCGGCGCACTCTCGGTGGGGCCGTTGGTGGCGAAGATGGCGAACCGCAGGTCCGGGGCCCGGTACGCCTCGATCCGCCAGCGATGGTTCCGGTCCCGCCAGACCGCCGAAGGGTCCATGGGCGTCACGGTAGGCGACCCGGAGCCACCCGGAGGGCGGTTCGCCGGTGTGCCCGGTCCGGCCGGCCGGCGGGGGCAGGTTCAGCGCCCACCGTCGGGTAGGGCCACCGCCCGGCACCGGGGTCGACGGGGAACGCCGCCGGCTGCGACCCGCGCCGGCTGCCGGCCGGCCCGGCCCACCGGTCAACCCGTCCCGGTCACCTCGCGGGCGTCGTCAGGCAACCGGCGGGTCACCCCACGGCGGTCCAGCAGCTCCAGCAGCGGCACCGCCACCCGACGGGTGGTGTCCAGGGCCTGCCGGGCGGCGCTGAGGGTGAACGGCTGCGGCAGCCGGGCGAGGACCCTCACCGCCTCGTCGGCCGCGTCGGGCAGCAGCACCACGTTGTCCGCCAGCCGTAGCAACGCACCGGCCCGCACGGCCGCACCGACCTCCCGGGGGCCGAGGCCCAGCGCGGCCAGCCGGTCGGCCTGCGGCGCGCGGAACGGGTGGGTGGCGTACTCGCTGCGGACCCGGTCGACCGCGCGGGCCACCGGCTCGGGTAGGCCGCCGGACGCCCCGGTGCCGATCCGGCCGGCCCGCAGCGTCAACGGCGGCCGGACCAACGCCTCCACCAGGGCCCGGTCGGGTAGGCCGAGGCGCTGCCGCAGCGCCTCCACCGGGGCGCCCGCCTCCAACGGGTGCGCGGCCACCCAGGCGGTCACCTCCTCGACCAGTCGTCCGCCCAGCCACCGCCAGTGCCCGGGGTCGGCCAGCCAGTCCCCGGCGACCGGGGCGACTGCGCCGGTGACTCCCATCCGGGTCAGCTCACCGGCCCGGACGAGCCGGCGGCGGCGCAGCTCCCCCGCCAGGTCGGGCTGCCCGTCCAGGTCGGTGAGGACGGTCGCGCGGGCGGCGGCGGCACCGCGTCGGCTCAACGGTGGCGGTGCCACGTCCAGCACGGTCACGCCACCGCAGACGTGGTGCCGCCCCGGATCGCGCAGCACCGCACGGTCCCCGATCAGCAGCGGCAACGGACGGGCCAGCCGCAACCGCACGGTGTCCGCGCCGAGCGGACGGACCCGCGCCGGCACCGCCGCCGACCCGACGTGCAGGGTCAGCGTGACCGGCAGGTCACCGGCCGGGTCGCCGGCCAACCGCACGTCGAGCAGGTCGGTCCGGTGGAACTCACCGGGGGTGAGCAGGGCGTCGCCCCGGCCGAGCCGGTCCCGGGGCACCCCGCGCAGGTTGACCGCCACCCGGGACACCGCGGCGACCCGAGACGCGGCCGTCCCGAGCCGGTGCAGGCCCCGGACCCGGACCGGTTCGCCGGTGGTGGCGAGCGCCACCTGGTCACCGACGTGCAGCTCACCACCGCCGAGGGTGCCGGTGACCACCGTGCCGCTGCCCCGGATGGTGAACGCCCGGTCGATCCACAGCCGCACCGGCCCGTCGGTGCGCGGCGGGGGCAGCCGGGCCACCAGCCGGCCCAGGGCGGCGCGCAGCTCGGGCAGGCCGACACCGGTGACGGCGCTGACCGCCACCGACTCGACCGCGCCCAGCGACGTCGCGGCGAGCCGCGCACGGGCCTGCGCCGCCGCCGGCCCCGGGTCGGCCAGGTCCGCCCGGGTCACCACCAGCAGCCCGTGGGACACCCCGAGGGCGTGCAGGGCGGCCAGGTGCTCGGCCGACTGCGGCATCCAGCCCTCGTCGGCGGCGACCACGACCAACGCCGCCGGCACCGGTCCCACCCCGGCGAGCATGTTCGGCACGAACCGCTCGTGCCCGGGCACGTCGACGAACGCGACCGTGTCACCGGTGGGCAGGGCGGTCCAGGCGAAGCCGAGGTCGATGGTCATCCCCCGGCGGCGTTCCTCGGCCCACCGGTCCGGTTCCATCCCGGTCAACGCCCGGACCAGGGTGGACTTGCCGTGGTCGACGTGCCCGGCGGTCGCGACGACGTGCATCTCAGTCGGCCACCCGCAGCACCACGTCGCGCACCGTGTCGTCGGCGTCGGCGGGTACGCAGCGCAGGTCCAGCAGCAGCCGGCCCCGGACCACCCGGCCCAGCACCGGCGGGTCGCCCTGCCGCAGGGCGGCGGCGTACCGCTCGGGCAGGCTCAGCGCCCACGAGTCCAGCTCGACGCCCGGGGCGCCGCCCCCACCGACGACGGCGACGCTGGGCACCACCTCGGCTTTGTGTCCCTCGGCACCGAGGGCGTCGCGCAGCCGTTCGCAGCGGTCCCGCAGCACGGTTGGGTCGGCGTGCAGGGCGGCCCGGGTGGGGGTGGTCGGCCCGTGCAGGGTGGCCGCCAACGCGGCGAGGGTCAGCTTGTCCACCCGCAGCGCCCGGGCCAGCGGATGGCGACGCAACCGGTCGACCAGGTCGGCGTCGCCGAGCAGCAGCCCGGCCTGCGGGCCGCCGAGGAGCTTGTCGCCGCTGGCGGTGACCAGGTGCGCCCCGGCGCGCAGGGTGCCCGCCGCGTCCGGCTCGGCGGGCAGCAACGGGTCGGCAGTGAGCAGGCCGGAACCGATGTCGGCCACCACCGGCACGCCGAGGGTGGCCAGGTCACCGACACCGACGGCCGAGGTGAACCCGGTGACCACGAAATTGGACGGGTGCACCTTGAGCACGAAACCCGTGTCCGGGCCGACCGCCCGGGCGTAGTCGTCGCGGGTGGTGCGGTTGGTCGTGCCGACCTCGCGCAGGCGGGCACCGGTGCTGGCCAGCAGGTCGGGCAGGCGGAACCCGTCGCCGATCTCCACCAGTTCACCCCGGCTGACCACGATCTCCCGGCCGGCGGCCAACGCGGTCGCGGCGAGCACCAGGGCCGCCGCGCCGTTGTTGACCACGTGCACGGCGGCGGCGTCGGGCACCGCCGCGGCCAGCGCGGCGAGTGCGTCGCGGCCCCGGCGGGCCCGCCGACCGGTGCCGAGGTCCAGTTCCACGTCGGTGCAGCCGGCGGCGGCGACCAGCGCGTCGACGGCGGCCGGGGACAGGGGGGCCCGCCCGAGGTTGGTGTGCAGCACCACCCCGGTGGCGTTGAGCACCGCCCGGGGCCCGGGGGCGGGCAGGTCGGTGAGGACGGCGTCGCGTACCTCGTCGGGGGTGATCTCACCGTGCCGGGCCCGCTGCTGGGCGCGGGCGACGGCGACCTTCACCCGGGCCCGGCCGAGGGTGGCCACCGCGGCGGCCACCGCCGGATCGGCCAACAGCACGTCGGTACGCGGCACCCGCCGTCGCGGATCGACCGCCGCCTCGCCCATGCGTGTCAGCTCCCCCGGTGGTTGGCGGAGACGGACGGGAATCGAACCCGCCTGGCCCGGATCCCGGACCACACCAGCTTTGAAGGCTGGGAGGGGCACCAGCCGCCTGAACGCCTCCGCCCCCGAGTCAACCACAGCGCCACCCCGACGGCGCGGTGAGGTGTCAGACCTGCTCCGACCGGCGACGGATCCGTTCCCGCTGCGGCAGGACCGTGTACTTCGGGTCCCGCGCCGAGGCCACCCCGCCGTGGAAGATGCCGAACCGGGTGGCCACCGAAGCGGCCAGCAGCGCGGTGCCGGACAACGCGGACACCACCCGGCTGCGCCGGCCGGCCAGCGCCCCGACCACCCCGGCGGCGGTGAGCAGGCGACCCGCGCGCAGCAGCCGACCCGCCCTACCCAGCCGGTAGGGCTCACTGAGCAGACCCAGCCGGGTTTCCACCGAGTGCGCACCCCACAGTTCCAGGGCGGCCCCGGCCACCGCCATCCGGCGGGCCGGCCCGGCCTGGGCACAGGGCGCGGCGAGCAATCCCACACCGGCGCCGCTGGCCAGCGCGCTGCCCGCGAAGATGGTCGGCAGCTCCGGGTACGCCTCGTGCCAGGACGGCACCGCCGTCCCGGCCAGCAGCACCCCGGTGTACGTGGCCAGCGCGGGCGCGACGGCGGCGGCGGCCAGCCCGGCGACCTGCCCGGCCGGCGGCAGCAGTCGCCGGGCCAGTCCGGACACCCCGCCCCCGGGCAGCAGCCGGGCGCCCTCGGCGACGGCGGCGAGCCCGGCGGCCGGGCCGTACGCGGTGAGGATCCAGGTGCCCACCGACATCGGCGAGGTCGGTTTCGCCACCCGCAGCATGTGGTGGAACCGGGCCGGCCGGCCCAGGTCGTTGACCAGGAAGTACGCGCTGGCGGTGACCGCGCCCAACGCGGTGACCCGGCCGGCCCGCCGCAACGCCGGCCGGCCGGTGAGCTGCCCCCCGGCGGCCAGCAGCGACGACCCGGCGGCCAGCCCACCGGTGAACAGGTAAGCGGCGATGTCCCACCGCCACACCGGGGCCTTGAGGATCGGCCGGCCGTAGTAGGAGGTGAACTCCGCCTCCGGGACGCGCAGCTCCTCGCCGCCGCGCCCACCCCGGCCACGCCGCCGCGCCACCGGCGGCACGTCCCGGGGCGGCACCGGCGCGTCGGCCGAACCCGGGGCGCCGGCCGGGTGCGCACCCTCGGCCGGTCCGGCACCGACCTTCGGGCCGTGGCCGAGCCGTACCGAGGAGCGCTGCGGCCGGAACACACCGTCGGCGGCGAGCCGGGCGCGGAAGCCCCGGAACCGCTCCCCCACCGGAATCCGGCCGGCGGTCACGACGACCCTCCGACGAACGCGGCGACGGCCGCCGCCGTCATGGCCAACGCGGCGAGCCCCGCCCGCCGCCACATCCGGGGCAGGTCCCGGGTGGTGACCACCGGGTCCGGGGGCAGGCCGTACACCTCGGGCTCGTCGAGGAGCAGGAAGAACGCGCCGTCGCCACCGACGCCGTCGGTCGGGTCGTGACCGTACAGCCGGGCCTCCGGGACGCCCCGGTCGTGCAGCGTGGCGACCCGCTGCGCGGCCCGCTCCCGCAGCTCGTCGAGGGGGCCGTACTGGATGGACTCGGTCGGGCAGGCCTGGGCGCAGGCCGGGGTCATCCCCGCGCCGAGCCGGTCGTAGCACAGCGTGCACTTCCACGCCCGGCCGTCGCCCTTACGCTGGTCGATCACCCCGTAGGGGCAGGCGGAGATGCAGTAACCGCAGCCGTTGCAGATGTCCTCCTGCACCACCACCGTGCCGAACTCGGTGCGGAACAGCGACCCGGTGGGGCAGACGTCCAGGCAGGCGGCGTGGGTGCAGTGCTTGCAGACGTCCGACATCATCAGCCAGCGGAAGTCGGTGCGGGTCTCCACACCGGTGTCCCGGCCGGGTGGCGCGGCCCCGGGCATGCCGAGGAACCGGGTGCCCGTGCCGCCGGCGCCACCCGCCGACGCACCGACGGTGCCACCCGGCGCGGTGGCCATCCGGGCGGCGGCGTCGGCGTCGCCCGGGGGTACGCCCGGTTCGGTGCCGCTGGTGCCGGTCGTGCCGGCGGCGACCGCCGCCGACGTCGCGCCGGCCGAAGCACCGGTCGGGTTCCCGGCGAACGGTGCGGTGCGGTGCCCGGCCGGCACCGGCTGCTCGACGAAGGCCACGTGCCGCCAGGAGTTCGCGGTCAACGCGCCGGTGTTGTCGTACGACATGCCGAGCAGGTCGAAGCCGGACTCGGGGACGGCGTTCCACTCCTTGCAGGCCACCTCGCACGCCTTGCAGCCGATGCAGACGCTGGTGTCGGTGAAGAACCCCATCCGGGGGCCGGCAGCCGTCCAGCCCGCGTCCGGGGCCGGATCGAGCGGGCCGTAGAGGCTGTTGCCGTCAGGCATGGTCGGCGCCCTTCTCCCGTGGCCCGTCGTCGCTGCGACCCGCCGGCCGCAGCACCGGGGTCGTCACCGTCGGCGGGCGTTCCCCGGGCACGATCCCGGCCCGTCGACGGTAGTCCTCGACCAGGTCCCGCAACACCGGGCCGGTCGGTCGCCGGCCCGGCCGGACGTCGCAGGTGCCGACCTTGCTCTCCTGGATGAGCACGTTCGGGTCCAGGGTGATGCCGAACAGGTCGTTGGCCGAGTCGCCGGTGACCAGCCCCTCGTAGCCGAAGTGGTATGGCAGCCAGAGCTGGTGGATGATCCGACCGTCCACCCGCAGCGGGGTGAGCCGGTCGGTGACCAGCACCTTCGCCTCGATCACCGCCCGGCCGCTGATCAGGTGCGCCCAGCCGAGGTGGGTCAGCCCCGTCTCGGCGGCCAACTCCGGGGACACCTCCACGAACATCTCCGGTTGCAGCTCCGCCAGTGGACGCACCGTACGGCTCATCGCCCCGGCGGTGTGGTGCTCGGTGAGCCGGCTGACCGTGAACACGTACGGGAAGACCTGGCTGTGTTCCTGCGGTGGGCTCGGGTTCACCGAGTTCACCGGGTGGGCGTACACCTTGCGGGTCGGGTTGGCCTGCTGGCCGTAGAGCGGGTTGCGCAGCGGCGACTCCGCCGGCTCGTAGTGCGTCGGCAGCGGACCGTCGAGCACCCCGCTCGGCGCGTACAGCCAACCCTTGCCGTCGGCCTGCATGATGAACGGATCGTCGCCGGCCAGCGCCGCCGGGCCGGACGCCCCCTGCGGCGGCCGGTACGTCGGCGGTTTCGTCCGCTCGAAGTCCGGCACGTCGTGACCGGTCCACTCGCCGGCCTGCGGGTCCCACCAGACGTACTTCTTGCGCTCGCTCCACGGGCGGCCCTGCGGGTCGGCCGACGCCCGGTTGTAGAGGATGCGCCGGTTCGCCGGCCACGCCCAGCCCCACTCGGCGGCGACCCAGTCCTGTTCGTGCCGGGACCGGCGGCGGGCGGCCTGGTTGACCCCGTCGGCGTAGACGCCGGAGTAGATCCAGCAGCCCACGGCGGTGCTGCCGTCGTCCTTCGCCTCGGTGAACGAGGACAGTGGACGGCCGGTGGACACGTCGTACCCGTTGATCTCGCGCAGCACCGCCTCGGCGCTCGGCTCGTCGTGCGGGCCGTCGGTGGGGTAGTCCCAGGCCAGGTCGAGCAGGGCGCGGTCGCGGCGGTGGGGGGAACCGGCCAGCCGCTCCCGCAGCCGCCGCCCCAGGTGGTAGAAGAACCACAGCTCGGAGCGGGCGTCGCCCGGTGGCTCGACGGCCTTCTCCCGCCACTGCAACAGCCGCTGGGTCTGGGTGAAGGTGCCCTCCTTCTCCACGTGCGAGGCCGCCGGCAGGAAGAACACCTCGGTGCGGCACTCGGTCGGGACGATCTCGCCGGTGGCCACCTCGGGGCCGTTCTTCCAGAACGTGGCGCTCTCGATCATGAACAGGTCGCGGACCACCAGCCAGTCCAGGTTGGCCATGCCGAGCCGCTGCGCCCGCCCGTGCGCCGAGCCGACAGCCGGGTTCTGGCCGAGCAGGAAGTACCCCTTGATCTTGCCGTCGATCATGTTGAGCACCTGCTGGTAGGTGCCGTGGTCGCCGGTCATCCGGGGCAGGTGGTCATAGCAGAAGTCGTTGTCCGGGGTCGCCGCGTCCCCCCAGTACGCCTTCAACAGGCTCGCCGCGTACGCTCGCGCGTCGCCCCAGAAACCCTTCTGCCCGGGGTGGCGGATGCTGTCCACCCAGTCGTCGAACGTCGGGTGGTCGGCGTGGTGCGGCATCGGCAGGTAACCGGGCAGCAGGTTGAACAGCGTCGGGATGTCCGTGGAGCCCTGGATGCTGGCGTGCCCGCGCAACGCCAGGATGCCGCCGCCCGGCCGGCCCATGTTGCCCAGCAGCAACTGGATGATCGCCCCGGTGCGGATGTACTGCACACCGACGCTGTGCTGGGTCCAGCCCACCGAGTAGACCAGCGCGCCGGTGCGGTCCCGGCCCGAGTTCTCCGTCCAGGCCCGCGCCAGCTCCAGGAACTTGTCCCGGGGGATGCCGCAGACCCGCTCCACCATCTCCGGGGTGTAGCGGGCGAAGTGCCGGCGCAGGATCTGGTAGACGCAACGTGGATGTTGCAGGGTCTCGTCCCGCTGGGTCTGCCCGTGCACCTGCGCGCCGTGCGACTCGTGCCGCAGGCCGGCCGCGTTGTCGCGTTCCTTGGCGGTGTGCCCGTTGCCGGAGTCCCCCTCGTGCCCGGCGTACTGCCAGCTGGTCTCCACGTAGCTGTCGGTGTTCGGGTCGTAGCCGGAGAACAGGCCGTCGCCGTCCTCGGTGTCGGCGAACTGCTCGCTGACGATCGTCGCCGCGTTCGTGTACGCCAGCACGTACTCCCGGAAGTCCAGCTCGTTGTCCAGGATGTAGCGCACCACGCCGCCGAGCAGGGCGATGTCGGTGCCCGCCCGGATCGGCAGGTAGGTGTCGGCGACCGCGCTGGTGCGGGTGAACCGGGGATCGACGTGGAAGACCTTCGCACCGCGCCGTTTGGCCTCCATGACCCACTGGAAGCCCACCGGATGGGCCTCGGCCATGTTCGAGCCCTGGATGACGATGACGTCAGCGTTGGCGAGGTCCTGTTGGAAGTCCGTCGCGCCACCGCGACCGAAGCTGGCCCCCAGACCGGGGACGGTGGCGGAGTGTCAAATGCGGGCCTGGTTCTCGATCTGGAGCGCCCCCATCGCGGTGAACAGCTTCTTGATGAGGTAGTTCTCCTCGTTGTCCAGCGTCGCCCCACCCAGGCTGGAGATGCCCAGCGTGCGGTGCAACGGCCGGCCGTCGCTGTCGACGTCCTCCCAGGTCTGCTCGCGGGCGGCGAGGATCCGGTCGGTGATCATGTCGAGCGCGGTGTCGAGGTCGAGGTCCTCCCACTCGGTGGAATACGGTCGCCGGTAGCGGACCGTGGTCTGCCGCAGCGGGCTGGTGACCAGGCTCCTGCTGGCCGAGCCCTTCGGGCAGAGCCGCCCCCGGGAGATCGGGCTGTCCGGGTCGCCCTCGATCTGGGTGACCCGGTCGTCGGAGACGTACACCCGCTGCCCGCAGCCGACCGCGCAGTACGGGCAGACCGAGCGGGCCACCCGGTCGGCGGTCTCGGTGCGGGCGGTCAGCCCGGCAGAGCGGTCCGACTGCGCCGCCGCGCCCCGGCCGAGCGGGTCGGTGCCGGTGAGCTGGCGGTAGACCGGCCAGCCCGCGATGAAGGTACGCAGACCCACTGCGCTCCTCCCTCCCCGGCATGAACCGACCCTCTGAACATAGGCCAGCGCGGCGGAGGATGCGACCCGGTGCGGGGATCTCCACGCACCGATACGGCGCTGCCCCCGACCGGACCGGTCGGGGGCAGCGCCGTATCGCGATGGCGGAGCGCCGATGTGCATGTCGCCTCTCGGCGCGTGGCGCAACGCGGCTCCAGCCGAACGGAACTCCGCGACGGCAATTCAGGTGAGGCCCGGGGACACTGGACACACCGACGCTCCTGCCGCCAGCTTACCCCGCCGGGCCCTTCCGCGCGCCCGTCGCGGGCACCGGCGGCGGCGGTTCGTCGGAAGCCACGTACCTGAGCTGGTCGAACCGGCGTTACCCTGACACCATGCAGGCCACCCTGGCGACCGCCCCCCACCTGGCCCGGCCGGGCCGACCGGTGGTGGTGGCGCGCACCCTGGCGGAGCTGACCGGCCCCACCGGCGGGGTGGTGGAGCTGCCGGTCCGGCTGATGTGGAGCAGCGAACGCACCTTCGACCTGGCCGAACCGGACGATCTGCTCTGGTTGTACGAGAACGTGCTGCGGGAGACCACCCGCGCCGACGACCTGCGGGCGCTGATCGACGGGCGCACCCTGCGCCGGGTGTGGCGGCGGCTCAACCTGCCCCGGGGGGTACGGGCGGCCTGGGAGAGCCGACACCGGGGCCTGCGGACCGCGTGACCCACCTGCACGACTTCTACCGGGAGGTCGCCCGGGTCGCGCTCACCGCGGCCGGGCCGCACCGGTTCGTGCTCGGCGGCGGGGTGGCCTGGGCGGCGCACGGTCTGGTCACCCGGCCCACCGAGGACGTCGACCTGTTCGCCGACGTGGAGGGGGCGGCCGCCGCGGCGGCGGCGGAGGTGTGCGCCGCGTTGGAACAGGCCGGGTACACGGTCGCGCCGGCCGACCCGGACAGCGACCTCGGTGACCTGTTCGAGGGCTTCGACCGGGACATCCGGGACTTCGTCGTCGGCCGGGACGACCGGCGGATCCGGCTCAGCCTGGCCCGGCTCGACCGGTACCGCTCACCGGTGGTGATGGACCTCGGCCCGGTGATGGACCTGCGCGACCTGATCGCCAACAAGACCGCCGCCCTGGTCAACCGCCGGGAGGCCCGCGACTACATCGACGTCGCCGCCGCGCTGGCGCAGTACCCGGTCGACGAGCTGCTGGCGCTGGCCCGGCAGGTGGACCCGGCGCTGGTCGACGAGGACGTCCGGGCCGCCGGCCGCTACCTGGACCGGCTGCCGGACCGCCGGCTCGCCCGCTACGGCCTGGACCCGGCGCAGATCGCGCAGGTCCGCCGCCGGATGGCCGGCTGGCCCCGCTGAGCGTCCGCCGCCGGCCCGTGCCACGGGGCGCGGGCCGGCGGTCGGCAGGCCGGGCCGGGTGCGCGCGGGTGGGCAGCTCACCTGGTGAAGCGGCCGCCGGTGACGCCGAGGATCTCCCCGGTGACGTAGCTGGACTCCTGGGAGGCGAAGAAGACGTACGCCGGGGCCAACTCGGCGGGTTGCCCGGCCCGGCCCAGCGGGGTGTCGGTGCCGAACTTCTCCACCTTCGCAGGTGGCATGGTCGCCGGGATCAGCGGCGTCCAGATCGGGCCCGGGGCGACCGCGTTGACCCGGATGCCCCGGTCGGCGAGCTGCGCCGCGAGACCCTTGGTGAAGTTCGCGATGCCCGCCTTGGTGGTGGCGTAGTCCAGCAGCGGCGGCGACGGGTCGAACGCCTGGATCGAGGTGGTGTTGATGATCGTCGCGCCCTCCTTCAGGTGCGGCACGGCGCTGCGGCAGAGCCAGAACATGGCGTACAGGTTGGTCTTCATCACCCGGTCGAACTGCGCGGTGCTGATCGACGTGATGCCGTCGTCCTGGGCCATCTGGTAGGCCGCGTTGTTGACCAGGATGTCCAACCCGCCGAGGTCGGTGACGGTCCGGTCGACCAGGTCGCGGCAGTGCTGCTCGTCGGTCAGGTCGGTGCGCACCGCCACGCCCCGCCGGCCGGCCTCCTCGATCAGCCGCACCGTCTCCCGGGCGTCGGCGTCCTCCTCCTCGTCGAGGTAGGAGACGACGACGTCGGCGCCCTCCCGGGCGAAGGCGATCGCCACCGCCCGACCGATACCCGAGTCGCCGCCGGTGATCAGGGCCCGCTTGCCCGTCAACCGGTCGCTGCCCCGGTACGACGTCTCCCCGTGGTCGGGCGCCGGGCCCATCCGGTCGGTCCGGCCGGGAGCCGACTGCTGCTGGGCCGGCTGACCATCCTGGTGGCCGTACTGCTCGGTGGGGTCCTGCGGGGTGTACTGGTCCTGGCTCACCGTGCCGCTCCCTGCCTGGTTTGGTCCGTTCTGGGTCCCTGGCTGACCTACCCCGACCGGTACGCCGGAAACAACAGTCGGACCCGACGGTGGAACCGGATGTGACAGGGAGATGGCCGGTGGGGTCGGTGTGGTGAAACACCCCCGACCACTGTGGCGGGAGCGACGGCTGCTCGTTATGGTGCGCAGCGGCGCCCCACGAGGCGCGTCCACCCCCGATGGAAGGCATTTTTCATGACCTCCTCCTCCGGCGCGTCGCGCCGCCAGGTGCTGGCCGTCGCCGCCGCCGCGGCGACCGCCCCGCTGATCGCCGGCGGGCCCGCCCAGGCGGCCCAGCGGCAGGGCCCGCAGGGTGCGAAGACCTGGGACCTGACCGTCCTGGGCACCTCGGACACCCACGGCAACGTCTACAACTGGGACTACTACCGCGACGCCGAGTTCGACGACAGCAAGCACAACGACGTCGGCATCGCCAAGCTCGCCACCCTGGTCAACCAGATCCGCGCCGAGCGGCGGGGCCGGGCCACCCTGGTCCTCGACGCCGGCGACACCATCCAGGGCACCCCGCTGGCCACGTACTACGCCAAGCAGGAGCCGATCACCGTCACCGGCGCGACGCACCCGATGGCCCGCGCGATGAACATCCTGCGGTACGACGCCGTGACGCTGGGCAACCACGAGTTCAACTACGGGCTGCCGCTGCTGGCGACCTGGATCGACCAGCTGGGCTTCCCGGCGCTGGCCGCGAACGCGGTGAACGCCCGCACCGGCAAGCCGGCGTTCCGGCCGTTCGTGCTCAAGCGGGTGCGGCCCGGTGGGCCCGGGACGCCGACGCTGACCGTGGGCATCCTCGGCCTGACCAACCCCGGCGTGGCCATCTGGGACAAGGGCAACGTGGAGGGCAAACTGCTCTTCCCGGGCATGGTGGAGACCGCCGCGAAGTGGGTGCCGGTCATGCGGCAGCGGGGTGCCGACCTGGTCATCGTCTCCGCCCACGGTGGCGACAGCGGCACCTCCAGCTACGGCCCGGAGCTGCCCAACGAGAACCCGGTGGCGCTGGTCGCCCAGCAGGTCCCCGGCATCGACGCGATCCTGTTCGGCCACGCCCACAACGAGGTGGTGGAGAAGTTCGTCACGAACACCGCCACCGGGGCGCAGGTGCTCACCGCCGAACCCTCCAAATGGGGCCAGCGGCTGACCCGGATGGACTTCACCCTGACCCGGGAGCGGGGCCGCTGGAAGGTCGTCGGCAAGGGCGCCACCATGCTCAACACCAACACCGTGGTCGAGGACCCCAAGGTGCTCGCCGCCGTGCGGGGCCAGCACGCCAAGACGGTCGGCTACGTCAACACGGTGGTCGCCCGGTCCACGCAGGAACTGTCCGCCGCCGAGTCACGCTACCGGGACACCCCGATTCTGGACTTCATCAACCACGTCCAGACCGAGGTGGTCACCGCCGCGCTCACCGGTGGCCCGTACGCGGCGCTGCCGGTGCTGTCGATCGCCGCGCCGTTCAGCCGCACCGCCGTCTTCCCGCAGGGTGACGTGCGGATCCGTGACGTCGCCGGGCTGTACGTCTACGACAACACCCTGGAGGCGGTGGTGCTCACCGGCGCCGAGGTGAAGGCGTACCTGGAGTTCTCGGCGAAGTACTTCACCACGCTGCCGGTCGGCGCACCGGTCGACCCGGCGACGATCAGCGACCCGGCCGTGCCGGACTACAACTACGACGTGATCTCCGGGCTGGACTACGACGTCGACGTCTCCCGGCCGGTCGGTCAGCGGATCACCCGGCTGGTGCTGCCCGGCACCGACACCCCGGTCGCCGCCGACGCGCAGTTCGTCGTCGCGGTGAACAACTACCGGCGCAGCGGCGGCGGGAACTTCCCCGGCATCGTGAAAACCCAGGTCTACAACGCGCAGCAGGAGATCCGTCAGCTGCTCATCGACTGGGCGCAGGCCCGGGGCACCATCGACCCGGCCGACTTCTTCGTGCCGAACTGGCGGCTGGTCCGGGCCGGCGTGCCGGTGTTCTGAGCCACCCCGGCCGGCGACTGCCACACCCGACGGGTCCCGGGGTGCCACCCCGGGGCCCGTCGCGCCGTTCAGCCGCCCGAACGCAGGTCCTGCTCGTGCCGGCCGGGGGTCGGGTCGGGCTGGTAGCGGGGCGGCTCGGTCTCGGTCGACGTCGTCCGGTCCTCGGGTCGGACCGGCGGCGGCAACTCGCCGAAGCGCATGTGCCGCAGCAACGCGTGCTGCTCGTCGGTGAACGGTTCGCTCATGACGCTCAGTGTGCACCCGGCATCAAGGCCGGCGGGAGGGGTAAGCGGGCGGTTCCGTCGGCGACGAGAGGACGAAACCATGCGTGCGGTACGGATGACCGCCCCCGGGGTGCTCGAACAGGTGCAGGTGCCGACGCCGACGCCCGGCCCCGGCGAGGTGCTGGTACGCGTCGGCGCGGTCGGCGCCTGCCACTCCGACCTGCACATCCTCGACGCCGGGCCGGGGGTCTTCCCCACCCCGATCACCCTCGGCCACGAGATCGCCGGCACCGTGGACACCCTCGGCGACGGCGTCACCGGCTGGTCCGCCGGGGAGCGGGTAGCCGTCTACGGGATCATCGGCTGCGGCACCTGCCGGGGCTGCCTGCGGGGCCGGGAGAACCAGTGCCGCACCGTGCCGGTGGGCGGGATCGGGCTCAGCCGTGACGGTGGGCTGGCCGAGCACGTGGTGGTGCCCGCCTCCCGGCTGCTGCCCGTCGGTGACCTGGAGCTGACCCAGGCCGCGCCGCTGACCGACGCCGGGCTGACCCCCTACCACGCGATCGAGCTGGCCCGGCCGGTGCTGCGGCCCGGGACGTCGGTCGTGGTGATCGGCATCGGCGGCCTGGGGCACATGGCGGTGCAGATCCTCGCCGCCACCACCGCCGTGCGGATCATCGCGGTGGACAGCAACGTCGCCGCCCTCGACCTGGCCACCCGGGTCGGCGCGCACCACGTGGTGCCGGCCGGCCCGGACACCGTCGAGCGGATCCGGGAGCTCGTCGGCCCGGCACCCGACGGCGCGGACGTGGTCATCGACTGTGTCGGGGTGGACGCCACCCTCACCACCGCCCGTGACGTCGTGGCCACCGGTGGCCGGCTGCTGCTGGTGGGCCTGGGCGGCGGCACCATGCCGGTGCGGCCGGTCGCCGACGAGCCGCCCACCGTGCCGTTGGAGACCAGCGTCGAGGTCCCGTTCTGGGGCACCCGGGCCGAACTCCAGGAGGTGATCGCCCTGGGCCGGGCCGGGCTGCTCACCGCCGACGTGCAGACCTTTCCGCTGGAACGCGCCCCGGAGGCGTACGACCTGCTGCGCGCGGGTGAGATCCACGGCCGCGCGGTGATCGTGCCCTGAGCGGCGGCGTAGGTGGTGCGGTCAGCGGCCGACGCCGGGGGCCGGCGGCTGCCCGCCGCCCCGGGCGGGCAGCCGATCCAGCAGGGCCAGGGTCGCGCGCACCGGCCCCCGGTCCAGGGTCCGGTCGAAGCTGGACCGGCCCTGGCAGAACCGGACGAACATCGCCCAGCCGGCCGGGGTCGCCAGGAAGGCGTGGCACACCTCGGGGCGACGGGCGAAGGTCTGCAGCAACCGGTGCCCGGCGCGCATCGACGGCACCAGCCGCTCGTGCACGTCCCGGGGGTAGCGGTCCAGGTCACCGGCGGCGACCGCCGCACCGGCCAGCGTCCCGGACCGCAGCGCGTAGCTGATTCCCTCCCGGGTCCACGGCTCCAGCAGGCCCGCCGCGTCCCCGGCCACCAGCACCCGACCGTGGCGCAGTGGCGCGTCGTCGGCCCGGCAGCGGGTCAGGTGCCCGGAGTCGTGCTCGGCCGCCACCTGAGCCAGGCCCAACCGGTCGAGGAAATTGTGCAGGTAGGCGCGGGTCCGGTCGCCCTCGCCGCGGGCACCGATCACCCCGACGGTGAGCACGTCGCCCTTGGGGAACACCCAGCCGTACGCGCCGGGGAACGGGCCCCAGTCCAGCAGCAGCCGCCCCCGCCAGCGGGCCGCCTCGGCGGGTGACACCGGCAACTCCCGTTCCAGACCCAGATCCACCTGGCGGAACCGGACGCCCACGTGCCGGGCGGTCACCCCGGCGGAGCCGTCCGCCCCGATCACCGTGCGGGCGGTCAGGGTGGTGCCGTCGGCCAGTCTGACGCGTACCCCGTCGGGGTCCTGGTCGAGGGCGCGCACGGCGACGCCCTCGCGGACCTCGGCCCCGGCGGACACCGCCGCCGCGCGCAGCCGGTCGTCGAACTCGTCGCGGCGCACCATCGTCACCAGGGGTGTGCCGTGCCGGCGGGTGAAGCCCCACCGGCCGTCCCGGGTGAAGGTGACCCGGTCGACCCGGTCGTGCGCCGGCACCTCGATGCGGCCGGCCACCATCGACAGCGAGGTGCCGATCAGGCCACCCCCGCAGGTCTTGTAACGGGGGTGCACGGCCCGGTCCAGCACCAGCGTCCGCACCCCGGCCGCCGCGGCCTCCCGGGCCGCGCTGAGCCCGGCCGGCCCGGCGCCGACCACGACGAGATCCCAGATGATCATGCCGGTCAGCCTAGGGCACCCGGCCCCGCGCCGAGGGGTACGACCGGCCGTGCGGCAGGCATTGTCGGGTGGCCAGTGGGTAGACCGCGTCACCCGGACCGCCCGACCGGTCGGCCGGGCCCACGGCAAGGAGGGCACCATGCAGCAGGTACGTCTGTCGGAGGTCGAGGTGCGCGTCTACGAGGCGGTCAGCGTGCTGGAGACCCGCAGCCAGGTTCCCTACCCCGACCTGATCGCCGAGGAGGCGGGGCTGGCCGAGCAGGACGTCCACGCGCCGCTGCGCCAGCTCACCGAGAAGGGCCTGCTGCACCGGGAGGACTCGCCGCTGGCCGGGCTGGACTTCGGCCCCCGCTGGTGCGCCCGCCAGCCGGCGTGAGCGCAGTCGCGCCCCGCCGGCCGGCCGGGTCGGGCACCGGTTTGCCGCACCGTCCCCCGGGTAGCGCTGCGGCATGCCCGATCACCGGTCCGTACGGGATCATCGGTACGTGCCCGATCGCCGTCACGCGCCAGATCGCCGGTCCGTGGTGACAGCGACGGACGACCGCCGCCGTTGGCAGGCCCTCGGGGTCGGCCTGGTCGCGGCGTTCATGACGCTGCTGGACGTCAGCATCGTCAACGTCGCCATCCCGTCGATGGACCGGTCGTTGCAGGCCAGCCCCAGCGACCTGCAGTGGGTGCTGTCCGGCTACGCGCTGACCTTCGGGCTGGTCCTGGTGCCGGCCGGCCGGTTCGGCGACGCCCGGGGTCGACGTAACGCCTTCGTGGTCGGGGTCGCCCTGTTCACGCTCACCAGCGCACTGGCCGGGCTCGCCCAGTCCCCGACCTGGCTGGTCGCCGCCCGACTTCTGCAGGGCGTCGCCGCCGGGGTGGTCAACCCGCAGGTCACCGGCCTGATCCAGCAGCTGTTCCGGGGCGCGGAGCGGGGTCGCGCGTTCGGCCTGCTCGGCGCCGTCATCGGCATCTCCACCGCCGTCGGTCCGCTGCTGGGCGGCCTGCTCATCCAACTCGGCGGCGAGGACCACGGCTGGCGGTGGGTGTTCTTCGTGAACGTGCCGGTGGGGGTGCTCGCCGTGCTGCTCGGCTGGCGGCTGCTGCCCACCCGGGCCGCCGGCCGGCTCGACCGGCACCGGCTCGACCCGGTCGGGGTGCTGCTGCTCGGGGCCGGTGTGACACTCCTGCTGCTGCCGTTGGTGCAGCGGGAACAGTGGCCCAGCCCGTGGAAGTGGGCGCTGATCCCCGCCGGGCTGGTCGTCCTGGTCGCCTTCGGACTCTGGGAGCGCCGCTTCGGCCGCACCCGGACACCGCTGTTCGACCTGGGACTGTTCCGGTTGCGGTCGTACACCATCGGCGCGGTCATCGCGCTCATCTACTTCGGTGGCTTCACCGCGATCTTCTTCATCTTCACCCTCTACCTCCAGAACGGTCTCGGCTACCGGGCGCTGACCGCCGGCCTGGCGATCACCCCGTTCGCCCTCGGCTCGGCGCTCGCCGCCGCCCTCGGTGGCCGGCTGGTCACCCGGTTCGGCCGGCCGCTGGTCGGGCTCGGGCTGGTCATGGTGCTGGTCGGGCTCGGCGGGGTGGTGTTCGTGCTGCGCGGCGACCCGCACGGCTCGATTCCGCTGCTCACCGCGCTGCCGCTGCTGCTCGCCGGGCTCGGCAGCGGCCTGGTGATCACCCCGAACCAGACGTTGACCCTGTCCGAGGTGCCGGTGCCGCAGGCGGGCAGCGCGGCCGGAATGTTGCAGACCGGTCAGCGGATCGGCTCGGCCGCCGGCATCGCCGCCGTCGGCGCGTTGTTCTTCTCGTCGCTGGCCAGCACCGACGGTCAGTGGGCCGCCGCGTTCCGGCATTCCCTGCTGCTGGCCATGGGCATCGTCGCGTTGGCGCTGGTCGCCGCGGCGACCGACATCGTGCTGAACCACCGCGCCGCGCACCACCGCTGAGCCCGCCGACCCGACGTCGCACCCGGGGGGATGCCCCGACGTGACGCGCCGACGCCGACCGGCCGGTCCCGTGACGGGAACCGGCCGGTCGGCGCTGCGTCAACTGGTCACCAGTGCTGCTGGACGAGGTCCGCGGCCTGCTGCTCCCACTGGGCGTACGCGTACGGGTAGGCCGAGACCTGCACGGTCTGCGCGGCGGTGGTCAGCGGCAGGTCCTCCCAGCCGGGCACGTTCTTCAGCGCGGAGAAGAACGCCCGGGAGGCGTACCGCGGGTCGGTGATCTGCTCCGGGCTGCCCCACCCCGACGACGGGCGCTGCTGGAACAGTCCCTGCGAGTCGTGGTCGTTGTAGGCGCCGAGGTGCCCCAGGTTGTACAGCTTCGACTCCTGCAACGAGGTGGCCACGCCGATCACGGCGCCGCGCTCCCCCACGCCGGTCCGCTTGGCCTCGGCGATGATCGCCTTGGCGTTGGCGACCTGCGCGTCGTCGAGCGGGACGCGGGACTGGGCGCCCTCCAGCCCGTGCGGGATGAGTTCGTCGGTGCTCGGCTTGCCGGCCGGCACCTCGGTGGTGGGGCTGCCCGTGGTCAGGCCGGACTCGACGGTGACGCCCTGCCGGCTCTTGCCGGTGGCCAGGTCGATCGCGGCGCGGGCCCCCTGGTGGGGGCCGGTGGTGACGGGGGCGGCCACGGCCGCCGGGCCGAACGCCAGTCCGCCGAGGGCGGCGACGCCGGCGATGCCCAGTGCGGTCCTGCGGTCCTTCGCGATGGCCGGGAGCCATCGAGTGAAGTCCAGCTTCACGATGGTTGCCCTTTCGATCGTGGCGACGCGCTCCGGGGTGAGCGGGCCTCGGGGGAACTCCCACGCCAGCCGGGGGTGTGGTGGCCGGCGTATGGGGGACACAACCAGCCGGGCATGTCGGTCATTCCGGAAATGCCGTGGCCGACCCGGGCTGTGGTCCGGGTCACCGGCAGGCGACTCGCGCGGTCTCATACCGGACAGACGACCCGAATCGCACGACGCGGGTCCGGAGTGGCGTGGCCGTCCGGAGGGGCGTGGGCCGCCCGCGCGCAGGCAGGAGGGCACCGGACGGCCGGCAGCAGGAGCCCAGCGGGCGGACCGGCGCCCGGGTCAGCCGTCGGTGCCGAACCCGTGATCACCACCCGGGCCTGCCCGGCACCGGAGTACGCAGCCTGCTCGGGCAGCCCCAGGGCGTCCCGGAAGAAGGCGACCGCAGCGTCGTAGTCCTCGGCCTCCACCACCAGGCGCAGCTGCCGTACGCCCGGGGGGCGGTTGTCGTCGGTCACCCGGCCGATCCTGGGCCCGCCGGGGCCGGGCGGCGGTGAAGGCCGCCCGGCCGGTGCCGTCAGTGGCCGCGGGTCAGCCACTCCTGCAGGTGGGGGGCCTCCGCGCCGATGGTGGTGTCGTCGCCGTGTCCGGTGTGCACCACCGTGTCCGCCGGCAGGGTGAGCAGGCGGGTCCGGATCGACTCCACGATCGTGGCGAAGTCGCTGTACGACCGCCCGGTCGCCCCGGGGCCACCGGCGAAGAGGGTGTCGCCGGTGAAAACCGCGCCGAGCGACGGGGCGTGGAAGCTGCACGCCCCGGGGCTGTGGCCGGGGGTGTGCAGCACCCGCAGCACCGTGTCCCCGACGGTGATCTCCTGACCGTCGGACAACTCCCCGTCCGGGGCCAGCCCGGGGTGCACCAGATCCCACAGCACCCGGTCGTCGGGGTGCAGCAGGATCGGCGCATCGGTGACCTTGGCCAGTTCGGGGGCGACCCGGACATGGTCGTCGTGGGCGTGGGTGGCGAGGATCGCCACCACCCGGCGGTCGCCGACGGCCCGGCGGATCGTGGCCACGTCGTGCGGAGCGTCGAGGACCACGCACTCGGTGTCGTCGCCGACGACCCAGACGTTGTTGTCGACGTCGAAGGTCTGCCCGTCGAGGGAGAACGTGCCGGAGGTGACGGCGTGGTCGACCCGGGCGGTCACGGGAACACCACCACCGAACGCAGCACGTCACCGTCGTGCATCCGGTGGAACGCCTCCTCCACCTGGTCCAGGGCGATCTCCTCGGTGACGAAGGCGTCCAGGTCGAGCCGGCCCTGCAGATAGAGCTGGGTGAGCAGCGGGAAGTCCCGGCTGGGCAGGCAGTCGCCGTACCAGCTGGACTTGAGCGCGCCGCCCCGGCCGAAGACGTCCAACAGCGGCAGGTCCACGGTCATCTCCGGGGTGGGCACCCCGACCAGGACGACGGTGCCGGCGAGGTCCCGGGCGTAGAACGCCTGCTTCCAGGTCTCCGGCCGACCCACCGCGTCGATCACCACGTCCGCGCCGAACCCACCGGTGGCGGCCCGGATCGCCTCGACGGCGTCCTCGGCGGAGGCGTCGACGGTGTGGGTGGCGCCGAACCTGCGCGCCCAGTCGAGCTTGCGACCGTCGGTGTCCACCGCGACGATCGTGGTCGCGCCGGCCAGGACGGCACCGGCGACCGCCGCGTCGCCGACCCCGCCGCAGCCGATGACGGCCACCGAGTCACCCCGGGTGACCTGCCCGGTGTTCATCGCCGCGCCGAGGCCGGCCATGACACCGCAGCCGAGCAGCCCGACGGCGGCGGGCCGGGCCGCCGGGTCGACCTTGGTGCACTGGCCGGCGTGGACCAGCGTCTTCTCCGCGAAGGAGCCGATGCCCAGCGCCGGGGTCAGTTCGGTGCCGTCGGTGAGGGTCATCTTCTGGGCGGCGTTGTGGGTGTCGAAGCAATACCACGGCCGGCCACGGCGGCAGGCCCGGCACACCCCGCACACCGCCCGCCAGTTGAGCACCACGAAGTCGCCGGGAGCGACGTCGGTGACCCCGGCACCCACCTGCTCCACCACCCCGGCCGCCTCGTGGCCCAGCAGGAACGGGTAGTCGTCGTTGATGCCACCCTCGCGGTAGTGCAGGTCGGTGTGGCAGACCCCGCAGGACTGCACCCGCACCACCGCCTCGCCGGGCCCCGGGTCGGGCACCACGATGGTGGTGACCTCGACCGGAGCGCCCTTGCTCCGTGAAATGACGCCCCGGACTTCCTGGCTCACGTTGTGTCCTCCCTGCTTGCCGGCACGACGGCCGGGTGGGGTCCCGCTCACCGCCGAACCTACCGCGATCATGCCGCCCGCCCCATCGGTCCGCCGGACCCACCACCCGCCGGCCCGTCACCCCCGCCGTCGGGCCACTCCCCCCGGGGTACGCACACCGCGTCGCCGGGCGCCGCCGCAGCTTCCCCCGGCCGGGTGGCGTGCCGGCGGCGGGCGGCGTTGCGGTACCGCAGCACCTGCACCGCGCCCAGCACCCACAGCAGGTACTGCACGGCGAACGCCCACCGGAACGCCGCTAGCGGTGGGGCGGCCGCACCCGCCGGGGTGGTCACGTCCAGCACCACCCCGATCGCCAGCACCAGCACGATCGAGGCGACGAATCCGCCGACGTTGACGATGCCGGTGGCGCTGCCGATGCGGTGCACCGGGTTGGACGTGCGCGCGTAGTCGAAGCCGACCACCGCGCCGGGGCCGTTGAGGGCCAACACCAGCACCAGGATCACCAGCAGCCAGAACGGTGCCCGGCCGGGCCAGGCCAGCACCGCCGCCCACACCCCGGCGCTGGCCCCGGCGATGACGAAGATCAACACCGAGCGGTGGAACGGGTGCCGGGCGCACAGGTACGCGACCAACGGCCCGGCGAGCAGCGCCCCGACCGTCATCAGGGTGAGCAGGGACGCGGCGACGGTCGGCGGCAGGCCCTGCCCCTGCACCAGGAACGGGTAGCCCCACAGCAGCGCGAAGACCGCACCGGAGAACTGGGCGACGAAGTGCGACCACAGGCCCAGCCGGGTGCCCGGTTCGGCCCACGCGGCGGCCAACTCCCGGCGCACGGTGGACAGGGCGGGGGTGGCGGCGACGCCCGGCCCGACGTGCGGGCCGTCCCGGACGACCACCAGCACCAGCACCACCGCCGTCGCCCCGAGCCCGGCGGCGACCAGGAACGCCGGGGTCCAACCGGCCAGGTGCAGCAACGCCACCAGTGGCACCGCGGCGAGGATCGCCCCGACCTGGCCGAAGGTGCCGGTGAGCTGCACCAGCAGCGGGTTGCGTCGACCCGGGAACCAGAACGCGACGATCCGCAGCACGCTGATGAAGGTCATCGCGTCGCCGAGGCCCACCAGGACCCGCCCGCCGACCGCCAACCGGACGTCGGTGGCGACGGCGAAGCAGAGCTGACCGGTGACCATCAGCGCGCCACCGGCCAGCAGCAGCCGACGTGAGCCGTACCGGTCCAGGAGTACCCCGACCGGGATCTGCATGGCGGCGTACACGGCGAGCTGGGCGACCGAGAACACCGCCAGGGCGGAGGCGTTGATGTCGAAGCGGTGGGTGGCCTCCACCCCGGTCACCCCGAGGGAGCTGCGGTGGAACACCGCCGCCAGGTAGGCGGTGACGGCCACCGCCCAGACGGCGGTGGCCCGACGACCGGCGGGGACGCTCACCGGCACGCCGACCCGGTACCCGCCCGCGTCACCCCGACCGGCCGCCGGTCGGCCCGCGCGGCGGGCACCCGTGCCGGCGTACGGCGTTTCGTCATGCAGCAATGGTGCGTCGCCCGGGGCCCGGTCGCCCCCGGCGGGTGCACCGCCGGTGGTCCGCGCCACTACCGGCACCGGGTGGCCCGCACCCCGCCGGCACCCGGTCGCCCGCGCCGGCACCGACCGCGGGGGCGGACCACCCGGGCAGGATCACCCGACCGATCGACCCCGCCACGCGGGGTGATCGGCTGACTGGGCACAATCGACACATGTCTCCCCGCCGGTGGTTGCTCGCCGATCAACTCGGGCCGCACTTCCTGGACGACGACCGGCAACCGGTGCTGCTGATCGAGGTCAGCGAGTTGTTCCGGCGTCGGCGGCTGCACCGGCAGAAGGCGCACCTGATCCTCAGCGCCCTACGCCACCGCGCCGCCGAACTGGGCGACCGGGCGCTGCTGGTGCGCGCCGGCACCTTCCGGGAGGCCCTGGCGTCGGTCGACGGCCCGGTCGAGGTCTGCCACCCCAGCACCCGGGCCACCCACGACTTCGTCAGGTCCGTCCCGGGACTGACCGTGCTGCCACCCCGCGGCTTCGTCACCGACCGGGCCGACTTCGCCCACTGGGCCGACCAGCCCCGACGGGGACCGCTCCGGATGATCGACTTCTACCGGCACGTGACCCGACGGCACGGGGTGCTCACCGGCCCCGGGCCGACCGCACACGCCGGACCCACCCCCGGCGGGCGGGCCCTGGACGTACCGCCCGCACCGCCGATCGTCGAGGACGACATCGACGCCGAGGTACGGGCCGACCTGGACCGGTGGGAACGCGACGGGGTGCGGTTCGTCGGCCGGGACGCCCCCCGCGCGCACCCGGCCAGCCACGCCGAGGCCGACCAGCGGCTGGAGCACTTCCTGCGGTACCGGCTGCCCGACTTCGGCCGCTACGGCGACGTGATGAGCGCCGAGGACCCGGTGCTGGCCCACGGGATGCTCTCCGCCTCGTTCAACCTCGGGCTACTCGACCCGGCGGTGGCGGTGACCCGGGCGGAGGCCGCCTGGCGGGCCGGCGACGCCCCACTGGACTCGGTGGAGGCGTTCCTGCGCGGTCTTCTCGGCTGGCGCGAGTTCCTCTGGCAGCTCTACTGGCACGTCGAGCCGGCCCGGCCGGACACCGGCCGGTTGGCCGCGACCGAACCGCTGCCACCGTGGTTCCTCGACCTCGACGCCGACGCGGTGGAGGCACGCTGCCTCGCCGACGTGCTCGCCGGAGTCCGGGACCGGGGCTGGGCCCACCAGGCCCAACGGCTCCTGGTGCTGGGCAACCACGCGTTGCAACGCGGGTGGCGCCCCGCCGAACTGGCCGACTGGTTCCAGCGCTGCTTCGTCGACGGCGTCGACTGGGCGATGAACACCACCGTGATCGGCCTGAGCCAGTACGCCGACCTGCCCCGGGTCGACACCCGCCCCTACGCCGTGGACGGCCGGTACATCGACGAGATCAGTGACTACTGCACCGGCTGCCGCTACCAGCCGGACCGGGAACTCGGCGATCTCGCCTGCCCGTACACCGGGGGGTTCGCGGCGTTTCTGCACCACAACCGGGAGAAGCTGGTGGCCGACCCCCGGCTGGCCGCGGAACTGGCCGCCCGGGACGACCCGCAGCACCGGGAGGCGGTGCTGGCGCAGGAGGAGAAACGGGGCAGCAACCCGCCCTGACCGGCGGTGCCGGGACGCGGGCCCCTCACGCCACCTCACCGGCGGGCAGGTCGGTCGGGACCGGGGCCGCCGACCGGGGAGACAGGGCGGAACGCCCCGCCGCACCACCGGCGAGGCGGATACCGGCGGTGAGCAGCCGACCGTACGAGCCGGGCAGGACCCGGCCCAGCAGATCGGGCAACTTCGCCGACCAGCCGATCAGCACCCGGCCGCGACGCCGTTCGACGCCGTCGAGGATCACCTCGGCGGCCCGCTCGGGCGCGATGGACAGCAACTTCTCGAACTGCCGCAGCGTGGCCGCGAACTCCTCGCGGGCCACCCCGCTGCCGACCCGGGCGTTACGGGCGATCCGGGTGGCGATGCCGCCGGGATGCACCGACGTCACCCCGATGCCGTCCTCGGCCAACTCGTGCCGCAGCGCCTCGGTGAACCCGCGCAGCGCGAACTTGCTGGCCGCGTAGGCGGTCTGCCCGGCCGGCGCGATCAGGCCGAACAGGCTGGAGACGTTGACCAGGTGCGCTCCCGGCTCGGCCTTCAACGCCGGCAGCAGGGCATGGGTGAGCTGCACCGGCGCCCGGAAGTTGATGTCGACGACCCAGTGAAACTCGTCCATGGTGACCTGGTCGAACCGGCCGCCGAGGGCCACCCCGGCGTTGTTGACCAGCAACCGGATCCGGGGATGCCGGGCCTGGATCTCCTCGGCCACCCGGGCGGTGGCACACAGGTCGGCCACGTCGACCACGTGGGTGTCGACCCGTCGACGGGGGTGGGTGGCACGGATCGCGGCGGCCACCGCGTCGAGCCGGTCGACGTCCCGGTCGAGCAGGACCAGGTCGCTGCCGCGCCGGGCCAACCCGTGGGCGAGCGCCTCACCGATTCCGCTGGCGGCACCGGTGACCACGGCGGTCCCGGCCGGGAAAACGAAGCTACGCACGCGGCCTCCTCGCTGCGAAACAGGAACGGATTGCAGTGTGGTCGACGGTGGGTCGACTCAACCGACCGGGGTGTCGGCGGCCGCCCGGGAGAACCGCACCCCCTCGTCGACGAGCCGGCCGTGCTTCATCAGCAGGACGTCCCGGACGTAGTTCTGGTGCAGCCGCCACGGCGTCCGGGGACCCTGCCTGGGCAGACCGTCCACACTGCGCAGCACGTACCCCGACCGCAGGTCGATGATCGGCGACAACGGCCCGTCGGCGGGCGCGACGGGGGTGACGACCTGCTGGCCGGTGGCGTCCAGGTGCCGCAGCAACCGGCAGACGTAGGTGGCGACCAGGTCGGCCTTCAACGTCCAGGAGGCGTTGGTGTAACCGATGGTCAACGCGAAGTTCGGCACCCCGGAGAGCATCATCCCCTTGTACGCCACCGTCGCGCCGAGGTCGACGTCGACACCGTCCACGGTGAGGGCCATCCCGCCGAGGGCCAACAGTTGCAGGCCGGTGGCGGTGACCACGACGTCGGCGGGCAGTTCGACGCCGGAGCCGAGCCGGACGCCGCCGGGGGTGAACGTGTCGACGGTGTCGGTGACCACCGACGCCCGCCCCGACGCCACGGCCGCGAACAGGTCCCCGTCCGGTGCCACGCAGAGCCGCTGGTCCCACGGGTCGTAGCGGGGCGAGAAGTGCCGGTCCACGTCGTAGCCGGCCGGCAGCCGCCCCCGGGCCGCCCGCAGCAGGAACGCCCGCACCGCCTTCGGGGCCCGCCGGCTGAGCTGGTAGTTGACGGTGCCGAGCAGCACGTTCTTACCCCGCACCAGCGGGTACGCCAGCCGGGCGGGCAGCCCGCGGCGCAGCAGGTCGGCCACCCGGTCCCGGGTCGGCAACGCGATCACGTACGTGGGGGAACGCTGGAGCATGGTGACGTGCCCGGCCCGCCGCGCCAACGCCGGCACCAGGGTCACCGCCGTGGCACCGCTGCCGATCACCACCACCCGCCGGCCGGTGTGGTCGAGGTCCCCCGGCCAGTGCTGCGGGTGCACCAGACGGCCCGCGTACCGCTCGACACCCGGAAAGTCCGGTGTGTAGCCGGCGTCGTACCGGTAGTAGCCGGTGCAGGTGAACAGGAAGTCACAGGTCAGCACCACCTCCTCGGCGGTGTCGTCGCGTCGGGCGTGGACCGTCCACCGGGCGGTGCCGCTGTCCCACCCGGCGCGGACCACCCGGTGGCGGAACCGGATGTGCTCGTCGACGCCGTACCGCCGGGCGGTGTCGCGCACGTAGCGGCGGATGGAGTCGCCGTCGGCGATGGCCTTCGGGTCGGTCCACGGCTGGAACGAGTAGCCGAGGGTGAACATGTCCGAGTCGGAACGGATGCCCGGATAGCGGAACAGGTCCCAGGTGCCGCCGATCGCGTCGCGCGCCTCGAACACCGCGTACGTCTTGTCGGGGCAGTCGCGTCGCAGGTGACAGGCGGCACCGACCCCGGACAACCCCGCACCGACGATGAGCACGTCGACATGCTCGGTGGCCATCGCACCTCCCGGGTCCCGAGGCGGTGACCGGACCATATCCCACCCGGTCGCCGCCCCGTCGCCGTCCGGCGGACAATGGTGGGGGCCGCAGCCGGCCCACGGGGATCTCCGGCCCGACCGGCCGGCACCAGCGTCGAGGCGGGGAGAACGGACGGCATGTCGGAAACCAGCGGGCTACGGGCCGACTGCGCCCGGTGCGTCGGGCTGTGCTGCGTCGCGCCCGCCTTCACCGCCTCCGCCGATTTCGCCCACGACAAGCCCGCCGGCCGACCCTGCCCCCGGCTGGGCGCCGACTCCCGGTGCGGCATCCACGACGAGCTGCGGGAACGCGGCTACCCCGGCTGCGTCGTGTTCGACTGCTTCGGCGCCGGCCAGCGGGTCAGCCAGGTCACCTACCCGGGGCGGGACTGGCGCGACGACCCGACCACCGCCGCCGGCATGTTCGCCGCGTTCGCCGTGGCGCGGCCGCTGCACGAACTGCTCTGGTACCTCACCGAAGCAATGACGCTCACCCCGCACGGCCCGCTGCGTGACCAGCTGCGCGCCGCCCGGGACGCCACCGACACCCTGGCCGCCGGCACCCCCGGGGAGCTGGCCTCGGTCGACGTTGACGCCCACCGGGGCCGGGTGAACCCGCTGCTCGCGGCCGCCAGCGAGGCCGCCCGCGCCGGCACCGGCGGGGCCGACCGGCGGGGCGCGATGCTGCTCGGCGCGAACCTGCGCGGTGCGGACCTGCGCGGTGCGAACCTGCGGGGCGCGTGCCTGGTCGGCGCGGACCTGCGGGGAGCGGACCTGCGCCGGGCCGACGTCACCGGCGTCGACCTGCGCGGGGCGGACCTGCGCGGGGCGGACCTGTCCAGCACCCTCTTCCTGCACCAGTCGCAGCTGGAAGCGGCCCGGGGCGACCGGCACACCGCGCTGCCCGCCCGGCTGCGCCACCCCGGGCACTGGACCGGGCTGACCCTCACCCCGACCCGCCGCCTGGGTGCCACCCGCCGCGCACGCCGCCCCCGCCGCTGACATCCCAGCCGGGTGGTGGTGGACCCGGCCGGTGGTCGGCCCGTGCTCCACGGGCCGCACCGAGCGCGGCGGGAACCCGGCCGGTGGGCGCGGTGCTCGACGGGCCGCACCGCCGCACGGCGGGTCGGGTTTGCCCGGCGGTGTGGCGGGCAGGTAGGTCGGCATGACGGACGAACGACACACCGACCGGGCCGACACCGACGAGCCGGACGGCGTACCGGCGTACGAGGCGTCGCTGCGCCCGCCGGGCGAGTCGCTGGGCAGCGGCGGCGACACCGGCGACGACTTCGCCGACCTGCCCGCCGAGGAACACCTGTCGGCCCGGGAGACCAGCCGCGCGGGGTACGACGTCGATGCGGTCTCCGGCGCGGGCGACCCCGCCGAGGAGGAAGCCGCCAACCCCGCCACCGAGTGACCCGACCCACCGCCGGCCACCGACCCGGGCCGGCGGCAGGCGGGACCGGTCGCGGGCACGGCGGCCCACCGGGAAGGCCACAGCCGGGGCGGCACTCAGCGGGAGGTGCCCACCGCCGACCGGGCCTCGGTCATGCCCCGGTTGGCCAACGCGTCCGCGCGTTCGTTCTCCGGGTGGCCGTTGTGCCCCTTCACCCAGTGCCAGCTCACCTCGTGCCGGGCGCAGGCCGCCTCCAACCGCTGCCACAGGTCGGCGTTCTTCACCGGCTGCTTCGCCGCGGTCCGCCAGCCGTTACGCTTCCACGACGCCAACCACCCGGTGATGCCGTTACGCACGTACGTGCTGTCGGTGTGCAACCGCACCACGCACGGCCGGGTCAGCGTCTCCAACGCCTCGATCGCAGCGGTCAACTCCATCCGGTTGTTGGTGGTCGGGGTGGCCTCGCCACCGCACAACTCCCGCTCGTGCCCGCCGAAACGCAGCACCACACCCCAACCGCCCGGCCCGGGGTTGCCGCTGCACGCCCCGTCGGTCCAGATCTCCACGACCCTGCCGGCCGCCGCGTCCACCATGCCACCGAACCTACCGCTCCGGTCCACCGGCGACCGTCGCCGTGCCCTCAGCGCCGGGTCAACCGGGCGCGCAACCGACCGGCCGCGTCACCGAACACCGCCGAGGTCATCGGCAACAGCGGACTGGACCGCATCACCGCCAGATCCTCCGCCGGGGTGGTCGCCCCGTCGAGGAAACGCAGCACCCGCGACGCCGGGTTCCGGTCGAACAGCCGGTCGAAGAACTCCGGACCACCCACCGCACCGGAATCCCACGCCCGCAACGCCACCGCGTCCATCCACCGGTGCCGCCCCGGATACGCCGCCCGGGGCACCGGCGGCCGACCCGCGGCGAGCGCGGCGGCGACCTGCCCGGCCTGCCGGTGCATCGCCGAGAAGGTGAACCCGGTCGACGGACGGGTCGCCCCACCGGCGGTGCCCAACCGCACCACCCGGGGCGACGGCCGCCGGTCGAACGGCGCGTCCGTCATCGGGATCACCCCGTCCTCGACCTCCCGCACCGTCAACGCCGCCAGGTCCAGACCCAACAGCCCGGCATACCCGCGCAGCCCCGCGTCGTAGCCCGCGTCGGAGAGCACCGCCGGGGAGAACTCGGTGTACTCCACCAGCGCGTACCGGTCACTGACCGGCAGCACGTAGCCGAAGGAGACACCCCGTCGCGGCTGCGGGGTGCGAAAATCCATCAGCACCGCCCGCCCCGGATCGAACACCGGCGTCGACGACTCCAACCACCAGCCCCGGAAGTGCTGCAACCAGGCCGTCCGGCCGGGCCGACGCGGTAGACGGGGACGCGAGTCGAGCACCCAGCCGGCCCGCAGCACCGCCCGCCCGTCGGTGTCGCGCACCGACACCGCCGAGCCGTCGTCGTCGAGCACCCCCACCGCCGCGTCGTACCGGACCGCACCGAGCCGCTGCTCCGCCTCGGCGGCCCGCTCGTACACCGGCGCGGAGCGCAGCATCGCGTACCGCAACGGGGTCAGGTCCAACACCCGGGCGACGGCCGGGGTGGCCACCTCCACCCGCGACCAGCTGGCGCTGAGCATCGGCTCCAGGTCGCCCCCCGGGGTGCCCCAGAACGCCCAGGTGCGGTCCTGACCACGCTTGCGCACCGGGTCCACCACGGCGACCCGCAGCCCCGGCAGCACGTGCCGGGCCAACGCCGCGAGGACCAGCGATCCGGCCCCGCCGCCACCGACGACGGCCAGGTCGACTTCGGCCGGTACGCGCACACCCACCCGGCCACGCTGTCACACCACCACCGACCAGCGGCACGGACCCCACCCCACCACGCGCACCCGCCCACACCGGGCCGCCCACCGGTGGCGGCACGCCGCCGGCCGCGTACCCGGGTAGCGTGCCGCCCCATGAGCCCGTCCGCCAACGCCCTCACCGCCCGCTGGGCCGCCCGACTGGACGACCGGCAGACCGTCCTGTCCGGCGCCGGGGTGTACCCGCTGCTCGCCCTGCTCGCCCGGTACGCCACCGGCCCGGCCCGCGACGAACTGCACGCCGTCGCCCCCACCCCGGCCACCCCCGTCGACTCCCCCACCACCCGGCTGGCAACCGGCTTCTGGTCCCGCGCCGGACTGCCCCTGGGCCGGCGGTGGCGCACCGAACTGGACAACACGACCCGGAGTGAGCTGACCGGCGACCCGACGGTCGACCAGCCGCGACTCGACCAGTGGGTACGGGAGCAGACCGACGACCTGATCGACCGGCTGCCGATCCAGGTCCGGCCGGGCACCGCCCTGGTGCTGGCAAACGCGCTGACCGTGCTGGTCGACTGGGCCACCCCGTTCCGGCCGGCCCACTGCCAGCCGACGACCGGGCCGTGGCAGGGCCGCCCACTGGCCGGACTGCACCGCTGCGGCGGCGACCCGGCCTCGCTACGGGTCGCCGACACCCCCGCCGGCCCGATCAGCCTGCTCACCGTCACCGGGGACGCCGACGTCGACGTGCTGCTCGCCCTCGGCCCGGCCGGACAACCGGCCGCCCGGGTGCTCCCCGCCGCGCTCACCGCCCTCGACCACCCCGCGACCCTGCCCGCACCGGCCGGGCCGGGCGTCACCGAGGACACCGTCCAGGGGTACGACGACCGCCCGGAGCTGCTGGTGCGTACCGTCGGGTTCACCGTCACCGGCGACCACGACCTGCTCGACCACGCCGACCTGTTCGGCCTGGTCGCCGCCGGACGCGACGGCGACCACTTCCCCGACATCAGCCCCCAGTTGTCGGTCTCCGACGCCCGGCAGAGCGCCCGGGCCGAGTTCACCGCCACCGGATTCCGCGCCGCAGCCGTCACCGCCATCGGCATGCGGGCCGGCTCCGCGCCACCCCGCACCACCGTCCGTCGACGACGGATCCGCCTCGACGTCGACCGCCCGTTCGGTTTCCTCGCCGTGCACCGCCCCACCGGTCTGGTGCTGATCGCCGGCTGGGTGACCGACCCCACGGGGGCCTGAACCGGCCGGTCACCGGCGACGCGTAGGTTCGGTGCGACCGGACGACCAGCGCCGACGATCGGGGAAACCCAGCATGACGGACAGCACGCGCCAGCCACTGCGGGTCGGGCTGCTCGGCTACGGCGTCGCCGGCCGGTTCTTCCACGCCCCGCTGATCGCCGCCACCCCCGGCCTGCGGCTGAGCGCCGTCGTCACCGCCGACCCGCAACGCCGGGAGCAACTGGCCGCCGAGCACCCCGACGCCCGGGTCGTCGACGACGCCGGGGCGCTGTGGGCCGACCCGGACGCCCTCGACCTCGTCGTGGTGGCCACCCCGAACGCCTCCCACGTGCCCCACGCCCGCGCGGCGGTCGCCGCCGGGCTGCCGGTGGTGGTGGACAAGCCGCTCGCCGCCACCGCCGACGACGCCCGCGCACTGGTCGACGAGGCACACCACCGGGGCGTCCCGCTGACCGTGTTCCAGAACCGCCGGTGGGACGGCGACTTCCGCACCGTACGACGGCTGGTCGAGGACGGCGCGCTGGGCCGGGTGACCCGCTTCGAGTCCCGCTTCGAACGCTGGCGACCGCAGATCAGGGCCGGCTGGCGGGAAGGCGGCAGCCCGGCCGACGCCGGTGGCGTCCTCTACGACCTCGGCGCCCACCTCGTCGACCAGGCCGTACAGCTGTTCGGGCCGGTCGGCACCGTCTACGCCGAGGTGGACCGGCGGCGACCCGGCGCACAGGTCGACGACGACGCGTTCGTGGCGCTCACCCACGTCGGCGGGGTCCGCTCCCACCTGTGGATGAGCGCGGTCACCGCCCGACTCGGCCCCCGACTGCGGGTCCTCGGCGACCGGGCCGGATACACCTGCCACGGGCTCGACGGGCAGGAGGACGCGCTGCGCCACGGCGGCCGACCCGGCACCCCCGGCTGGGGCGAGGTCACCCCCGACCGGTACGGCCTGCTCGGCGCGGGCGACGACCTCCGGCCGGTGCCCACCGAACCGGGCCGCTACCAGGACTTCTACGCCCAGGTCGCCGCAGCGCTGCGCGGCGACGGGCCGCTGCCGGTGGACCCCCGCGACGCGGTACGCACGGTGGAGCTGATCGAGCTGGCGCACCGCTCGGCCGCCGAACGGACGGTGCTACCCGTCCCCGCCTGACGTGACGGGCTGCCGGGGTGCCGTGCCCGCGTAGGCGGCGGCGACGGCGGACCGGTCGAACACCCGCCAGGTCGCCGCGGACACGGCAACGGCCACCACGAACCCCGCCCAGTAGGGTGCGGTCAACCCGAACGTGCCGGCCACCACCCCGCCGAGCAGCGCGCCCGCGCAGTTGCCGCCGGCCGCGATGAACAGCGTCGTCGCACCGACCCGGCCCCGCAGCTCCGACGGGGTCAGCCGCTGCCGCAGCGAGTGGAACACGATCCCCCACAGGGCGCCGTGCACGCCGAACGCGAACAGCGCGAACCCGACCAGCCAGGCGCTGGTCGAGGCGGCCAGCGTCAGGTGCAGCCCCGCCTCGACCAGCAGCCCGACCCGCACCGTCCAGGTCGGGGTGACCCGGGCGATGAGCCGGTCACCGACCACCGCGCCGAGCAGCCCACCGACCGACATGCTGGTGAACAGCAGGCCGTAACCGACGGAGTCCAGACCGAGCCGCTGCGTCGCGAGCAGCACCAGCACCGCCATCGCGGCCGTCAGGGTGAGGTTGAGCAGGCCGATCAGCACGGCCATCGCACGCAGCAGCCGCTGGCCGAGCAGGAACCGGAAACCCGCCCCGATCTCCGCGCGCACCGACCGGGCCGCCGACGGGACCGCCTCCCCACCGCCCCGGTACGACCCGGCGATCAGCGCGACGAGCACCGCGCTGAGCGCGTACGTGCCGGCGTTGACCAGGAACGGGAGGCTCTCGGCGAGCACGAACAGGAACCCGCCGAGCGGGCCCGCCAGCATCCCCTGGGCCAGCGTGGTGCCGCCGCCGAGCCAGCCGTTGGCCCGTTCCAGCCGGGACGTCGGCACCAGCGTGGGGAGCATCGCCTGACTGGCCGACCGGAACACGATCTCGCCGGTGTTCACCACGAACAGCACGGCGTACAGCAGCGGTATGCCGGCCCGCCCGGCCAGCATCGCCGCGCCCAGCGACACCAGGGCGACCACCCGGACCCAGTCGATGACCACCATCAACCGCCGCCGGTCCAGCCGGTCGGCC
This sequence comes from Micromonospora sp. NPDC049257, assembly GCF_040678915.1. Classification (NCBI taxonomy): domain Bacteria; kingdom Bacillati; phylum Actinomycetota; class Actinomycetes; order Micromonosporales; family Micromonosporaceae; genus Micromonospora; species Micromonospora sp. NPDC049257. The sequence goes on from NZ_JBFAQU010000016.1 coordinate 103,083, forward strand.
AGCACCCCGCCGGGCAGGGCGAAGAGCAGCCAGGGCAGCCAGGCCGCCCCGGCGGCAGCGGCGACCACCAGCGGATCGTCGCTACGCGCCGCCGCGTACAGCGGGGCCGCCACCGTGGCCATGCCACTGCCCAGCGCCGACAGCGTGCTCGCCGCCCAGAGCCGGCCGAACCGGGCGTCCAGGCCCTCCCCCGTCACGGTCCGGCAACCTACCAGCCAGGTCGGACACCCACCGTCGTCCACCGGCTCGGGGCGGTCGGCCACCGAATTGCCGTTGAGCGGACCACCGGCATCTGCCACCGTCAGCCGGTGACTGACAACGACCACCCGGGCCCCGGTCGGCCCGGCACCGACTACCGCGCCCTCAACCGGGCCAGCTGGGACGACCGGGCCGCCGCCCACGCCGCCTCCCCGGACTACGCCGTGGACCGGTTCGCCGCCGACCCGGCGTACCTCAGCGAGGTGGTCCGGTTCGACCTGCCTCGCCTCGGTGACGTGGCCGGGCTGCGCGGCGTGCACCTGCAGTGCCACATCGGCACCGACACCGTGTCGCTGCACCGGCTCGGCGCGCGGATGACCGGCCTGGACTTCTCCGGCGCCTCGCTGGCCCAGGCGCGGGCGCTGGCCGAGCGCACCGGCGCGGCCGTCGACTTCGTCCAGGCCGACGTCTACGACGCGCCCGACGTCCTCGGTGTCGGCGGTTTCGACCTGGTCTACACGGGCGTCGGCGCGTTGTGCTGGCTGCCGGACATCAGGCGTTGGGCGGGCGTGGTCGCCGCCCTGCTGCGGCCGGGCGGGCGGCTGTTCCTGCGCGAGGGGCACCCGATGCTGTGGGCCCTGGACGAGACCCGCCCGGACGGCCTGCTGGCCGTCGAGCACCCGTACTTCGAGCGCACCGAACCGGTGGTGTGGGACGAGGGCGGCACCTATGTGAGCACCGAGGCGACGTTCACCCACAACACGACGCACGAGTGGAACCACGGTCTCGGCGAGGTGGTCACCGCCCTGCTCGACGCCGGGCTGGAGCTGACCATGCTGTGCGAGCACGACAGCGCCCCCTGGGACGCGCTGCCGGGGCGGCAGGTCCGCGACGGGCACGGCGAGTGGCGGCTGACCGAACGCCCGTGGCGACTCCCCCAGACGTACACCCTCCAGGCCCGTCGCCGCTGACCTTTCGCCGGGCCGTGTCCGCCAGCCGCCTCCTGTCCCGGAAGGCGGCTGGCGGTTTGTCGGGGTGGGTACGGTCTGTGCCGCGCGCAGTGGGTCACAGCCGCTAGGGCGTCCTAGGAGGCTGGGTTGTGGTCGGGGCGGGGTGTCCGCACTGTCCCGGCAATTCCGCCGCTCGGCGGCGCGGGGGAAAACACGTGACGGCAACGAAGATTTCTCATTTACCCCGTTACGGGGGGTCAACCCTCCTAGTGTTGGCCACACCGGTGAGTTACGGAGTTGGCCACCCGAACGACGTCCCACGCAGACAGCGGACGAAAAGTGAGGGAAGACGCGTATGAAGGCACAGAAGGTTCTCGTAACGACGGCGCTCGGCGTGGGACTCGGCACGCTCCTGCTCCCGACGGCAGCGCTCGCGGACACCACGGTGTCGCCGGCCAGCACCCCGGTCGGCGGAACGGTCGTGCTCACCGCGACGACCTGCAACCCGAAGTCCGGTGACGTGCTCTTCCACGTCACCGGCCCGGACCGGGACCAGAACGTCCGCTCCACCACCGCCGCCGCCGGCGGTGGGCTGAGCGCCGAACTCTTCACCGCCGGTTTCACACTGGGCACCTACACCGTCGCCGCCACCTGCGGTGACGGCAGCGCCGCCGGCAGCGCCACCTTCGCCGTCACACCGATCGGCGGGGCACCCGCCGGCGGTGGCGGCGGCACCGGCAACACCGGCCTGCTGGCCGCCGGTGGCGCGCTCGCCGGGGCCGCCGCGCTCGGCACCACCGTGCTGCTGCGCCGCCGACGCCGGGCGGCGGCCACCGTCGGCTGACGGCCGGCGGCGACCCCGGCGCGACCGACGCCGGGTCGCCTGACGGCGAGCCACACACCATCCCTGGGACGGGTGCCCGCACCGGCGCGAACCGGCGCGGGCACCCCGACCACGTCGGACGTCGGGGAGGACGGGCGATGGGCGTACGCGAATGGACGGTCCGGACCCGCACCGCCGTCACGGCGGTCACGGTCAGCGGTGCCGCCGGGATCGCCCTGCTCGCCGCCGGGCTGACCATCGGACCGGTCGGGCCACCCCAGCCGAGCATCGACGTCAGCGGCGGCAACAGCAGCCGCTCCCCGATCCCGGCCCTGCCCCGCTCCACCCCGGTCCGCATCGACATCGCCGCCATCGGCGTCCACGCCGACCTGGTGCCGGTGGCGGGCGATCCGAACGGCACCCTGGAGGTGCCCCCACTGGACAGTCCCGCCGTCGCCGGCTGGTACCGGCCGGGGGCCAGCCCCGGCGAAGCGGGCAACGCCGTCGTCGTCGGGCACGTCGACACCCGGGACGGGCCGGCGGTCTTCTTCGACCTCGGGCGGCTGCGCCCCGGCGACACCGTCCGGGTGACCCGCGCCGACGGGCGGACCGTCACCTTCGCCGTCGACGGGGTCGGGACGTACCCGAAGCGGGGCTTCCCCACCGCGCTGGTCTACGGGCCGGGCGGACCTGGACCGGCGTTGCGCCTGGTCACCTGCGGGGGGCGGTTCGACGAACGGTCCCGCGACTACTCCGACAACATCGTCGTGCGGGCCACCGCCGTCGGCTGACCGTCACCCGGCCCCACCCCTGTCGCGCCGGCCTACTACGGTGGGCCGGCGGACGGGCGGCGAGGCGGAGGTACCCGGTGGAGCGGCGAGCGCTGACGACCCTGCTCGGTCCCCGACTGCACACCCTGGTCGGCCGGCTACGCCGACAGGCCGGGGAGACCACTACCGCCACCACCCGACGGGTCAACCCCGATGCCGTGGTCGACTGCGCGGTCTACGTCAACGGCCGCCGGGAGACCGGCCGGCCACACTACGCCGACGCGTACGCCCGGGCCCGGCGCAGCCGCAACGCGTTCGTCTGGCTGGGGCTGCACGACCCGGGCGCGGCGGTGCTCGCCGCCGTCGGGCAGGTCTTCGGTCTCGACGAGCTGACTGTCGCGCAGGCCCTCGCCGACGGGCACCGGCCCACCGTGCAGCGGCACGGCCCGGTCACCCTGCTGGTGCTGCGCACCGCCGCCTACGTCGCCCAGGGCGAGCTGACCGCGACCTCCGAGGTGGTGGACACCGGTGACGTGATGGTGCTGCTCGGCGACCGGTTCGTGGTCACCGTCCGGCACGGCGCCTCCGGCGCCCTCGCGCCGGTCCGCCAGGCGATCCAGGGCCGCCCGTCGCTGCTCGCCGAGGGCCCGTGGGCGGTGGCGTACGCGGTGACCGCCCGGATGGTCGACCTCTACCTGGAGGTCGCCGCCCACCTCGAGCAGGACCTGGAACGGGTCGAGGAGAGCGTCTTCGCCCCGGAGCACAACGCCGACATTCAGCAGATCTACCAGCTCAAACGGGAGTTGGTGGAGTTCAAGCGGGCGGTGCTGCCGCTCCAGGAGCCGTTGCGCGCCCTGGTCTCCGGCCCGGACGACGGCCCGCCTGCGGGGCTGCGCCGCTGGTACGTCGACGTGGAGGGCCGGCTCACCCGGGCCGTCGACCGGATCACCTCCTACGACGAGCTGCTCAACTCGATCCTGCAGTCCCGGCTCACCCAGCTCGCGGTCGACCAGAACAACGACATGCGCAAGATCGCGGCGTGGGCGGCGATCGCCGCCACCCAGACCGCCGTGGCCGGCGTCTACGGGATGAACTTCGCCCGGATGCCCGAGCTGTCCTGGCGGTACGGCTACCCGGCCGCGTTGGCGTTGATGGCGACGGCGGCATTCACCCTGCACCGGATGTTCCGCCGATCCGGCTGGCTCTGATCCCGCCGGCCGGGGTCCGGCCGCGTCGACAGCCGGACCGCCGGCAGCCCGGCACGGCACGCCCGGCTGGGACCGATGAGGGGTCCGGGCACCCGCCGCCATGCCCGTCCGGCACCCGCCTCGTGCCGGTACCGCAGTTTCCGCGCGGGATGGCGGGTTCGCCCTGCGCGGGGTCGGGCGGCGGCGGTCACCGGGCGGCGGATGGTGTCGGGTGACGTGCTTACGCCGGTGGAGGTGGGTTCGGGCGTGGTGTCCGGTTCCGTGGCAGCGCGGTCGTCCGGTGATCGGCGGGCCGTCCCCGGTGGGTGCGGTGTCCCGTGGCCGGGGCCACCCGCACGGCGGAATCGTCGCCGGGGCCGGGGCGTTGTACCTGGCATACCACCGCCACTCCCCCACCCCCCGGGGGGGACGGCCCCGGAACCCCGACCGCGGAATGCGGTCGCCACCGGGTCGGTTACACCTCCCTGGACGCCCGAGCAGGTCCCCCCGACCGCCAGGCGATCCCCTGAACTGCCGGCCACGCCCCACCCCCTGAGGGCGTCCGCCACACCCCCGAATGCAGAGGAGCACGCGACCATGCGTACCGATCTGATCCGCAAGACCGCCCTGACCGCCGCCGGCCTCGCCTTCACCACCGGCGCCATCGCCGGCCCACTGACCACCGCCCACGCCGCCGACGCCCGAACCCCCACCACGGCGCAGACCGAACGCCGACCCGCCGGCGAGCGTGAACTGACGATGAACTACCAGCCCCAGCCCAACTTCTACTACTGCGGCCCCGCCGCCACCCGCAACGCCCTGTCCGTCCAAGGCAAGAACATCGACGTCGACGCCATGGCCAAGGAAATGCGCACCACCGAAAACGGCACCGACAGCATCAACGACATCACCCCCGTACTCAACAAGCAGACCGGCCGCAAAGCCTACGAAAGCACCGAAATCCGCACCACCAAGGCCGACGACAAGCAGACCAACGAACTCCGCACCGACATCGTCCGCACCATCGACGACGGCCGCGCCGTAGTCGCCAACATCGCCGGCACCGCCACCGACACCGACGGCACCACCCACGCCTTCGAAGGCGGCCACTACATCAGCGTCATCGGCTACCGCGACGCCGGCAAGACCGTCACCATCGGCGACTCCGCCAACCCGAACACCGCGTCCTACCGGATGAGCGTCGACAACCTCGCCGACTGGATCGCCACCCGCGGCTACACCTCCTGACCCGCTACTCGTCCTGACCTCGAACACCGACACGGGCCGCCCCCACCCAGGGGGCGGCCCGATCGTCGGTCACGGGGCGTGCGGCAGGATGGGCGTCATGGCCAAAGACGCATCCCGGCGGTCCTGCCCCTGCGGCACCGGGCTGCCGTACGACGACTGCTGCGGGCCGCTGCACCGGGGCGAGGGTACGGCCCCGACGGCGGAGGCGTTGATGCGGTCCAGGTTCAGCGCCTTCGCCGTCGGCGACCCCGCCTACCTGTTGCGCAGTTGGCACTCCCGCACCCGGCCGGGCGGGCTACGACTCGATCCCGCCCAGCGGTGGACCCGGTTGGAGATCGTGGAACGCACGCGCGGCGGCCTGCTCGACAGCACCGGCACTGTGGCGTTCCGCGCCCACTACCGCGACGCCGGGCAGCCGGGCACCGTGGACGAGCACAGCCGGTTCGTCCGGGAGGACGGCAACTGGGTCTACCTCGACGCGCTGCCGGGCTGATCCCGGCGACGCCGATCGCGCCCGGGCCCGGGAGCCCCGGCGGCGGGCGTCGGCCCCTCGGCAACGGCGCACGTCCGCCGCCGCCCGCTCACCGCCCCGGTGCCGGCTCACGAAACCACCTCCCCCGGCGGGCGGGGCCGCGGCACCGCACCGGACCGCCCCGACACCAGCAACGCGGCGGCGACCAGCAGGTAGGGCCCGGCCGCCGCCGCGAACGCCATCGCGTGCCCGCCCGTCGTGGCGACCAGCGCGTAACCGCCGTAGGCGACGATCATCGCCAGGTCGGTGCCCATCCCGGCGAGCGAGGTAACCGTCGCCCGCCCCGGGCCGGTGATCCGGGCCTGCAACCGGGCGTCGGCGAGCACCGTGGCCAGTTGCAGGGCGCAGAACGCCACGCCGAGCAGCACGAAGCCGCCCGGATGTCGTACGACGGCCCCGCCGGCCAGCGCGACCGCGGCCAGGGCGAGCAGCGCCGCGTACCCCCGGGTGGACAGGCGCTCCACCGTCGGGGCGAGCAGGCCGCCGACGGTCATCCCGAGCCAGACCGGCAGGAGCAGCAGTGGCACCGTGGACGTCGGGACACCGGTGTCCCGGGCCAGCAGCGGGGTGTACTCGTCGAGGATGCCCCAGAGTGCCGTCACCGCCGGGACGAGCAGCACGGCGGCACGTACCCGCCGGTCGGCGCGTGCCTCGGCGAGACCGGTGCGCAGGCTCGCCCACCAGCCCACTTCGGCCTCCGCGCCGTCCGGTGGCCCGGGGACCGGCACGGTCGACGAGCCGGCGGCCGGCGCGGCGGGACGGTGTTCCGGGAACCGGGTGGCCACGGTGGCGGCCAGCACACCGGACAGCACGCTCGCCGCGCCGACCACCGGCCACCCACCGACGGCGAGGACCGGGCCGGCCAGACCGAGCGAGGCGAGCACGCCGAGCACCCCGGCGGTCCGGGCCCGGCCCATCGTGCGGGCGTACCGTCCGGCAGCGCCGAGCCGGTCGAGTTCGGTGTAGACCAACGCCTCGAGGGCGCCGGAGCCGAACGCGCCGGCGGCACCCCAGAGCACGAAGCCGAGCGCGAACGCCCACCACGACGGCACCAGCACCCACAACGTGAAGCAGGCCCCGGTGAGCAGCGGCGCGAGGCAGAGCAGCAGGCGGCGGGAGACGGTGTCGGCCCAGGCCCCGGACGGGACCTCCAGCAGGACAGCCGTCATCGACCAGAGCACGAACAGCCCGGAGATCTGCCCGACGGTGAGGCCGGTGTCGCTGAACAGCAGGACGTACACCGGATAGAGCAGGACAAGGTCGTCGAGGAACAGGTAGCAGTAGAGCGTGGTCGACAGTCGGCGGACACGGGTGTCGGGCACCCGTGTGCAGGTGAGGGTCATCAGGGCCTTTCCACGGGACGGAACGGACGCGGGAGGTACGGCGTCCGCGGCGGCCCGCGGCTTCGGCCTTCAGGGCCGGATCAACATCGCCAGGTCATCCGCCGATGCTAGCCCGTCCCGGCCCTGGGGTGCGGCCCTGCGGGGTGCACACGGCGGCGGGGCGGGACCCTGGTCCGGTCCCGCCCCGCCGCCTGCGCTGTTCAGCCTCGGGGCGTGCCCGGGTCCAGCGGGGGAATGACCATGGTGGCCTCACTGTCGGTGGTGGAGCCGTCCACCGGCCCGGCCTGGCGCGGCACCGCGACGCCTGACGTGTCGGTGACGTCCCGGTCCGCGCCCGGCGCTGCCGGTGGGGTCGGTTCCGGGTCGGCAGGACGGGACACGACCTGGGTCTGCTCCGCCTCGTCGGACCGTGGCAGGACCTGGGTCGCCTCGGCGTCGTCGGGGCGGGTCACCACCTGGGTGCGCTCGGCGTCGTCGTCCAGCGACGTCGGTGGGGTGGGTGTGGCGGCGGTGGGCACCGGCGGGGTGCGCTCGGCCTGCGCGTACGGGCCCAACCGGGCAGCGACGTCCTGCCGGCCCGCCTGGTAGGCACGGGCGTGGGTGGCGATGGTGCGGGACTCCTGCTCGGCACGGGTCAGCCAGGACTCCCAGCGGGCCTGCATGGGACGGATCAGTCCGCCGCCGACCCCGACGACGAGGATTCCGCCGACGGTGGCGAGGACGGCGATCAGCACCGGCGTGGTGACCGCGGTGGCGACACCGATCTGGTTGAGGGCGGCGATCACCCCGAGCCCGAGGATGAACACCGAGGCGATGTTGGCCAGCACCCGGCCGTAGGACAGGCCGCCGAGCGCGCTGCTGATGATGTCCTTGACCGCGTTGGCGATCGCGGCGGCGACCACCACGATGACGATGGCGACGAACGCCCGGGGCAGCCAGGCGATCACCCCGGCGATCAGGTCGGAGATCGGGTTGGGCCCCCAGATGCCGAAGGCGAGTTGGAGGGTCACCAGCAGCACCCCGTAGTAGGCGAGCTTGGCGACGATGTCGCTGGCGTCGTAGCGGGAGCGGGCCAGGGCGGTCTTGATGCCGCCACGCTCGACGGCCCGGTCGAAGTGCACCCGCTCCAGCACCTTGTCGACGATCCTGCGGACGGCCTTCGCGATCAGCCAGCCGGCCACCAGGATCGCCACGAAGGCGACCGCCTTGGGCAGGAACAGCAGCACCGCGCGGAGGGCGTCACCCGCCGCGTCGCCGAAGTTGTCTGTCATCCGTGGTCCTCCACCGTCAGCTCGGTCGACCCCCGAAGCTACCCCCGGCCGGTGCGTTGGAAACTCCGGTCGGACCGGACGGTCAGCCCGACGTGCAGGTGGGCAGCAGTGACACCACCACCGGGCCGGTGGGGGCGGAGGCGTTGCCGGCGTCGTCGACGGCGATCACCTGGACCGGGATCCTGGTGGTCGCCGGGGGCGTCGGCAGGTCGCCGAGGGTGCCCGCGAAGGTGTCCGGGCCGGTCTGGGTCATGGCGACCGTGCGGGTGGCCCCGTCGAGGGTGTAGCGCAACGACACCCGCAGCAGGTCGCCGGCAGCCCCGTCGTCGAGGACCCGGGCGGTGACCGTGGTCGAGGTGGCCACGTCGGGGCAGCCCTTCGGCTCCACCGTGGCCGGGCTGGCGTCCACGGCCGACACCGTCGGCGGGAACACGTCGGGGGGCAGCAGCGGGCTGATCGGCGTGGCCGGTGGTGTGGGACTCGGGGTGCGTACCCGGGTGGTGGCGGCGGTGGCCGACCGGGCCGGGCTGGTGGGCGGTGGGTCCGTCGTGGTCGCCGCCGGGGTGGGGCTGCGGCTCGGCTCCGGCGGCACGACGCTGATGGCCGGGGCGGCGGCGAGCGGCGCGGGGCTGCGGGTGGTGGCGGCGGTCGCTCCCGGCCCGACGGCACCGTCGGCGAGGGTGAACGCCCCGGGCCCGCGGGCGACGTAGCCCAGCCCGACGACGCCGACCAGCAGTGCCGCGGTCAGCCCGACACCGACCAGGGCGTTGCGGGTGCCGCCGCGCCGGGGGCCCGGGTGGGGCCCGGCGGGGTCGACGGCGGCCGGGTCGACGTGCCCGGGGGCACCCTCGGGGAAGGGGAGGCAGGCGGCGAGCAGCGCGACCCGTTGGGCCAGCTGACGCCGCCCCCGTTCCTCCCACTCCCCGCCGTACGAGCGGGCGGCGGTGTGTTCCAGCTCGGTGAGGAAGATCTCGGCGGGCTGGGTCCGGTCGGCGGGGCACCAGGCCAGGCCGTGGCGGAGCAGGTCGTGCACCGGGGCGGGGGTCGGGGTGCCGGGGATCGGGGTGGCGCTGTGCTGCGCGCGCAGGGTGGCCAGGTCCCGTCCGTCGTAGGGAGGTCGGCCGGTGAGGCACTCGAAGAAGGTCGCGGTGGCGGCGTAGATGTCACCGGCCGGCTCGGCGGGGGCCCCGGTCCACTGCTCGGGGGCCTGGTAGTGCCGGTTGCCGGTGGGCGGGGTGATGCCGACGTCGGTGAGCGTGGGCCACCCGTCGCGGGTGACGAGCACGTTGTCGGGGCGGTGGTCACCGTGCACCACACCGCGGGCGTGTACAGCGGCGAGCCCGGCGAGGGAGCCCTTGAGGACGCAGAGCGCGGCCTCCGGACCGATGGGGCCGCGCGTGCGCAGCAGCTGACGCAGCGGCACGCCGTTGACCAGCTCCACCACGATCGCCGCGGCGGCGTGCGTCTCGGCGTACTCGAAGAGGCGGCAGACGTGCGGGTCGTCCACCTCGACCAGCAGTCGCGCCTGCTCGCGCAGGGCCATCCGGAAGGCCGGATCGCCGCCGAGGGCCGGGGTCAGGTAGCGGATGGCGACCGGGGTGCCGGTGGCGTCGTGGGTGGCGAGCAGCACCGGGCCGGACGTGCCCGCGCCGAGCTGCCGTACCGGGGTGTAGCCGGACAACCGCCAGTCGCCGGTCACCCGCCGGCCTTTCCGGTCCGCCGGGACTGGTCACAGGTCAGGGCCACACTGATCATTCTTACCCGGCGGGAGCTGCGGTGAATCGGCGCAACGGTTGTTTCCTCGCCTCCGGTCGTCCGGCTGCGAAGATTACTTTCGGTCACCGGGGTGGGGTCGGGGGCTGTCCGCCCGTCGCGGGCGGACGGGCGAACTGCGGGGCGATGTCGGCGATGCGTTGCCGCATCGGCCGCTGCCGCAGCGCGGCCAGCGCCTCGTCGACGAGGCGGCTCAGCGGGTACGCCAGCTCCGCCTCGAACCGGCGGGCGGCGGTGGCGGTGGCGGCGTACTCGGCGTGCAGGACGGGCAGCAGGTGCCGGGCCCGGTCGGTGGGGGTGACGACGCGTTGCCGGGCGTCGACGCCGGGGGTGAGGGTGACCAGCCCGTCGGCCGCCATCCGGGCGACGGTCTGGCTGGCGGCGGAGTGGGTCACCCCGGTCGCCCCGGCCAGGGTACGGATCGACGCCGGCCCGAGGCGGTCCAGCGCGATCAGCACCGGGGTGTAGCGGGGTCGGAAGCCGGGCAGCCCGAGGTCGGCGTAGACGGCGGCGACGTCACCGTCGAGCAGGTCGAGCAGGTGCCGCAGTCGGGTGCCGAGCAGTGCGGGGTCGGACGGTTCGTCGGGCATGCCGTAATGTAACAGCGCTGTTGTATCTCGCGCTCCCGGGGAGGCCACCGATGGACGAGCGGTACCCACCGATCGAGCCCTACGACCAGGGCATGCTCAACGTCGGCGATGGCAACGCGGTCTACTGGGAGGTGTGCGGCAACCCGGCCGGGCGGCCCGCGCTGGTCGTCCACGGTGGACCGGGCTCGGGCTGCGGCCCGTGGGCCCGGCGGTACTTCGACCCCGACCGCTACCGGGTGGTCCTGTTCGACCAGCGCAACTGCGGACGCAGCACCCCGCACGCCGCCGACCCGGCCACCGACCTGCGGCACAACACCACCGCGCACCTGGTCGCCGACATGGAACGGCTGCGCGGGCACCTGGGCGTCGACAGGTGGCTGCTCTACGGCGGCTCGTGGGGCTCGACGCTGCTGCTGGCGTACGCGCAGCGGCACCCGCAGCGGGTGTCGGCGATCGTGATCGGGGCGGTCACCACCACCCGCCGGTCGGAGATCGACTGGCTCTACCGGGGTGTCGGCCGGTACTTCCCCCGCGAGTGGGAACGGTTCCTCGCCGGCGGCGGCGTCGGCCCCGACGACGACGTGGTCGGCGCGTACGCCCGGCTGGTGCAGGACCCGGACCCGGCGGTCCGCGAGCGGGCGGTGCGCGACTGGTGCGCCTGGGAGGACGCGGTGGTCTCCGCCGAGGGGGTGGGCAACCCGTACGGTGACCGCCCGTCGGCCGAGCGGACCGCGATGGTGCGGATCTGCGCGCACTACTTCTCCCAGGGGGCCTGGTTGGCCGAGGGTGAGCTGATCCGGCACGCCGGTCGGCTCGCCGGCATCCCGGGGGTGCTGATCCACGGCCGGGTCGACCTGGGCAGCCCGCTGGCGACCGCCTGGGCGCTGCACCGGGCCTGGCCGGGCTCGCGCCTGCAGGTGGTCGAGGGGGCGGGTCACTTCGGCACGGCGCAGACCCGGCGGCACCTGCTGGCCGCCCTGGACGACTTCGCCGTCGCCGACTGAGCGGTCGCCCCGGGTCCATCCCCCGACGGCAGGACATTCGGACAGTTCTGCCCGGCACGGCTCGAAGACGGGCAGAATCGATCGATATCGCCCTCTAGCGCCGACCGCCGGAGTGGCAATATCCTCCATCACACGCGGAGTCACTGGAGCTAGTTTTCGTCGTCAGCGCCGCCGTCGCTCGCCGAGGAGATGCCATGTCCGTCGTACGCCCCGCACTCGACCGTCGTACGCTGCTGCGGGCCGGTCTCGGCGCGGCCACCGTCACGGTCGTCGGGTCCGACCTGGCCCTGCCGGGCGTCGCCGAGGCCGCCCCGGGCGCGGACCTGGACTGGATCATCGACTGCGACGAGTGGGACGCCCGCCCGCCCGCCGACCCGCTGTCGGTCAGCACGATCCCCACCAACAAGATCATCGTGCACCACATGGCCTTCCCGAACGTCACCGACCACTCCCGCGAGCAGGCGGTCACCCTGGCCCACGACTGCCAGGACCTGCACATGGACGGCAACGGCTGGTCCGACACCGGCCAGCACTTCACCGTCAGCCGGGGCGGGTACGTCCTGGAGGGACGGCACGGCAGCCTGGAGCGGCTACGGGCCGGTGACCGGCAGATGGTCTCGGCGCACTGCCCCGGCGAGAACGGCCGGGCCATCGGCATCGAGAACGAGGGCACCTACGTCACCGACACGCCGCCACAGGCGCTGCTCGACTCCCTGGTCCGGCTCTGCACCACCGTCTGCCGGCAGTACGGCCTGCACGCCCACGACATCTTCGGCCACTGGGACTTCCGCGCCACGCTCTGCCCCGGCGCGCAGTTCTACCGCCTCTTCCCCGGCATCCGCCGGCAGGTCGCGCACCGGCTCGGCACCCGGGCGGGCGAGGCACCGGCCCGCCGCTGGCCCGACCTGTGGCGCTTCGTCAACGCCCCCGGTGTCCAGGTCGCCCAGTACCTGCTGGCCCACCGCGGCTACCCGGTCACCCCGAGCGGCACGTTCGACGCCGCCACCGTCGCCGCGGTCGGCGACTGGCAGGCCCGCAACGGCATCCCGGTCGACGTCGACGCCACCCTGACCGCCCCCACCTGGGAAACCCTCGCGCCCGAACTCGACCGCGACGCCACCGGCCTGCCCGTGCAGGCGGTGCAGTTCATCCTGAACTGGAAGGGCTACGCCGAGGTCACCGTCACCGGCGGTTACGACCCGGCCACCCGCCGCGCCGTGCAGGACCTCCAGGCGCTGCACGGCCTGCCCCGCACCGGCACGGTCTCCACCGAAACCTGGTGCGCCCTGGTCGGCGGCATCGTGCGGCAGTCGCTGCGGCACTGACCACACGCCACACCGGCAGGCTGTTTGGGCGACGGCGGCAGCGGGGAGTGTGGCCGGCATGACGTGGGCCCGCCGCACCGTACCCGTGATCGCCGCCGCCGTCGCCGGCCTCGCCGCCCGGGACGTCCTCCAACGTGACCATGCGCTGCTGCGCAACTTCCCGCTGGTCGGGCGGGCCCGCTACCTGCTGGAGGCGATCGGCCCGGAGCTGCGGCAGTACATCGTCGCCGGCAACGACGAGGAACGCCCGTTCACCCGGGACCAACGGCGGTGGATCTACGCCTCGGCCAAGCAGGAGAACAACTACTTCGGCTTCGGCACCGACAACGACATCGAACGCAGCCCCGGCTACCCGATCATCAAACACCGCACGTTCGCCCGGACCGTCCCGTCGTCGGTGCCGACCGCCGGGCACGACGTACGGCTGCCGGCGGCCAAGGTGCTCGGCGGGCCACGCGGCCGGGCGAAGGCGTTCCGCCCCGGGTCGGTGGTCAACATCTCCGGGATGAGCTTCGGCTCGCTGTCCGGCAACGCGGTGTCCGCTCTCAACCAGGGGGCTGCGCTGGCCGGCTGCCTGCAGAACACCGGCGAGGGTGGGCTGTCGCCGTACCACCGCCACGGCGGCGAGCTGGTCTTCCAGCTCGGGACGGCGTACTTCGGCTGCCGGGACGCCCGGGGCCGGTTCGACCTCGCCCGGCTGCGCGACCTGGTCGCCGGCGCTCCGGTGCGGGCCCTGGAGATCAAGCTCAGCCAGGGCGCGAAACCCAGCCTGGGCGGGCTGCTGCCCGGGGCGAAGGTGTCCGCCGAGATCGCCGCCACCCGGGGCATCACCCCCGGGCAGGACTGCGTGAGCCCGTCGCGGCACGCCGAGTTCTCCGACTGCGACAGCCTGCTGGACTGGGTGGAGCTGCTGGCCGCCGAGACCGGACTGCCGGTCGGCATCAAGTCCGCCGTCGGCGACCTGGGGTTCTGGGAGGAGCTGACCACGCTGATGCGCGACACCGGGCGGGGCGTCGACTTCGTCACCGTCGACGGCGGCGAGGGCGGCACCGGCGCCGCGCCGCTGATCTTCACCGACTCGGTGTCGCTGCCGTTCCAGCAGGGCTTCGCCCGGGTCTACCGCACCTTCGCCGAGCGGGGACTGCACGAGCAGACCGTCTTCGTCGGCGCGGGCAAGCTCGGCCTGCCGGACAACGCCGTGGTGGCCTTCGCACTCGGCTGCGACCTGGTCAACGTGGGCCGGGAGGCGATGCTGGCGATCGGCTGCATCCAGGCCCAGAAGTGCCACACCGACACCTGTCCCACCGGCGTCGCCACCCAGAACGCCTGGCTGGCCCGAGGGCTGGACCCGGCCCGCAAGTCGGTGCGGGCGGCGAACTACATCGGCACCCTGCGCCGGGATCTGGTCAAGGTCGCCGAGGCGTGCGGGGTGGAGCATCCGGGGCTGATCGACACCGACGCGGTCGAGATCCTCGACGGCCGGACCTCGGCCCGCCCCCTGCGGGAGGTCTACGGCTACCAGCCGCAGTGGGGGTTGCCGTCGGCGGCCGACCGGGCGGAGATCGCCCGGCTGATGGCCGGCGAGGCACCCCGGGGTGGCAGCGCCCTCCCCTCGGCCACCGCCCAGCGCTGACCCGCGACCCGAACCGGGCAGCTCAGCACCATTCTTCGAACATGTGTGCGAGCATGGTTCGGTGTCGACCGGAGCCCGCATCCTGCACGCCGACCTGGACGCGTTCTACGCCTCGGTCGAGCAGCGGGACGACCCCCGGCTGCGCGGCCGGCCGGTGATCGTCGGCGGCGGGGTGGTCCTCGCGGCCAGCTACGAGGCGAAGGCGTACGGCGTGCAGAGCGCGATGGGCGGCCGGCAGGCCCGGCGGCTCTGCCCCGGGGCGGTCGTGGTGCCGCCGAGGATGGCCGCGTACACGGCGGCGAGCCGGGCGGTGTTCGCCATCTTCCGGGACACCACCCCCTGGGTGGAGGGGCTCTCCATCGACGAGGCGTTCCTCGACGTGGGGGGCCTGCGCCGGCTCGCCGGATCGCCGGTGCAGATCGCGACCCGGCTGCGTCGGGTGGTGCGCGAGCAGGTCGGGCTGCCCATCACGGTCGGGGTGGCCCGGACGAAGTTCCTCGCCAAGGTCGCCAGCGGGGTGGCCAAGCCGGACGGCCTGCTGGAGGTGCCGCCCGACGGCGAGCTGGCATTCCTGCACCCGCTGCCGGTGGAACGGCTCTGGGGCGTCGGCCCGGTCAGCGCGGCGAAGCTGCGCGCCCGGGGCATCCGGACCGTCGGCCAGGTCGCCCGCCTCGACGTTCCCGCCCTCGAGTCGCTGCTCGGCGTCGGCGCGGGCGGGCACCTGCACGCGCTGGCCCACAACCGCGACCCACGGCCGGTGCAGGTGGGCCGGCGCAGGTCGTCGATGGGCGCCCAGCACGCCCTGGGGGCCGGGCCGCACTCCCCCGCCGACGTCGATGCGACGCTGGCGGGGCTGGTCGACCGGGTGGCCCGCCGGATGCGGGCCGCCGGCCGCACCGGCCGGACGGTGACCCTGCGGCTGCGGTTCGCCGACTACACCTCGGCCACCCGGTCCCGGACCCTGCGCCGGGCCACCGACCGGACGACACCGCTGCTGAACACCGCCCGGTCGCTGCTGCGCGCCGCCCAGCCCGAACTCACCCGACGCGGGGTCACTCTGATCGGGGTGGCGGTGGGCAACCTCGACGACGCCCCGGTGCAGCCCGAACTGCCGTTCGACGCTGACCGGGACATCGAGCTGGACAGCGCCGTCGACGCCGTTCGGGACCGGTTCGGGGCGGCGGCGCTGACCCGGGCCACCCTGCTCGGCCGTCGCCCCGGCCTGGAGATGCCCCGATTGCCCGACTGATCCGTCGGGGCTTCCCCGGCGCCGCCGGCTCGGGCATGCTGGATCGATGGGAGAGGTACTGCCGATGCCCAGCTTCGGTGACCTGTTCACCGACGTACGGAGCGACGAACGGACGATGCGGGTCAGCTACCACCCGGAACGCGGAGCAGTGGTGCTGTCCCTGTGGAGCGGCGTGACGTGTCGGGGTTCGTTCCGGATGGCCCTCGACGACGTGTCCCGGCTGCACGGCCTGCTGGCCGAGATCGGGGCCTCGCTCGCCCCGACCACGGTGCTGCCGGCCGTCCCGCCCGCCGGTGGGCCACCCGGCCCGGTCGACGCCGCCGCCCGGGTCGCACCGAGGTCACCGGTCGTCGACCAGACCGGCGACATCTCGGGCACCACCCACCGGGGCGTGCTGCCGGTCCCCCGGGTCGCCTGACCCCGGAGGCGGCCGTCCCGGGCGCGACCACGGCCCGGCTGCGGGTCGGTCCGCCCACCGCTACCGCCGCTCACCAGGCGCAGGGCGCGTAGTCCTTGAGGAAGCAACCGTAGAGTTCCTCGCCCCGCTCGCCCCGGACGATCGGGTCGTACACCCGGGCGGCCCCGTCGACCAGGTCCAGCGGGGCGTGGAAGCCCTCGTCGGCAAGGCGCATCTTCGTCGGGTGGGGACGCTCGTCGGTGATCCAGCCGGTGTCGACGCTGGTCATCAGGATGCCGTCGGCGCGCATGTCCTCGGCGCTGGTGCGGGTGAGCATGTTCAGCGCCGCCTTGGCCATGTTGGTGTGCGGGTGCCCCGCCCCCTTGTAACCCCGGGCGAACTGCCCCTCCATCGCCGACACGTTCACCACGTACGACCGCCCGGCCGGTGCGGCGGC
The DNA here is from genome assembly GCF_040678915.1 of Micromonospora sp. NPDC049257. Lineage (NCBI taxonomy): Bacteria > Bacillati > Actinomycetota > Actinomycetes > Micromonosporales > Micromonosporaceae > Micromonospora > Micromonospora sp. NPDC049257. The sequence goes on from NZ_JBFAQU010000016.1 coordinate 119,833, forward strand.
CAACGCCGGCCGCAGCCGACTGACCAGCACGAACGGGGCCGTGACGTTGCACAGCTGCACCTCGAGCAGCTCGACCGGGTCGACCTCGTGCACCCGCTGCACCCAACTGTTGGTGTCCCCGAGGTCGGGGGCGAGCCCACCGGCGTCGATGGCGGTGGCGGCGGCGATCCGCTCCGGCGTGGCGGACCGGCCGGTCAGCGCCAGCGCGGTGAGGGCATGCGGGGCGATGGCGGCCGCCGGCACGGTCCCGTCCGGCAGCGCCAGGGTGACGCCCCGGCCACCGGTGAAGGTGAGCAGCTCCGGCAGCGGCCCCTCGGGCAGCGCCGCCGACTCGGCGGCGACCAGGTGGGCGTACGCGCCGGGGGTGCGGCGTACCGTCTGCGCGGCGTTGTTGATCAGGATGTCCAGCGGGCCCTGCGCGGCGACCGAGTCGGCCAGCGCCACCACCTGGGCGGGGTCGCGCAGGTCGATGCCGACCACCCGCAGCCGGTGCAGCCAGTCGGCGCTGTCCGGCATGGCGGTGAAGCGGCGGACCGCGTCGTGCGGGAACCGGGTGGTGATCGTGGTGTGCGCGCCGTCGCGCAGCAGGCGCAGCGCGATGTACATGCCGATCTTGGCACGTCCCCCGGTGAGCAGCGCCCGCCGCCCGGTCAGGTCGCACCGTGCGTCGCGGCGCTCCCGGTTGAGGGTGGCGCAGTCGGGGCAGAGCTGGTGGTAGAACGCGTCGACCTGGCGGTAGCGGGTCTTGCAGATGTAGCAGCCGCGCGGGTTGATCAGGGTGCCGGCGGAGTCACCGGCGGTCGGTGAGGCGAGCGGGATGCCCTTGGTCTCGTCGTCGATCCGGCCCGGTGCACCCGTGGCGGTGGCGGCGGTGACCGCGCGGTCGTGGGCCAGGACGCTCTCCCGCCGCTCCTCGCGTCGCCGCTGCTTCACCATCTTGAACAGCCGGGCGGTGGCCCGCTGCACCCGTACCACGTCCGGGTGGTCGCTGGGCAGCGCCTCCAGCGCCGCGAAGACCCGCAGCGCGACCGCCAACTCGTCCTGGTCGACACCCGGGGTGCCGGCGTCGCGCCCCCGGCTGCCGGCGTTGCCCGATTGTCCGACGTTGTCCACCGTCATGTCCGCTATCGTCCCGCCCTGCCATCCGGGGCCGACCGCCGGCCCGACCCGGGAACTCTACGCACCCGGGGCGGACCGGCGCGACGCGCGGGGCTCGGCGTCGGCGGCGAGCTGGGCCACGGCCCCCGTCCGGGGCCGCAGCCGGAGCCCGCCGGTCAGGGCAGCCTGATGCTCCTGGTGTTCGGGAAGCTGTAGGGGCAGGACGCCGAGGACCCGGTGCCGACCACGACATAGCCGGCCGGGATCGGCGAGGCCGAGCAGATGGTGGTGATGCCCGTGGTGGACGGGGTGGTGATGGTCCAGGTGTTGGGGAAGCTGTACGGGCAGGACGCCGACGACCCCTGCGCGATGATCACGAAACCGGACGGCAGGGTGGACGCCTTGCACATCACGCTCGCCGAGCCGGTCGGCGGGATCTTGATGGTCCAGGTGTTGGGGAAGCTGTACGGGCAGGACGCCGACGAGCCCTCGGCCAGGATCACGTAGCCGGTCGGCACGGCGGAGGCCTTGCACATCACGGTGGTCGAGGTGGTGGAGGGCGTGGTGATCGTCCACGTGTTGGGGAAGCTGTACGGGCAGGACGCCGACGAGCCCTCCGCGATGATCACGTAGCCGGCGGGGATCGGCGAGCTCTTGCAGATCGTGGTGGTCGCGGCGCTGGCCGGCGTCGCGACGGCGAGCGTGGCGGCGACCCCCGCGACCAGCACGGCGAGCAGGGCCAGGACGGCATGCAGCGGGGTGGTCGTCCCCGGGCCCCGCCGCCGCAGCAGTGGGCTGATCCGCTCGGTCCAGTTCATGCAGAGGTCCCTTCGTTCAGGCGCGTGACTACCGAGGGCATCGTCGCCGGCACGCGCTGTGAGCATAATGGACGGTGTGGCACCCCCGGACAACCCCCGGATCGTCGCGCCCCAGTCGGGAAGCCGACTCGACACCCCGGGTCGCGGCCGTCCGCCGAGACCGGCTCCGACGGGACACTGCCTTGCGTAACCGGTTGGTACGGTATCGGTGACCACGGTCCGCCGTTGACCGAGGCGTCCCGGCCAGGCCGGGCCGGCGTCGGTGACTGTCCCCCGGGGAGGGTGGAATGTGGGCGGATGAGGCTGCCCTGGACGCGGCGACCCGCCGCCTCGACGGGTGGGAGGCATCGTTCACCGACCGGGCGGAGCGGGCGCAGCGCCTCGCCGCACAGGTGCAGACCCTGACCGGCACCGCCCGCAGCCCGGACCGGACCGTCGAGGTCACCGTCGACCCCACCGGTCTGCTGGTCGACCTGCGGCTCGACGAACAGACCCGGCGACACTCCGCAGCCCACACCGCCCGGCAGATCATGGCCACCGCCCACGCCGCGCGCACCGACCTGCTGCGGCAGCTCACCGAGGCCACCACCCGGGTCCTCGGTGCCGACGACCCGACCGCCCAGGCGATCATCGCGTCGCACCGGCAGCGGCTCGACCCCGGCCAGGACACCCCGGATGCTCACCGGTGACGGCATCCGGGTCGATCCGGACGACCTGACCACGCACGCCGCCCACCTCGACCGCCGCGCCGACAGCCTGGACACCGCCCGACAGGCCGGCGACCACGTCCGGCTCGACGCCGATGCGTACGGGCAGCTCTGCGCGATCATGCCGACGCTGCTCGGCGGCCTCCAACGGACCCTGGTCGACGGCGTCGACACCGCCGCCGGATCGGTCCGCGACACCGCCGGCAAGCTCCGCCGCAGCGCCGAGAGCTACCGGGCCGCCGACACCCGCGCCGCCCGACAACTCGACCAGATACGGAACCGTCGGTGACCGGCAACCCGCTGGTCGCCACCGCGTCGGACGCCGGCCCCAGCGCATGGGCCGGGATCTGGATCTGCGAGGACATCGAACTCATCGCCCAGGGCGTCCGCACCGGCAGCTGGATCGACGGCAGCCTCGGCGTGGTCAGCGCCGGCCTGGACGCCCTCGCCCTCGTCTCCGACCCGGTCGGCGCGCTGCTCCAGTACGGCATCGCCTGGCTCATCGAACACGTCAAGCCCCTCAGCGAGGCCCTCGACTGGCTCGCCGGTGACCCCGCCCAGATCACCGCCCACGCCCAGACCTGGCGCAACGTCGCCGCCGCCCTGCGCGCAGACGCCGTCGAGTTGACCCACGCGGTGCGTACCGAGGTCGCCGGCTGGGGCGGCGACGCCGGCACCGCCTACCGGGCCTGGGCCGCCGGGCAGCACCAGGCGATCACCGGCCTCGCCCGGGGCGCCGACACCCTCGCCGCCGCCACCGAGGGCGCCGCCGGCCTCGTCGCCGCCGTCCGGCTCCTCGTCCGCGACGCCATCGCCGCCTGCGTCTCCCGCCTCATCGTGTACGCGGGCGAACTACTCGCCACCGGCGGACTCGCCACGCCGTGGGTGGTGGAGCAGGTGACCACGCTGGTGGGCTCGTGGGCGGCGCGGATCGCCCGGCTGCTGCGCGGGTTGCTGGCAAGCCTGCGGCGGTTGCTGCCGGAACTGCGCCGCCTCGGCGACCTCATCGAGAAACTCAAGCAGGCCCTCAACCGGCTCCGGCACGCCGACCCCGCCGCTGATGACCTTAATCGAGTACGAGCCAAAGGCCACGGGCCCCGGATGCCCATGACCCTGGAGTCGGTACAGCAGGTCGCCACAAAATACAGCATCGACGTATCCAGCATTCGCTTCAACATCAACAACCGGATCTCAGGCGTGTGTGGGGTGACCAGACCCGATCAGTCGGTCATGCTCTGCCGCGAGGCATTCCGCAGCGAGGAGGATCTGGCCCGGACCCTTGAGCACGAGAAGTTCCACGTGTCGGAGCTCCGCGACGGCCGTCCCTACCCCACCACCCGTGACGAGGCCGACGCCTTCGAGGACCGGGCATATGCCCATGAGGAACGATGGTGGAACGACCATCCAGTAAGGCCAGAGGGAGTGCGTTGATGGCAAGCTTCGACGAGTGGCTGGACGCGTACGACGTCGTGTACCGCGCCCTGCCGGCCCCCTCCGATCTTCCGTGCCCGAACTGCGGGCATCAGACGCTGCGCCTGGCCTTCACCGCACCCCCAGGAACTCGACACGGCTACGCCTCGTTCTGGTGCGACACCTGCCTAGAGGGAATCCACCTCTCCAGGGCACCCATTCCCGACGGAGTCACGGCACTCTCCCTTGATCTGCCTGCCGGGGAACGCACCCGGGGCATCCCCAACTACCGCCTCATCACGTAGCACCCTCAGGCAATCCACTCACCATTCCACTCGCCCGGTAGAACAGCGAAATCACCGGGCACTGTCCCGTGTCGTACCGGGGGTGCTCGTGAAGCTGTCGGTCACGTCGATTCCGTCACGCAGGTAGTCGCCGAGCCTGATCCGTACTCCGTTCCGGACCACTTCGGTGCCCGCGCCGAACGACTCCGGCATCCGCCGGGTACGCCACCAGCGCAACGGCTCCCCCGCGGCCCGTTTCTGCCGCTTGAGGACCGCCTCCGCCTCGATGACGTCCGCGTGCCGACCCTCGACGACCTCCACCAGTTGGGCACCGGCACGCAGGTGTTGCCGTACCCGGCTCGCCCCGCCGACGCCGAACTTCAGCAAGCCGCGGTGCCGCACCAGATACAGCAGGTACGGCGTGTCCCGCAGCGCGGCGAAGGTCCGGTCGTCGGGCTCGGGTGGGCACTGGGCGCAGGTGCGGTCACGCAGCCGTTGCCACGAGTCGCAGCGCAGGTGCAGGCCCCAGATCCCGTGCGAGTAGGGTGCCTGCCGTTCGCCGTACCACGGTAGGCCGTGGACGTCGCCGGCCAGGTCGATCCAGCCGTCGCGGCGGTGCCGGTCGAGTTCCTCGCCGAGGGCGATCGCGGCCTGGAACTCGGCGGCGGCCCGGGTGGGGATGGTGTCGATGGCCGCCAGGCCGGCGAAGTGGCGTACCTGGTCGGCGAGTCCGGGTTCGTCCGGTAGCCGGGCCAGCAGGCGGTTGCCGGCGGCCAGGCTCAGCCCGGCGGACCGCTCGTCCAGGCAGATGTGGCACCGGGTCCGCCAGCCGGTACGGCAGACCCGGAGGCTGCCACACGCGCGGCACTGGTAGACGTCGACGCTATGGTCGGGCAGCAGACCGAGCGGTTGCATCTGGTCGGCGATCAGATCCGCGCAGGGTCGGCAGTGGGCGAACCAGGCGGTGTCCGGGCCGCGCTGACGGGTGTTCGCCCGCCCGTGCACCACCTCACCGCAGTTGACGCAGATGCACTCCGTGGGTCGGCTGGCCCTCGACCGTCGCGTCGTCATCCGCCGGTGCCGGCGGAGCGCCGGTTGCGGGCCCGATGGGCACGGGCCGCCTTGGCCTGTGGGGTCCCGCCCCGGCCGCCTTCTGTCCAGGACACCTTGCTGTAGTCGTCCCAGCGGGCGTCGAGTGCAGCCGCCTTCACATGCCCGTCCGGGGTGACGGTGAAGTCGCAGCCGACCGCCTGCATCTGCAACCACACCGCGTTGACGATGTCGGCGTACCGGCCCGGTCCCACACCCCGGAGGCGTACGGTGAACTCCCGCTCGTCCTGGCTCATGGCCGGCGGATTCCCGCGCAGTGGTTGCTGCTGTGCTCGTGGCGGTGCCGCATCCAGAACACCACGTCGAGGACGCGGAGCATACTCACCGCCTCGGGCAGGACCGCCTTCTCGTGCAGTGCCCGAAGCCGCTGCCCCAACACGCCCTCCTCCTCACGGAGCATGCCGTGCAGCCACTCCCAGAAGCCGGTGCCGGTGCGGTAGGCGCAGGACACCACCGTGTCGTACACCGGCACCAGCTTCGGACGCTTGCGGGCGAGCACCTTGCCGGCGATGACCCATCCGATGCCGTTCGTGTCACGCAGCGCCCGCCACGCAGCGTCCGCGGCACCGCCCGCCACCACCAGTGGGTACGCCTCATCGGTGCCCAGCGCGACGTCGACCGGAATCCTTGCCAGGTCGGCGGCGATCCGTTCACCGGGCTGCCCCTGCAACAGGTCGAGTGCCTGCCGTGGGGGCACCCGTACACCGAGCAGTTCCACCGCGACGAGGTCTTCGGCGGTGATGGTGCCGGCCGTCTCGGGGCGGCTACCGCCACCACCGAGTTGGTCGAACTGTCCGCCGGTGAACGCCGCGTCGCCGGTGGCCAGGTAGTAACTGTGCAGGTCGGAGACCGACCGGGGATCGTCGAGCACGGCCAGCATCTCGGCGAGAGTCAGGGGTTGCGGCACGTTTCTCCTTCGAGGGCTCGTGCTCACCAGCAGCGAACGACAGGTACGAGAGTCGGCAACACAACCAGATCGACGACCGGTGGGGCAACACCACGGCAGGGCACCGCCCTCGCTCGTGAACGGCCGAGGAGAACGCCGCCGCAGTCCTCGCTCACCTGCGCTTTCGTACCGTCAGCGAGACCGGGGAGCGGGCGCACATCGCCATCCGCGTCGATGGCGACCGCCGCCGCGTCAGAAACACGACAACCAGCGGGGCGGGGATCACGCGGCTCGTTGCCACCTCCGGCGATGGTCGAGCAGCCCTACCGGATGCCCGCACGAACGGACGATGCAGGTCCGGCTCTCGTGGGCGTGCTCCCGGCGAGCGGTTCGACCTACCGGGCCCGACTCGGTTCGACCGACGTGAGCGAGCGGGACGGGCCGGAGCAGATCGGGGCTGACCGGGCGACGGGTGGTTTGAGGTACCTGGGCGGCCACGAACGATGCGACGATCAGCACGACCGCGCGGGGCTCGTCGCCGCCGTCAGCGGAGCCCTCCGGCGAAAGGCGTCGACCGCCACTGGTCGAGCATGCCGCCGAGGGCGTCCGCCAGCATCGGCAACTGGGGGGCCAGGGCGAGACAGGCGACGCCCCGCAGCATCCCCACCGCCGTCACGAAGCGCAGCACGCCCTCGTCGAGCTGCCGCATGTCCCGAAGCTGCGCCGCACTCCGGTAAGCGGCTTCCCCCTCCGGACCGACGCCGACGACGTCCCACTCGACGGGTCCCAGCGTCACCATCTCGAAGTCGGCGTAGCGGTATCCGTCCACCCCGGCGACCATGTTCACGACCGGGGAGTCCCCGTGGACGGGTTGGAGGTCGACCCCGGGAAAGGTCTTCTCGAACAGTTCGCGGGAGCGTACGAGTGGTGCCAGCACCTGCCATTCGCGGCGGGCGCGGTCCAGGTCGGCCGGGTCGATGAGCTCGGGCTGGCCGTCGAGCGCGACGAGGCCGTCCTCGACGAACTGCGGTTCGGCGGCGGACAGGAACGACAACTCACCCGGGTAGTGGCGCAGCGCGGCGTGCAGTTCGGGGACGAGGCCGCAGTTCGCCACGTAGTCGGGTTCCCCGTCCGGGGCCAGCTCGATCAGCTGCCAGAACGTCATCGAGAAGCCGTCGTGTCGGACGGGTTCGCGGGGCACGAGGGGGCTGGGCGGAATGACCGGCACGCCCCGCTCGGTGAGCCATGCCGTCACGTCCAGTTCCGCCCGCTGCCGACCGGCCACACTGTCGAGGTCCGCATAAGCGGGCAGGACCGTGGGCACCCGGGCCACGACCGGCGACGGCGCGAGGTGCACGACCACGGAGAAGGCTTCGTAGAGCACGCGGGCGTCGGTCACGTCGAGCCCCCGGGCGCGTCCGGCGTGGACGGCCGCGTCGACCGCACGCCGGGTCCGCTGGGCGATCTGCTCCGGGGTCAGGAAGCTCTGCATACCCCCATCCTTCCTCACGCACCCGACGGGTCGGGGTCTCCGTCGGGTGCGCCGACGACACGAATGCCGGTGTGCCTCACCGGCACGATCCTCGTCAAGGCTCCACGGTCATCGGGGCCGGTCAGCCGGGGTGCAGCTCCTCGCCGATCTTGACGATCAGCCGGCGTGACTCCTCCTCGTCCAGGGCCACCCCGTCCAGGCCCGCCCAGACCTGCTCGTAGGCGGCCCACTCCGCCGGCCGGTCGAGGTAGAGCGCCCCGGTCAACGACTCCTGGTAGACCACCGGCGGGTCGGGGTCGGCGCGCAGGCCGAGCGGGAATTCCAGCAGGACGAACGAGCCGGTGAGCGCCCCGTCGTGCGCCCCGGCGGCCAGCGGCAGCACCCGGATCGACACCTGCGGCAACCGGCTCACCTTCGCCAGGTGCCGGAGCTGTCCGGCCATGGCCGCCGCGCCGCCCACCTCCCGCAACAGCGCCGCCTCGCAGAGCAGCACCTCGTAGCGCGGCGGTCGGGGCAGTCGCCGTCGGAGCAGGTCCTGCCGCCGCAGCCGCGCCTCGACCGGCCGTTCCCGCTCGTCGTCGGTCGCGCCGGGCCGGTGCGGGCAGGTCGCGGCGGCGTACGCCCGGGTCTGCAACAGGGCGGGGACGAGCGCCCCGGCGTGCTCGCGGAGCCGGCACGCGGCGGACTCCAGGCCGCCGTAGAGGTCGAACCATTCGGGTACGGGGTCCCCGTACGCGTGCCACCAGCCCCTTCCCCGCGTCTCGCCGGCCAGCGCGACCAGTGCGGCGGTCAGCGCGCGCCGCGCCCCATACAGCTCGCACATGGCCCGCACGTCGACCCCGCGCACCATGCCGAGGCCGCTTTCGATGCGCCACATCTTGTGCCGGCTGCACTCCAGCGCCTCGGCCGCCGCGTCCAGCGTCATGCACGCCTCGGTGCGCAACTCCCGCAGCACCCGTCCGAGGTGCCGACGCGGCACCGACGAGCCCGTGACCTCAACCATCGGAACCCTCCCGACGCCGCTGGCGGGGCAACCGTGCCCGGTAGCGGTCCGCGCGCTGGTTGGGCACGTCCCCCGCCCGCCGCCGCGCCGGCCACTCGTAGACGGTCGCGCCATCGCACCGCGACGTCGCCACCCCATCGGGTACGACGCCCTCGACCGTCCTGCGCCGCCAGCGCCCCGGATCGTCCCCGTCGGGCACCACCTGCGCGGTCAGGTCCACCGCGACCGTCCCCGACCGCAGAAACCACTTCCACCGCCTACCCATGCCGCCTCCCCTTCATGACCCACGCAAGTTTACAACCAAACAAGCTATTCAAGCCATAGACTTTAAACAAGGCATAGGTTGCACCACGTCAAGTCGGCCGTGATGGAGTCGGCGCATGGTGCCGTACGTGCCGCTGTGGCGAAGGATCCGGCAGGACATCCTGGACCGGATCAGCGCCGGGATCCTCAAGCCCGGCGACAAGCTGCCGACGACCAGGGAGCTCGCCGACCAGTACGACACCTCGGGCGTGACCGTCCGGAAGGCGATCGACATCCTGATCGAGTCGGGCGTCTTAGAGGGCAGGCAGGGCATCGGTGTCTTCGTCGCCGGTTCGCCGCAGCAGACCTCGTAGCCCGCTGCGGCGCGAATCCGCATGTCAGGGGCTCGTGCTGCCGTCTCCGAGGCGGTCGAGGTTGGCGAGGAGCGCTTCGATCTCGGCGGCGGCCGGTGCCTGCGCGCCGTACCGCCCGCGCACGTCGCCGAGCAGGTCTTCGAGCTGCCGCCTGGCGTCGGCCACGGCACCGATGCCGGCGGCGAGCGCAGCGATCTGCTGACGGAGCTCGAACAGGTCCGCCGGGTCCGCCACCGCCTGCCGTTGCTCTGCGAGCAGGGAGCGCAACTCGGTCAGCGCCGCCGTAGCCTCGCCCAGCTCGACCTGACACACCGCCGCCTGTTGCCGGCATCCCCAGATCAGCTCCTGGTCCGGTACGGGACGCTGCCGTAGGTCGCCGACGAGCCGCTGGAACTCGGGCAACGCCTGGCGGTAGGCACCGGCGAGGACGTGGAGGTTGGCCAGGTTCAACCGCAGTTCGAGGATTCTCGGCAGCTTGACCTGCCCCTTCGGAACGTTCCGCAAGGCCGTTTCGAGCAGCTCGGCAGCCTGGGTGAAGCGCTCCTGCTCGGCCAGTTCCCAGGCCCGGTCCTGCGCCTCGGCAAGCTCCTCGAACGAGGGTGGCTGGACGCGGTCCACCGGCACCGGCCGGGGCACGACGTCCCGCCGGGCCGGCGGCAGCGGTTCCTGTTGCGGCACCGGGCCGAAGGGGTAGCGGTAGGGCAGGGTCGGGTCCACCACCTGCCCGTCGGCGACGGTGACTGCCAGGTCGGCCGCGATCTCCGGCGCGACGCTGCCGAAGGGCATCAGGATCTCGTACACCTCGGCGGCTGACGCCGGCCGGTGCTGTGGGTCCTTGGCCAGCAGGTGGGTCACGAGTCGCACCAGCCCGTCGGGCACGCCGGCCCGGTGCTCGGCGACCGACGGGACCGGGTCGTTCAGGTGCCGGTGCAGCATGCCGAGGGGACTGTCGGCCCGGTAGGGCGGGCTGCCGGTCAGCAGCTCGAAGAGCACGCAGCCGAGCGCGTACAGGTCGGCGCGCGGGCCGACCACGCTGCTCATGGCCTGCTCGGGCGCCATGTAGGTGGGGGTGCCCAGGGTGTGCCCGGTGGCGGTGAGCCGGGGGCCGTCGGTGGGGCCGAGCAGCGCGGCCACCCCGAAGTCGAGCACCTTCACCGTGCCGGTCGGGGTGACCATCAGGTTCTGCGGTTTGAGGTCCCGGTGCACGAGGGACGCCACGTGGGCGGCGGCCAGCACCGAGCAGATCTGGGCACCGATCGCGGCGGACCACGGCACCGACAGCGGGCCACGTTCGGCGATCAGGTCGGCCAGCACCATGCCCGGCACGAGTTGCATGACGAGGTAGATGTCGTCGCCGTGATAGCCGACGTCGTGGACGCTCGGCACCCCCGGATGGTCGAGCCGGGCGGTGACCCGGGCCTCCCGCATGAAGCGTTCGACCGCGTTCTCCCGCTCGCTCTCGGGGACGGTGAGCTGCCGGAGGAACTTGATCGCCACCGGCCGGTCAAGCTTCTCGTCGAACCCGGCCCACACCTCCCCCATCCCGCCGTGGCCGACCGGATAGGTCAACTCGTACCGGTCCGCCACCCGCTCCTGCGCCCGCATCAGCATCCCGCCGTCGTCACGGTTGCCGGTGCTCGTCGTCGGTGGGCTCGGCTCCGCCGTCGTACAGCTCGGCCAGTTCCCGGTACGCCTCCTGGCCCGCGACCAGGGCGTCCTGGTCGTGTTCGGCGTTCTCGCCGGCGACGGCCGCGAGTTCGAGGGCGGTCTGTAGCCGGCCCAGTTCGCTGCTGACCTGCGCCCATCGGCCCCTGGCCACCTCGCGCTGCGCGGACAGGGCGTCGGCGGCGCGGCCCGTCGCGGGTATCGGCTGCTGCTGGCTGCGGGGTGCCGGCGGTCGCAGGTGGTCCCGACGACTGAGCACGTCGGCCCCCACCCAGAGTGCTTCGGCGAGTGACTGGCCGCCTTCCACCGGATCGACCACGTCGGACAGTGCGGGCAGCGTACGCCCGGCACGTTCGGCCAGTTCGACGAGACCGAAGAACGCATGGCGCGACTCGATCGAGGCGATGGTCCGGTGGATCTGTGGGAACTTCGCGATCTCGGGTGCGACCACCCGGGCCGGTGCGGGTTTCGACAGCACCACGGTCAGCCCGATGCCCACCGTCAACGCGATCAGGAAGAAGATCACCATGATCGGTGCCTGCCACAGGCACAGCCCGAGGGTGAAGAGGAAGACCAGTGCGGCGAGCACCACCAGTCCGACGACGTTCGTGCCGGCGGATGCCACCGGCACGGCCCTCAGGTCGGTGACGTTCCCCCACTCGCGCCGCAGCGACGCGCCGGAGAGTTTGAGCGGGGCGAGAGCCACCACGGTCTGCGTGTCGTCCGTAGCGATCCAGACCTGGAAGGGGTGGTCGGACGGGGGCACCCGTCCTCCTTTCACAGACGCGGTCAGGCGATGCCCTTGCGGCGGCGGATCATCTGGTACGCCTGCCGGCGGGCGAACTGGTTGAGCTGGGAGCGCAGGCTCTCGTCGTCGAGGTAGCGCTGCATGAGCTTGCCGTTGTCGTCGTGCCGGGACAGGATCACGTCCTCGATCCGCCGGTCGCAGACCACGCCGAAGTTGCTCTCGTCGTTGACCATGGCGGCGGCTTCGAGGGTGCCGTCCTCGGCCAGGGCGACGATCTGCTGCTCGACCCAGACCTTGTCGGCCTCTCCGAGGCCGATGCCGAACCGGTCGTTGAACGCGTCGATCAGCTCGGAGAGTGCCACCCGGTCGGGGTCGTTCTGCGTGCCGACCGCCCCGCCGAGGAAGCCGGGCAGCATCTGCTCACCTTCCGGCGACAGGGACGCGTCGTGCTCACCGGTCTTGCTGACCCGCAGGTGGGTCAGCTGCACCTCACCGATGTCGACGGACGGGTCCTGCTGGCGGGGCAGCCGGTTGAGCAACGCCCGGCCGTACAGGTAGAGCCGTTCCAGGTCCTCGTCGTGGTAGGGCACGACCTGGCTGAGGAACGCGTACATCCGGGTGTAGTCGCGCAGCGCGGACCGGAAGCCGGTCGCGGCCTCCGGGTCCTGCTCGGCCAGGGCCTTGAAGCGGTCGACTGCCGGTTCGGTGAACCGGTAGAGCGCGGCGTGCGCCCGTTGCAGGCCGGTGTCGGTGGTGGCCTTGGCTTCGGCGGCGAGCAGCGCCTCGGCGTACGCCTGCATCTCCGACTCGACGAGCACCGGGTAGCCGGTCACCGCGTGCTGCGCGGTGTAGAGCAGGTTGGGGTCGGTGGGGGTGGTGGCGGCGGTTTCGAAGTACGGCCGGAAGTGCGCGGCGACGTCGCCGGCCTCGTTGACGAAGTCGAGCACGAACACGTCGCCCTGGGTCTTGAGCGGGTGGGTGCGGTTGAGCCGGGACAGGGTCTGCACGGCGGCCACGTTCTTGAGCAGCTTGTCGACGTACATCGTGGTCAGCAGCGGCTGGTCGAAGCCGGTCTGGTATTTCTCGGCCACCACCAGGAGCCGGTATTCCACCGCCTGCTTGGCCCTGGGCGTGCCGGCGTGCCTGTCGTCGGCGGCGGTGTAGGCGAAGCGGTCGGTCAGTTCGCCCTCGCCGAAGCCGTTGACCCGGGCCTCGGTGTATTCGACGCCGTCGACCTCCAGCTCTCCGGAGAACGCGACGAGGGAGCCGCAGCCGGCGTAGCCGTGCAGTTCGACGTACTTCCTGATGGCGGTGTGCAGACGGACCGCGCCCTCGCGGGAGGCGGTGACCACCATGGCCTTCGCGCGCCCGCCGAGGCGCGGCGCGGTGTGCTTGAGGAAGTGCTCGACGATGATCTCGGCCTTCTGCGCCTGCATGGTGGGGTGCAGGCTGGCGAAGCGGGCGAGCTGCGCGCCGGCCTTCTTCGGGTCGACCTCCGGGTCGTCGGGGTTGGCGTTGGCCAGTTTCCAGTACGACTTGTAGGTCAGGTAGTTGCGCAGCACGTCGAGGATGAAGCCCTCCTCGATGGCCTGCCGCATCGAGTAGGTGTGGAACGGCTGGGCGTCGCCGGTGACCGGGTGCGGGGTGCCGAACAGTTCAAGCGTCTTCGCCTTCGGGGTGGCGGTGAACGCGAAGTACGACAGCGTCTGGTGACGTCCCCGGGCCAGCGCGGACGCGGTGAGCAGGTCGCCCGACTCGTCCACGTCGTCGCTGCCGAGCCGGAGCAGTACCTTCTTCAACGCGGCGGCCGAGTCACCGGACTGCGACGAGTGCGCCTCGTCGACGATGACCGCGAACCGCTTGCCGCGCAGCCCCTGCACCTGGTTGAGGATGTAGGGGAACTTCTGCATGGTGGTGATGACGACCTTGGCGGTTTCGCCCTGGAGGGCGGCGGCGAGCTGGGCGGAGTCCTTGTCGATCCGCTGCACCACACCCGGCACGTGCTCGAACTGGAACACCGTGTCCTGGAGTTGCCGGTCGAGCACCACCCGGTCGGTGATGATGATGACCTTGTCGAAGACCGCCTCGTCGGGGTGCAGCCCGGTGGCGCGGGCGTCCTCGTCGAGGGTGTGCGCGGTGTGCAGGCTGGACAGCCGGTGCGCCAGCCAGGCGATGGTGTTCGACTTGCCCGACCCGGCCGAGTGCATGACGAGATAGTTGTGGCCGGAGCCGTGCCGGGCGGCGTGCTCGGTCAGCCGGGTCACCGCGTCCCACTGGTGGTAACGCGGGAAGATCAGCGCCTGGGACTCCCGGTCGGTGTGCAGGTACCGGCGGATCAGGTCCAGCCAGGTGTCCGGGTGCCAGATCTGCTCCCACAGGTAGGAGCTGCGGTAGCCGCTCGCCCCGACGGGCGGGTTTCCGGCACCGCCGGACACCCCCGGCCCGTTGGACCCGGTGTTGAACGGCAGGAACCGGGTCTTCTCCCCCGCCAGCTTCGTCGTGACAAAGACCAGGTCAGGATCGACGGCGAAATGCACGAGGGTACGCCGGGCGAAGAGCAGTTCCTTCGGGTCGCGGGTCCTGCGGTACTGCTCCTTGGCGTCCTCGACGGTCTGCCCGGTCAGCGGGTTCTTCAACTCGGCGGTGGCCAACGGGATGCCGTTGACGAAGAGCACCAGGTCGAGGGTGTTGTTGTTGCTTGTCGAGTAGGCGAGCTGCCGTGTGACGGTGAGCCGGTTGGCCCGGTAGAGGGTGAGCGCGTCGTCGGTGATGGCGTGCGCGGGCTTGAAGTAAGCAAGCCGGATCAGCACGCCCTTGTCCTTCACGCCACGGCGGAGGACGTCAAGTGGGCCACGCTCATCGAGCTGCCTGGCGAGGTACTGCGTAAACCCCCGCTGCGCCACATCTGGATCGTTCCCGTGGTACGCCAGCAGCCGCGCCCACTCCTCCGGCTGCGTGTCCCCGACGAACGCGAACAACTCGGCGGTGTCGAGACCGAGCGATCGGTGGTAGTAGCCAGGGAAACCAGCCAGCCATCCGGCGTGGTGCAGCGCAGTCTCGATCGCCGCCTCAAAGGACCGTTCACTCATGCGATATACATTTCCATAGAGAGAGAATAAGACATCCGACGATGGAATACTGCTGGGTGCTGACACGAGCGCGGCGGCTCGGGCGGACTAGGTGCTGAGCAGGAACCAGCACCGGCTATCGCAGGATAGAATTTCCGCCGCGCACAAAGCATTACGGCCCCTACATCACCCCCTGCCCATCAAGAATACCGCTTTCGAGGGCAGCCCTTCGGATAGATGCCATCGAAGTAATCGAACCTCCCTCCTGGACGCTCCAGAATGTCCAGCCGTTGCAAGACGAGCCGCCAAGCGCCGCGCTACCAGCCGTCGAGAGCGAATCAAACGGACGTCCGTCATCTAGGACGACCCTTCCCTCTCTTGTTACCCGGGCCTCATACCGCTGCCCGCCTCGTACTCCAAAAATGGACGCCTCCTCCGCTATGAACCCTGCCCGCAAGAGCTGCGCCATCGAGACTTTATAATTGGCCCGCCGCCGGCGCCTCTGCGGTGGTACGACCACTGCCGGCTCCTCGAAGCCAAGCCGCGAAGGGTCCCAGATCAGATCACAAAGCTTCCTGTAAAGCTGTGATCGTTGCCTGATACTCTCCACATCGAAACCATCAGGGTATGGCTTAAAATCTTCAGAAAGACCGGACCGCTTCACGAAATTCAGGAAACCCGGGTCACGGAAGTAGGTATCGGGATGCAAAGAGGCCGCCAGCAACACGCGCTGCCGATAGTGATTCAACTTGCTCGCGTAGGGATCAGCGCCGAAACTCGCGTTATCCGGCTTCGAAAGCAGCAGCAAACCGCCAATCTTGTTCCGCCATTGCTGAAACTTGCTTTCATTTGGAACATCGGAGCTCTGATGCCGCTCAAACTTATTTGCCCAGATATGCTCAACCTCCCAGGGAAACTCTAAACCAATCCCAAGATATGTTTTTATATCATTTCCTCGACCACTGCCAACCTGGACGAACGAAGTCATTCTCGCAAGAAGATATCTCAAATGCGACTTCTTATCCTGATAGACAACCGAGGGCACTGCACCGAAGTCGAATTCGAGCGCAGCAACCTCCTGCCCCAGCAACCTGCGCAACTCATCGACGCTCGAGGTCGCACGAACTCTAGGAAGCAGACGCTCGACCTCTTCCCGGAAGTCTCCAGGCTGGACTGGTTTGTTATTTACAAACCAGCGGACATGCAAGAGGTCAAGGTACCTAGCAATCAGCCTACATTTTTCATTGAAGTCATATTCGGTATCGGTCGGCTGAAGGGTCGACATGATCAAAAGCAGCTGAGAATCTATGCCATTCGAATGATTGAAAAAAAGCTCCTCAAGCCCATCAATCAACTCAAGAGATGCCGCCATCGCGGTCGCATAAAAGCGAGAGAGAGGAACCATTAGATCCGTTATAAAGACCCGAAAATCCTCGCCCCTGCGCCGAAGGCCCAGGAGTTCGCAATTCTCTCTGACCCACTCATGGAAAGCGTTTTCGATACGCTTTGGATCCTCCCCCTCAAGGGAGGAGAACCTTGCAAGCAGAAGCTCTTTAAAGAAGTCGCTGGGAACGTGGTGACCAAATTGGCTTAAACGAGTCAGCATATCTCGCCAGACAACATTTAGTTCGGTATGCTGCTCATGGGCGTTAGATAGAAGAAAGCTCTTCAATAGATCGAGAGGCGTAAGCCTCGCCCCTCGATCATTCATGGTTTCGAAGATCTCCCAGCCATGGTCCCGATCAAAGGCGGAAATCTCAACCATGAAGACCCGATCCAGCAGCCAATCGGCAAAGAATGGGAGTGCATCATCTCGGAGGTCGTCCGGAAAGTCCTCTGTTAGCTCGTTCCCACGTGCCCACAGATTCCGAACGGAGACCGGAGTGTCAGCGCGAATCTCATACTCACTACCCTGCCTGAGCCTTTCCAGACACATGTCACGCTCAGGGACACTGATAGTGTATTGACGACGCCCTACAGCATAAGTACTGACCAATTGGCCAACCATGTCAGCAGCATCGCCTTCACCTTGCTCAGCAAGTAGTCGCTGCAGGTGAATTAGGAGCAAGTGCAAAGTCGTGAATCGTTGCTGACCGTCCACCAGGTTCCGAACCGGCCCAGCGGGATAACACACAAATGACCCCAGGAAGTAGGGCCGATACTCTAATACTCTGGTCCGGTCATGGTCTGGTCGCCACTGACTTAGAAATCGCCGGGATAGATCCACTAGCAGTTCTTGGACGTGACCGCGCTCCCATGAATACTCACGCTGGTAGTGCTCGAGGCCATACCTCTTACCAAAGAGCTCACGAAGGCTATACCCGCGCCCATCGATTCCCTGCGGTTGGACCTCGGACATTCTTCCCCTGTCTACTGATAGATAAACGCTACCGGTTACTTTACTAAGGCAGTGACCAAGGCACGGAATCCCTCATCGAGCAACACAACTTGCCTCCGGAAGGCAGTACGCAGTTGCTCAAGCTGGTCCATCTGCATGTGCAATTCTCTTACGATCTCTCGCTGCCACCGAATGCTTGGCAAAGGAACAGCGAAGTCGAGGATCTTTGAACTACTGGTTGAGGCAAGGTTCGTCGTCTTCGTCCCCGTAATTTCGAAATAGTGCCTGGCGTATGCCGTCCGCGTTAGAAGTGCAAGGTAGTCGGCATCAAGAACCGCAGCATTCGGCCTCACCGCGAAAACGTGATTCTGATGAAGACAGTCGGCTACCTGACCCTTCCACACCGCCCCCCGCCCGAGCTTATCAAGGTCCCCCCCTTCCGTCATCAACACATCGCCGATCTGCAGTTTGTAGCGTTGCGCCACCAAGCGAGGAAGTGTCACTTCCGCGAGAGAATCTAGAACTAGGTGCCCGGACTGCACGTTAGCCACGCGAAGATAGGGCCGTGTGACAAGTTCGCCCGCGAGCGCCCGAGAAGCATCGATAGTGACCCCGGACTGAATCGTGCTTACTCGTCTAAGCGGAACAAGCTGCGCCCCTGAAGAGCTCTTCGGCAGCCCGTCCCGCAAGCTTAACTTTGGCGTAAGTACAGCAGATAAGTGACTAAATACTCGCTCACCAAGAAGCGCAACTTGACGCAATCTAGCTTTCTTTGCAGCGCCAATTAATGATGCCTCGGCATCAAGTCGATCCGCAATGCTACGCTGCACCTCCAATTTCGGAACATTAATGACGAAGTTCCGCACAAACTCCTCATCGACCCTTTTTTGCCCCGCCACGCCATACATAGAACCTTCACCAAGCCGCAAAAAAGGGTCGCTCTTTGTAACGTAACTTAGATATCTAGCTTCAACTTCCGTTGTCGGCCTAAGGACGTGTAGCTCGGTTGTGCCAGCACCAACGCCGTTCCGGAGCTTCGATATCAGCACGGAACGACCCGCCTCGAATGTTGGCGTTATTTTTGGAAGCAAAACGTCACCGTCTTGGAAGCGCGTGTAACCGTAGAGGACCTCGCTCTTGGCCTTGACTCGCCTCGTGTCAAGCCGATCATCAGGCCAGATGGCTTCCATCGGCAAAAACGTGAGATCCGACGTATTCGGAAGCTTGTCAAACCTTGGGCACGGTGGGTTTACATGCACCACATGTCTGAGGCGGACCTTCGTCATCTCGCCGTCACCTCACCAAGCAGGGATTGGACTTCCGCTTCCAACGATTTAATCTCGGCGTCGATCTCGGAGAGCGGTCGAAGTGGCTGGTAGACGTAGAAGTGGCGCGTGAACGGGATCTCGTAGCCGATCTTGGTCTTAGATTCGTCAACCCAGGCATCGGGGACGTGCGGCAGGACCTCGCGTTTGAGGTAGTCGTGGATGTCCTCGTCGAGCGGCACGCTCTCGTTGTCGCGCAGGTCGGTGTCCGGCAGCGGCCTGCCCTTGCGGTCGGTCTGCACCTCCCCCTCCGGGTCGCTGACCGAGAACGCATCCCAGACCGCCTTCTCCACCGCCGCCGGCAGCTTCCCGAGCCCGTTGAGCTGCATCGCGAACTCGGCGCGCGTCGCGGACGACGTACCGATGAGGGACCTGGCCCCGGCGAGCAGCGACTCGCGGTCGGCGTACTTGAGGACGGCCCGCGCCTCGGCGAGCAGGGCGACCGTCTCGTCGGTGACCTCGAAGCGCAGCCGCAGCGGGCGTTCGACGGTGATCCGCTGGTAGCCGAAGTCGGTGGTGGCGAAGACCTTCACCTTGGCGTGCTGCGGGTGCTCCGGATCGTCGGCGATGGTCAGCGCGTCCACGTAGGCCCGGGTCAGCTCGGCGATGTGGTCGTCGGTAAGCATCTTGCGTTTGTCGCCGAGGCTCTTGCGCATCTTGGTCCAGTAGTCGCGGCCGTCGAGCAGCACCACCTTGCGGCGGCGGGACGCGTCCTTGCGGTTGGTGAGGATCCAGAAGTACGTGGAGATGCCGGTGTTGTAGAAGAGCTGGTCGGGCAGGGCCACGATGCCTTCGAGCAGGTCGTTCTCCAGGATCCAGCGGCGGATCTCCGACTCCCCCGACCCGGCCGCACCGGTGAACAACGGCGAACCGTTGAACACGATCGCCAGGCGGCTACCGCCGTCCTCGGGGCGCTTCATCTTCGAGATCATGTGCTGGAGGAACAGCAACGAACCGTCGTTGATCCGGGGCAGCCCGGCACCGAAGCGACCCGCGTGACCCCGGGCGTGCTCGGCCTTGACGTAGTTCTCGACCTTCTTCCACTCCACCCCGAACGGCGGGTTGGCCAGCATGTAGTCGAAGCGCTCGCCGTCGTGGCCGTCCTGGCTGAACGAGTTGCCGAACGCGATCTTCGTCGGGTCGCCACCCTTGAGCATCATGTCCGAACGGCAGATCGCGTACGTCTCCCCGTTCAGCTCCTGCCCGTACACCTCGACCGTGGCGTGCGCGTTGTGCGCCTCGATGTGCTCCTGCGCCTCGCTGAGCATCCCACCGGTGCCACACGCCGGGTCGTAGACCTTGCGGACGATGCCCGGGGTGACCAGGTCGTCCTCGTCGGGGGCCAGCAGCAGGTTCACCATCAACCGGATGACCTCGCGGGGGGTGAAGTGCTCACCGGCGGTCTCGTTGCTGATCTCGGAGAACCGGCGCACCAGCTCCTCGAAGACGTAACCCATCTGGTGGTTGGACACCACGTCCGGGTGCAGGTCGATGTCGGCGAACTTCGCCACCACCTGATAGAGCAGCCCCGCCTCGGCCAGCCGGCCGATCTGGGTGTCGAAGCCGTACTTCTCCAACACGTCCACCGCACCGGGCGAGAACCCACCGATGTAGGCGCGCAGGTTCAACGCCACATGGTCCTGGTCACCGAGCAACCGACGGAACGACATCTCACTGGTGTTGTAGAACGACAACCCCGCCGCCCGCCGCAACACCGGATCCACGTTCTGCACACCCGACGCCCTGAGCTGCCGGTGCCGGTCGAGCACCGCGTCCTTCGTCGGCGCCAACACGCAGTCGAGCCGACGCAGCACGGTCAACGGCAGGATCACCCGACCGTACTCGGACTGCTTGTAGTCGCCCCGCAGCAGATCCGCCACCGACCAGATGAAGTTCGCCAACTCTTGGTGCTTGGTGCTCACCAGGTTCCTTTCGATTGCTCTGAGTCAAGAATTATGGCTGTCGGGCTCACCCGACGTGCTCCCCCACCCGGTGACGATGATCAACCAGGCGTCATCGGGCGATGACCGACGGGTGGCCGACCTTCGTCCGGATCGTCGGGATGGGGTGGCGTGTGCCGATCTCCACCCCTGCTGAGGGGGTTGCCCGGTGCGATCCGCCTGATCTGCCAGGTTCGCGCCGGAGACCCCGACCCGCTGAACCGGGGTCGGATATCCGACGGCGCGTCGCCCGCAGCGGCGGCCGCCCCGCCCCGGGGAGCCTGGCCATCCTCGCTCCCCGTCACGATCCACATCCTCCGCACCCGCGCAGCGCTCAGCAGCCTTCGCGCATCGTAGCCGTTGACAGGGTTCACAGAGGATGCTGGCCACGGACGTCGCCCTCCCTCCGGTCGTGATGACGTATGCGCAGGTGAATGCCCTGATCAAATAGTCGGCTGTCCATGATTGGACAGCTTCAACCCTGGCCTGACCTGGTTCGGGCTGCCTACCGTTTAGCTCATAAAGGGGCATTGATCAGATTCAACCGGCAAGTTGCTTCTGATCACCAAATTTACCCCTTTACCACCACGCTGCCGCATCGCTGCGGCGCCACCCGAAGGAGGCACCATGTCCACCGAGTCCGCCAAGAAAGCCGACCAGCCCGCCCCGAGCGACAGTGACATCGCCGAGGCCGCCGCGCTCCTGGTCCCCGCCACCACAGCCGGCATGCCGCCGACCGCGCAGCTCTTCTGGGCTGTGGTCGCGGCCAACGGGGTCCTGAACCGTGGCTTCGGGGTGGTCTCGTCCACCCGCGTCGCCGTGGGGCAGTACCAGGTGGTCTTCAGCCACGACGTGACCCGCTCCGCGTACGTGGGGAGCATCGGCCTGACCGGTTCCGTCGGGGCCTCGCCCAGCGGCGAGATCGCGGTGGTCGGCCGGTTCGGCGTGCCGAACGGCGTGTTCGTCCAGACGTTCACCTCGGCGGGAGTGGCCGCCGACCGGGCGTTCCACCTGACGATCTCGTCGTGACGCCAGCGCAACCAGGTCCCCGTCACCTCCGGGTGGCGGGGACCGCTCACGTCGGTCGGATCGCACCCCGGGCCAGCCCGTCGGCGGTGAGCTGCACCAGTTCCGCCCCCAGCGTCGCCGCCAGCCGCAGCGCCCGCTCGAAGTCGTCCAGCCGCCGGGCCGCCTCGCCGTATGCCTGCTGCTCCGGCAGACCCAGCCGACGCACCGACGCCCGCCGGATGTCGAACCGCAGTGTCCCGGACAGGCTCGACGCCTGCTTCTCGTTGGCCGACGTGCGCAACTGCCCGGCCAGGAACCACGGGTCCAGCGCCCCCGGATCGGGCCGCAACAGATAGAGGTTGCGCCCCAGCAGCGTCCCCGTCGTGGTGATCACCCGCGCGGTGAGCTGCTGGGCGACCACCGGCACCACCACGTCCCCCACCTCGATGGGGATCTGCTGGCCGTACCGGTCGTCGATCCGGCCGGAGGCCTGCGCACCGGCGAGCACGTCCCCGACGGTGAGCACGGGCGGCCCGTCCGGGGCCGGCTCCGACACACCGGCCCGCACCGGTCCGAGCAGGTGCAGCGCGCCGGCCCGGAGCAGCTCCCCGACGGTGAGGAACTGCCCGGCCGTCCCGTCCGGTGCGGGGGTGGCCGGCGGCATCAGCGCCGGCAGTGCGGCGACGACGGCGGCCAGCCGCTCCCGGGTGCGTGTCAACTGCTCCCCCGAAACCTCGCTGCCGACGGCCGGTTGCCGGCGCGCGGGCGTCAGGTCCACCTCGTCGTCGAGCAGCTCGATCACCGGGATCGTGCGGGCGAAACCGGCCTGGTCGACCTCGGCGTCCGGCATGGCGTCGAAGGCCCGCCACACGCCCAGCACCCGGGGGGCGGTCTCGGCGAGGTCGCCGCCGGCCGCGTCAACCAGCAGCATCCGGGCCGGGGGTGGCGCGTCCGTCGCGGCCCGCCGCAGCACCCACAGGTGCAGCGGTACGCCGTGCGACCCGGCCACCCCCGGCGGGAGCGCGATCACCGCACGTAGGTGGCCTCGGCGCAGGAGTTCGCTACGGATGCGTTTGCCGGCCCGGCGGCTGGCCACCGTGGGCGGCATCAACAGCACCGCGTGCCCGCCGACCCGCAGGTGCGCCAGGGCGTGCTGCACCCAGGCCAGCTCCGGTTCGGTACGCGGGGTGGTGCCGACGATCCAGCGAGGGTCGTGGCCCAGCTCGTCGTCGCCCCAGTTGGTGGCCCCGAACGGGGGGTGGCAGACGACGGCGTCGACCGGCTGGCCGGCGAACGCGTCGGCGCGCAGCGAGTCACCGATGCGCACCTCTCCGGGCACGTCCCGCAGGGCCAACCACAGTCCGGCGAGCGCGGCGAGGTCCGTGTCGATCTCCTGCCCGTAGGCGGCGGCACAGCCGGCGCGGGCGGCGGCCCGCAGGGTGGCCCCGGAGCCGACGGCCGGGTCGAGGACACTGCCGCCATCCACGGCGGCGAGCCCGACCATCAGGTCGGCCAGGTCGTCCGGGGTGGCGAGGGGCCGGCCGGGGCCGGGGCCGGAGAACCGCTGCCACAGCTCGTCGAAGGCGTCCGGTGCGCCCCGGTCGTCAGCGAGGGCGTCGAGGTCGGCCAGCAGCGCGGCGGGAAGCGAGTCCGCGGACGGTAGGGCGGCGGACCAAGGGCCGGCGGGCGGCACCGCATCGGGCTGCGGGTCGGTGGGAGGCGGGGTGGTCTCCCGGGGAGGGCGGTGGCGGGCGAGCAGTCTCGCGCCGACGGCGGCGAGGGCGGCGGCCGGGGAGTCGCCGGCCGCCGCGAGGTGTCGCCAGAGCCGCTCGGCGGTGTCGAGTTCGGGCAGCTTGCCCTGGCCGCGCAGCCACTGCTCGACCTCGATCAGGTCGAACTCGGGGCTGGCCGCGGAGCCACCCACCGGGGCGGGGAAGTCGGGGTGCCGCTTGCGCCAGTTGCTGACGGCGGCCCGGCCGACCCCGGCGAGCCGGGCGATCTCCGCTGCCGTCACGGTCGGTGTCTCCTGCATCTTCGCATGATGCCACAGCAGTCAAACATCTTGTCCGTTGACAGTGTTCACGGATAATGTGAACATGTTCCCCGCAACACCCCGCACCACGAGGAGGAGTTCGAAGATGCGTCACGCCCAGCACCACCGGATGACCGGACCGACCACCCGCCCCGGTGCCCGGGACGACTCCCGCCGACCCGGCAACACCCAGCCTCCCCTCTTCGCGCACCCGGTGCCCGCACCACCGCCGGGGACCTACCTGACGACCGTCTACCGACTCCGGGTCGATCCGACCGCCGCCGGCCTGACCCGGGCGCTCAACCGTCAGTACCTGGTGGACAGCGGCTTCCCGGTCAACACCCGGCAGGTCGCCGGAGCGCCCGCCCTGCTGGTGCACGGCACCGTGCCCCGACCCCGCGCCGACTGGTGCGACGTCCTCACCGCACTCACCGGCCGCGAGGTCGACCTCGGCCACAGCAGCGGGGGCGGGTTGCTCCTGCTGGCCGTCGACGACCGGGCGTACGCCCTCGCCTACGGCACGCTGGGCCGGCACATGATCGACCAGGGCGTGGTCGACCCGACGTTCGGCGTCTCCTTCGCCGTCCGGGCGCTGCTGCCCAGCGAGATCCGCCAGGTCCGGCGGCGGATGATCGGCACCAGCGGACGGGTGGACCGTAGCCTCGTCCCGGCCGGCCAGCCCATCCGCAAGTTCGGCATCGACAAGTGGGGCGAGATCGTCGGCCAGCTCAGCGGACCGGCCCACAACCCGAACCTGACCGTGTGCCGCCGCACCGGCCGGCCCACCCGGATCGAGGGCGGCGACGCGCTGCGCATCCACCTCGCCGTGCAGCCCACCCGGCTGCTCGCCGACCTGCGGGAGATCGACCGGGTCTGCCGGCAGGAGTTCCCGCTGGCCGACCTGGCCTTCGTCACCCAGATCCGGCCGGTCTCCTCCCGGGACCCCCGGCTGCCCGCGCTCGCCGCCGAGCTGGACGCGCGGCTCGGCCAGCCGGATCCGGCGCAGCTCGGGGTGGCCGTCCCCGGCGGTCTCGTCGACGACATCGAGGCGGTGCGGTCCTACCGGATCCAGGTCCCGAGGTCCGGCCGGCGGACCTCGCTCGTGGCCGAGCTGAACCTGCCGGCCCTGCTGGCCCACACCCGTCGGGTACCCGCCGGTGACCGGTGGTCCGGGCTCCAGCGGGGACGGATCACCCTGCACACCGACGCGGGCGGCGCCGGGGAACCGCTCTCCACGCCGGCCTCCCGCTGGATCACCGCCGAGGTGACGGTCGGCACGAGTCACCTGCTGCTGCACGAGGGCGGCTGGTACGAGATCGGCGACCGGCACCGCGAGTTCCTGCACCAGGAGATCGCCGAGATCCTGGCCCGCCCCTGCGGCATCGCCCTACCAGCGTGGACGCCTGACCTGCCCGACGAGGACGCCTACAACCGGGCCGCCGCCGACCGCGACCCCCGCCTGGTCCTGCTGGACAAGAAGCTGCTCCGCACGGCTCAGCACCGGCGCGGCATCGAGGCCTGCGACCTGCTCGGCCCGGACGGCGAGCTGATCCACGTCAAGCGCGCCTCCGGCAGCTCCCCGCTGAGCCACCTCTTCGCCCAGGGTGCCGCCTCGGTGGACGCCCTGCGTTACGAGACGGACGCCCGGGAGCGGCTGGCCGAGCTGGTCCGCCGGCAGCCCAACGGTCGGGAGATCGGCGGGGACTTCCGCCCCCGCAAAGTGATCTACGCGATCGCCCTGGGCAGCGGCCGGCCAGTCACCGTCGGAACGCTGTTCACCTTCGCCCAGGTGGCGCTCTACCGGGCGGTAAAGGCGCTGCGCACCGAGGACGTCGACGTCGAGGTCGTCGGCATCCCCGCCGCCTGATCCACCTCCCACCTCAAGCCGATCTCACTCAGGAGGCGCGTGATGGGTTCCGACGGCTCTCCCCCCGCTCCGCCGGGTCTCCCCCCGAAGATCATCGGGCCTGGTCCCGGCCTCACCCCGCCGACCGCCGACCCGGGCGAGCTCGACCTACGCGACCGGTGCAGGCGGGGGTCCACACCTACCGGCCGGCGGCACGCCACACGGTGCCGCGTCGCTCGTAGGCGAAGAGGGTCTCCACGGCGTGCGCGACCCGGGGGCCGAACTCCCGTTCCAGGATGTGCAGGCCAAGGTCCAGGCCGGAGGTGACGCCGCCCGAGGTGACGAGGTCGCCGTCGTCGACGACCCGCGCCGGCACCGCGTGCACGCCGGTGGCGTCGAGCGCGTCCATGCCGAGGTGGTGGGTCACCGCGTGGCGGCCCTCGATCAGGCCGGCCATGGCCAGGGCGAGCGACCCGCCGCAGACGGCCGCCACCGTCACGTCGGGGTTGTCGAGGGCGGCGCGCAGCGGTACGGCCGCCGAGTCGGCGAACCGGGACAGCAGCACGGGAATCGTCGCCACGCCCTCGTCGGGGTCGCCGGTGGTGGGTCCGCTGGCACCGGGCACCACGACGTAGCCGGGCCGGGCCGGGTCCAGCCGGGCGGTCGCTCGCAGCGTCAGGCCGCGGGTGCCACCGACCACCTCCCGGGGGCCCTCGACCGAGACGAGTTCCACCGTCAGGGCACTCCCGGCGGCATCGGCGCCGGCGGCCAGGACCTCGAAGGGCGCGATGACATCGAGCGGGTCGAACCCGTCGAACAACACGATCTGGATCGGCATGTCCACGATCCTCGGCCTCGCCGCAGCCGCCGGCCAGTGGCAGGATTGCCATTGCCCGACGGCTTCTTGCCATCCCGCACGTTGCGGGGTGCCCGCCGTCGATCCGAAGGAGGTGCCGCTGTGCACACCGTGCTGGTCCTGGCGCTCCCGGGCACCATCGCGTTCGACCTGGCCACCCCGATCGAGGTGCTGGGCCGGGTGCGGTTGCCGGGCGGCCGGGCCGGCTATCGGGTGCTGGTCTGCGGCAGCGAGCCGGTCGTCGACGCCGGCCCGCTGCGGCTGGCCGTCGACCACGGCCTCGACGCGCTCGCCGACGCCGACACCGTCATCGTGCCGGGCCGCTACGACCCGGCCGCGCCACTGCCCGCTGCGGTGCTGGACGCGCTGCGGGCGGCCGCTGCCGCCGGCGTCCGGATCGCCTCGATCTGCGTGGGCGCGTTCACCCTGGCCGCCGCCGGGTTGCTCGACGGTCGGCGGGCCACCACGCACTGGGCCGCCGCCGAGCGGTTCCAGGCGATGTTCCCTGCCGTCCGGGTGGACCCGGCGGTGCTGTACGTCGACACCGGCCAGTTCGTCACCTCCGCCGGGGCGACCGCAGGCGTGGACATGTGCCTGCACCTGGTCCGCCGTGACCACGGGGCGGCGGTCGCCGCCGACGCGTCCCGGCAGGCCGTGGCCCCGCTGCACCGCGACGGCGGACAGGCGCAGTTCATCGTGCGCCCCGGTGCGGACCCCGCCGGGGTGGGTCTCGGCCCGGTCCTGGAGTGGTTGGAGTCGCACGCGGACGAGCGGCTGACCCTGGCCGACGTGGCCGCCCGGGCCGGGCTCAGCGTGCGGACGCTCAACCGCCGTTTCCACGAGGAGACCGGCCTCACCCCGATGCAGTGGGTCGCGGCCGTGCGTGTCCGCCGGGCGCAGGAGTTGCTGGAACGCACCGACCACGGCGTCGACCGGATCGCCCACCTCGTCGGTTTCGCCTCACCGGCGCACTTCCGGGTCCAGTTCAAGCGGCGCAGTGGAGTGTCACCGCAGGCGTACCGCAGGACTTTCGTCGCCGGGTCGGTGCCCGGCTGAACGGGCGTTCCGCCGGGGACGGCAGGTGGTGCACCGTCACCGCCGGGAGTGACCGGCCCGGGTACACCCGATGCTGTGCCAGCGGCTGGACGACGGTTACGCCGTGTTCGTCGCCAGGCCGGACCGCCCACCAGTCCCGACCGGTACCACGACGCGCCCGCCCATCCTCGGGTCCGGTCAGTACAGCGCGGCGCTGGCGGCAGCCCGGACCGCCGCCGTCAGCGCTGTCAGCGCCGTGGATTCCAGCCGCCAGCACTGCCAGTAGAGCTGCACGTCGAGGTGCCGGCCGGCGGCCAGGTCGACGAGGCGACCGGCGGCGAGGTCGGGCCGGGCGACGGCCTCGGGGAGCAGTCCCCAGCCGAGGCCGAGCCGGATCGCCTCGGTGAAGGCGGCCGTCCCCGGCACGAAGTGTGTCGGCGGGTCGACGTCGCGGCGGGTGAGCGTACGGGCGAAGCGGTGTTGCAGGGTGTCCTTGCGGTCGAAGCGGATCATCGGCGCGGTCGGGAACGCGGTGGCGGGCTCACGGTCGGCGAAGTGCGCCGAGTGGGCGGCGGGTGTGGCGACGGCGAGGTAGCGCAGCGCGCCGAGGCGCAGGACCCGGCAGCCCTGCACGGCGGTGCGTTCGGTGGTGACGGCCGCCATCACGGTGCCGTCGCGCAGCAGTTGCGCGGTGTGCGCCTCGTCGTCGGTGCGCAGGTCGACCAGCACGTCGGGGACGGCGGTCAGGGCCGGTAGGAACCAGCCGGCGAGGGAGTCGGCGTTGACCACGACGGTGACCCGGGTGTGGTCGCGCAGGGCGCCGCGCGCGGCGTCGAGGGCTTCCTGTTCGAGCAGCGCCACCTGCCCACCGAGGCGGATCAGGGGCGCTCCGGCCTCCGTCGGCACACACGGCCGGGTGCGGCGCACGAGGACCTGCCCGACGGCGCGTTCGAGGGCCTTGATGCGCTGGCTGACCGCTGAGGGGGTGACGCGCAGCGCCTGCGCGGCGGCGTCGAAGCTGCCGTGGGTGACGACCGCCCGGAAGGTCGTCAGCTGGACCGGGTCGAGTGACATGAGCAATTCTAATGCTACTGAAGAATCTTTAGCTGGAGTGTGGGAGTAGCCCGCCCTAGCCTGGCCGCCATGGGTTCCGTGCTCGCCGGTTTCGGCTTCTCCCTCGCGCTGATCGTCGCCATCGGGGCGCAGAACGCCTTCGTGCTGCGCCAGGGGCTGCGCCGGGAGCACGTACTCCCGGTGGTGGCGATCTGCGTGGCCGGCGACGCCACACTGATGGCCGCCGGCATCGCCGGCCTGGGGGCGTTGCTCACCGGGACGCCCGCCGTCCTGGCCGCGGTCCGGTGGGGCGGGGTCGCCTTCCTGCTCGGGTACGCGGTGCTGGCCGCCCGCCGCGCCCTGCGCCCGACCACTCTCACCCCGCTGGACCGTCCGCCGGCCACGCTGCGCGCGACACTGCTGGCCTGCCTCGCGTTCACCTTCCTCAACCCGCACGTCTACCTGGACACGGTGGTGCTGCTCGGCACGGTCGCCCATCAGGACCCGAACCGGTGGGCGTTCGGTGCCGGAGCGGTGACGGCGAGCCTGGCCTGGTTCGCCGGGTTGGGGCTCGGTGCCCGCCGGCTGGGTCCGGTGCTCGCCCATCCGGCGGCCTGGCGGGTCATCGACGGGGTGATCGCCGTGATCATGGTGGTCGTCGCCGTCTCGGTCGCCGTCGGCTGAGCGGCGCGGACCCTCCGGACGGGGTTCGGGACCGTAGGATCGACATCCTTCAACCCCACACTCCACTTTGGAGGGAACCGCGCATGACGGGTCCACTCACCCGACTCCTCGCCACCGCCCGGCTGACGCTCGCGACCGCCGGCGTCGCCGTGCTCGCGCTCGCGGGCACCGCCGCCGTCGTGACCACCCCGGCCCAGGCCGCCGGCCCCCGACCGAACTTCCAGATGCCGGTGCCCTGCGGCGAGACCTGGCGGATGGCCACCTACTACGGTCACGACGACTACGACATCGACCTGACCTTCACCGGCGGGGCCAGCAACGGCCGCCCGATCCTCGCCTCCGCCAGCGGCACGGTCTCCTTCGCCGGCTGGGGCAGCAGCGGCGGCTGGTACGTGGTCATCGAACACGGCGACGGCTGGCGGACGCTCTACCTGCACATGATCGAGACCCCGATGGTCGGCGCCGGGCAGTGGGTGTCGACCGGCCAGCAGCTCGGCCGGGTGGGTAGCACCGGCAACTCCACCGGCCCGCACCTGCACTACGAGCAGGTGCGCGACGGCGTCAAGACCGAGTCGTACTTCAACGGCGTGCCCTCCGGCATCACCTCCGACGGCAGCCCGTCCACCGGCCCGCTCTACGTCTCCGGCCCCACCTCGCCGGCCCGGAACATGACCAGCCAGAACTGCGGTCAGGCCGCCAACCGCCAGGTGTACGAGTCCGGCAGCCACAGCGGCTGGCAGATGCTGCCGGTCAACAGCATCACCGGCTCGGCCACCGCGGCCATGGTCATGGGCACCAACAAGCTGCTCTACACGGTCAACGACGGCCGGGTGTACGAGGCGTCCAGCGACACCGGCTGGCGCAACCTGTGGACCGGCATCTCCGGCGTCAGCAACAACGCCCTCGCCGTGATCAACGTGGGCGGCGTCAAGTACATCTACACCGTGGTCGGCGGCTGGGTGCACGAGGCGTCCAGCGCCAACGGCTGGAAGAACCTGAACACCGGCATCTCCGGGGTCAGCAACAACGCCCTCGCCGCCATCAACCACAACGGCGTGAAGATCATCTACACCGTGGTCGGTGGCCTGGTGCACGAGGCGGCCAGCAACAACGGCTGGCGCAACCTGTGGACCGGCATCTCCGGCGTCAGCAACAACGCCCTGGCCGTGATCAGTATGGACGGCGTCAAATACATCTACACGGTCGTCAACGGCCTGGTGCACGAGGCGAACAGCAACAACGGCTGGCGCAACCTGTGGACCGGCATCTCCGGGGTCAACTCCGACGCCCTCGCCGCGATCAGCTTCAACGGCGTGAAGATCATCTACACCGTGGTCGGCGGCCTGGTGCACGAGGCCGCCAGCAACAACGGCTGGCGCAACCTCAACTCCAACGTCCGGGGCACCGCCGTCTCGGCGACCACCGTCAGCGGCGTGAAGGTCCTCTACACCGTCTGACGACACCTCGGCCCGCGACGCAGCCGGGCCACCGACGCCGACCGGGTCGTGGCACGGCCGGCGTACTCCCGCACGGCTCCGCGCGTCGCCCGACCGGCGACGCGCGGAGTCGGCGTGCCCGGGTGGTCAGCACCGACCACGTCGCCCGCAGGGGGCCGGGATCGGGGCAGCCGCCCCGGCACGGCGCTGACCGCCCGGGGGTGTCCACCTGCGCCGCCCCGCAGGTGATGCCGTATTCACGATTTCAAACTCCGCCATTGTCACGAGTTTCCGCCCGGAATCTCACCGCTGGTCGATGACGCATCGCACTGTGCCCGACGGCCCACTGATCGCAGGATTGACATCAACCGATCAGGGGATGGGAGGCAGCCGAGATGGACGACAGATACGACGCGTACTGCGCGGTCGACCCGCTCTTCTACGACTCGTTGTCCAGCGCGAGCGCCACCGCCACCGGCATCGGCTACGCCGCGGACCGCCCGCAGCCGGCGGGCTGGGAGTCCGAGGTCAAGGACGACTGGCTGATCCACGCGCCGGTCGGCGGCACCCTGCCCGCCCAGGGCTGGAAGATCCACGTCTCGGCCCGGTTGGACAACGCCGAGCGGGTGCTGACCCAGGTGATGGACTACTGCCAGCCGCGCGGCATCCCCTTCAAGCACCTGCGCGGCCCCCGGATGCTGCTGATGCGCAACAGCAAGTACGCCCGCCGCGGCGGCAGCGGCAAGTTCGTCACCGTCTACCCGCGCGACGACGCCGAGCTGGAGCTGACCGCCAAGGAGTTGTCGGCGCTGCTCGACGGCGAGCAGGGGCCCTACATCCTCAGCGACCTGCGCTACGGCGACGGCCCGGTCTACCTGCGCTACGGCGGTTTCGCCGCCCGCTACTGCCTCTCACCCGAGGGTCAGGTGGTGCCGGCGATCGCCGACGCCACGGGGACCCTGGTCCCCGACCGCCGCGACCCGGTGTTCCACCTGCCCGACTGGGTGACCCTGCCGGACTTCCTCGCCCCGCACCTGGCCGCCCGCAACGCCGCCAGCACCACCGAGCTGCCCTACCGGATCGAGAAGGTCGTCCACTTCTCCAACGGCGGCGGCCTGTACGAGGCCCGGGACACCCGGACCGACACCCGGGTGGTGCTGAAGGAGGCCCGCCCGCACGCCGGCCTCGACGCCACCGGGGCGGACGCGGTGACCCGGCTGCGCCGGGAGGCCGAGGTGCTGCGCCAACTCGCCGACGTCCCGCACCTGGTCCGGGTGCACGACGAGTTCAGCTTCGGCGGGCACGAGTTCCTGGCCCTGGAGTTCGTCGAGGGCCGCCCGCTCAACCAGGAGGTGGTGCAGCGCTACCCGCTGGTGCACCCCGACGCCGACCGGGCCGGCTACACCCGCTGGGCGCTGGACGTGCACCGGCAGGTCGCCGAGGCGGTCGAGGCCATCCACGCGCACGGCATCGTCTACGGCGACCTGCACATGTTCAACATCATGGTCGGCGACGACGGGGCGGTCACCCTGATCGACTTCGAGGTCGCCGCACCCGCCGCCGAGGCGAGCCGCCCGGCGCTGCGCAACCAGGCGTTCGCCGCGCCCCGCGACCGGGTCGGCCCCGACGTCGACCGGTACGCCCTGGCCTGCCTGCGGCTGGCCCTGTTCCTGCCGCTGACCGCGATGCTGCGGCTGGCCCCGACGAAGGCGGCGCACCTGGCCGACGTGGTGGCCGAGCACTTCCCGGTCGACCGGGCGGTGCTCGACGAAACCGTCGCGGTGATCGTCGGCGACCCACCGACCACCGGCACACCCGACGCGGCGACCCCTCCCGACACGGCCACCCGGGCCCGGCTGGACCCGGACGTGGTGCGCATCGACCCGGACGACTGGCCGGGCCTGCGCGACCGGCTGGTCCGGGCGATCACCGCCAGCGCCACGCCCCAGCGCGACGACCGGCTCTTCCCCGGCGACATCCGGCAGTTCAGCGGCAACGACGGCGGGCTGAACCTCGCCCACGGCGCGGCCGGGGTGCTCTGGGCGCTGCACGCCACCGGCGCCCCCGTCGACCCTCGCCACGTCCGGTGGCTGATCGACCGGGTCCGGGAACCCGCCTCCGGCAGCCGACTCGGCTTCTTCGACGGGCTGCACGGGGTGGCGTACGTGCTGGACCTGCTCGGGCACCGCGACGAGGCCCGCCGGCTGCTCGACCGCTGCCTCGACGAACCGTGGCCGGAACTCGGCAACGACCTGGTCGGTGGGCTGCCCGGCATCGCGCTGAACCTGACCCACTTCGCCGGCCTGACCGGGGAGGAACGCTACGAAGCCGCCGCCCGGCACGCCGTCGACCTGGTCGTCGACCGGCTCGGCGACGTCGACTCGGTGGCCGAGGTCAGCGGCGGCCGGCACCCGTACGCGGGACTGATGCGCGGCGGGGCGGGGGTGGCGCTGATGCTGCTGGGCCGGCACGAACGGGAACCCGACGAGCGGCTACTCGACCACGCCGCCACCGCGCTACGGCAGGACCTGCGCCGGTGCGTCCGCCGCGACGACGGGCACCTCGAGGTCAACGAGGGCTGGCGGACCATGCCGTACCTCGCCGAGGGCAGCGTCGGGGTGGGACTGGTGCTCGACCGCTACCTGCGTCACCGGCCCGACGAGGGCCTCGCCGAGCAGGCCGAGGAGATCCGCCGCTGCGCCGACTTCCCGTTCTACGCCCAGTCCGGACTGTTCGCCGGACGCGCCGGCATCGTGGCCTACCTGGCCGGCCGGGGCGAGCACGAGGTGGCCCACGCCCAAGCCCGGCTGCTGGGTTGGCACGCCCTGCCGTACGCCGAGGGCACCGCCTTCCCCGGCGACCAGTTGCTGCGGCTCTCCATGGACCTGGCCACCGGCACCGCCGGCGTGCTGGCCGCCGTCGCGGCCAGCCGGCCCACCGACCCGGTGCGGTTGCCGCTGCTGGGCCCGACCGACACCACCCCGGCCGACTGACGGCCCACCCGCTCCCCGGGGGTCACCCCGGGGCCACCCGACCCGACACCTGTGGAAAGGAGGAAAGACATGGCCCTGCTCGACCTTCAGGGGATGGAGCTGCCGGCCGCCGAGCGTACCGGCGGCGGAAGCCGGGCGAGTCTGCTGCTCTGCGGCGACAGCTCGCTCAGCGTCACCACCTGCAACTGAGCCGACGGTCGTCGACCCGACGACCCGACGAGGTTCACCACCAGGCACGTCCAATGACGACAGAAAGAGGTAAGACCATGGCTCTGCTCGACCTCCAGGCGATGGAACTGCCGGCCACCGAGCGTACCGGCGGCGGCAGCCAGGCCAGCCTGCTGCTCTGCGGCGACAGCTCGCTCAGCGTCACCACCTGCAACTGATCGACCGGTATCGCATGGCCCCGGACCGGCACCTGCCGGTCCGGGGCCGCGCGGCGTGGGAAGGGGCGCGATGACACCGGACGACCGGCTCCTGCTGCGGGCCGTGCGCGCCGCCGGCTGGTGGACCCCGACGCTTGCCGTGGTCACCGTGGCCGGCACCGCAGCCGAACTGGCCCTGCCGGCCGTGCTGGGACGGGCCGTCGACGCCGCCGTCGGAGCCGCCCCGCAGTCCTCCCCCGGCCGTTGGCTGGCCGCCGTCGCCGCCCTGGTCGCCCTGCTGGTCGTCGTCGGCGTCATCCGCGACTACGGCACCGGCGCGGCCACCGCCCGGTCGGTGGCGCACCTGCGGCACACCCTGGTCCGGCACCTGTTCGCCCTCGACCCGCGCACCGCCGCCCGCCGCCCGGTGGGTGACCTGGCCGGCCGGGTGGTGGGGCAGGTGGCCGACGCCGGGCAGGCCGCGCCCACGGTCGTCACGGCCGCCACCGTGGCGTTGCCGCCGGTGGGCAGCCTGGTGGCGCTCACCCTGATCGACCCGTGGCTCGGCGTCACCTTCGTGCTGGGCCTGCTGCTGCTCGCCCTGCTGCTGCGCGGCTTCGTCGCCGACGCCTCCGCCGCCGTCGCCGGCTACCAGCAGGCCCAGGGCGACCTCGCCGGCCGGCTGGTGGAGACCCTCGCCGGGGCGCGCACCATCGCCGCCGCCGGCACCGGCGAACGGGAGGTCGACCGGGTGCTGACCCCCCTCGCCGCGCTGCACCGGCACGGCGCGCGCACCTGGACGGTGCTGGCCGGGGCGGCGACCCGGGGTGCCGTGCTCAACCCGCTGCTCCAGGTCGCGATCGTCGCCGTCGGTGGGTTGTCGCTGACCGCCGGCCGGCTGACACCCGGAGAACTGCTGGCCGCCATCCAGTACGCCGCGCTCGGTGCCGGCCTCGGCACCGTGGTCGCCGCCCTGAACACCGCCGTCCGGGTACGCGCCGGCTGCCGCCGGGCCGCCGAGGTGCTCGCCGAACCCGCCCGGCCGTACGGCACCCGGGCCCTGCCACCCGGGCCGGGCACCCTGGAACTGCGCGGTGTCACCGTGCGCGACGCCGAGGGCCGGGCCCTGCTCGACCGGGTGGACCTGCGGGTGCCCGGTGGCACCCTGCTGGCCGTCGTGGGTGCCTCGGGTGCGGGCAAGTCCCTGCTCGCCGCCGTCGCCGGCCGGCTGCGCGACCCCGACGACGGCGTGGTGCTCCTGGACGGCGTACCGCTGCCGGAGCTGGCCCCGGCAGCCCTGCACGCCGCGGTGGGTTACGGGTTCGAACGGCCGGTGCTGGTCGGCGACACGGTGGGCGCCGCCGTCGGGGTCGGCGTGGACCCGGTGCCGCTGGCCAGGGCCGCCGCCATCCACGACTTCGTCGAACGGCTGCCCGACCGGTACGGAACCCCGCTGGCCGAGGTCGCCATGTCCGGCGGTGAACGGCAGCGGCTCGGGCTGGCCCGCGCGTTGCGCGCCGAACGGCTGCTCATCCTCGACGACGCCACGTCCAGCCTGGACACCGCCACCGAATACCAGGTGACCCGGGCGCTGACCGGCCCCGGTGACCGGCGTACCCGGGTGGTGGTCAGTCACCGGCTCGGCATGGCCGCCCGCGCGGACCTGGTGGCGTGGGTGGCGGGCGGTCGGGTCCGGGCGGTCGGCCCGCACCCGACGCTGTGGGCCGACCCCGACTACCGGGAGGTGTTCCGGTCGTGAGCACCGTCGTCGGGGTGACCCGGGCCGCGCTGCGGGCCCGGCGGGCGCAGCTGTGGCGGTTGGCCGGCTGGTCGGCGGCGGAGGTGCTCCCGGCGGCCCTGTCCGGGCTGCTGACCGCCCGTGCCGTCGACAGCGGCTTCCTGGCCGGCCGGCCGGACGTCGGGCTGGCCTGGCTGGCCCTGCTGGGGCTGGCGGTGCTGGTCGGCGCGGCCGGCACCCACCGGTCGTACGCGCTGCTCGGGGCCGTGGTCGAGCCGTTCCGCGACGACCTGCTCCGCCGGGTGGTACGCGGCGCGGTCGCCGCTGCGGCCGGCGGCCGGGCCGACAATGCGGCGGTCGCCCGCCTCACCCACCAGGTGGAGCTGGTCCGGGACACCTACGCCGGTCTCCTGATGGTGGTACGCGGTTTCCTGTTCGCGCTCGGCGCCGCCGTGCTCGGTCTGTTCTCGCTGGCCGCCCCGGTTGCCCTGGTGGTGGCGGTGCCGGTGCTGGCCGGTCTCGTCCTGTTCGCCGTGGCACTGCCGGTGATGGTGACCCGGCAACGGGAGTACGTGCAGGCCGACGAGCAGTTGGGCCGGGCCGTGGTGACTGCGGTGACCGGCCACCGTGACGTCGCCGCCAGCGGCGCACGGGACCAGGTCACCGGCTGGGTCGGCGGGTCCGTCGACGCCCAGGCCCGGGTGGAGCGGCGGCTGGCCACCATGGCGGCGACGCGCGGTCTGAGCCTGGCACTGGGCGGCTGGCTGCCCGTTCCGGTGCTGCTGCTGGCCACGCCCTGGCTGGTCCGCCAGGGCCTGGGGCCGGGTGCCGTGCTCGGCGCGCTGGTCTACGTGACGCGCGGGGTGCAGCCGGCGCTGCACAGCCTGGTGCAGGGGGTGGCTGCCGGTGGCCTCCGGTTCGCGGTCACCCTGGACCGGCTGCTACGTACCGCCGCACCGGCGGACACCACACCCCCCGGCACCACCGGCGGCCGGCCCGCCGCGCCACGGCCCGCCGGCCCGGCCGCTGCCGCACCTGCTGTCCCCCCTGACGACTGCCGGCCCGCCGCCGGCCCGCCCGGATGGTCGCCCCCCGGAGCGCGGCGGGCCGCGACGGCGTTGTCGCTGCGTGCGGTGACCTTCCGGTACGGCCCCCACGCCGACCCGGTGCTCGACCACCTCGACCTCGACGTGCCCGTCGGGGACCACCTGGTGATCGTCGGGGCCAGCGGGATCGGCAAGTCGACCCTGGCGGGTCTGATCGCCGGGGTGCTGTATCCGCAGTCCGGCACCATCCACGTCGCAGGGTTGCCGGTGACCGGCGCCACACCGGGAGAGCTGGCCGACCGGCGGGTGCTCATCCCCCAGGAGGCGTATGTCTTCACCGGCACGCTGCGCGACAACCTCGGCTACCTGGCGCCCGGCCTGCCGGACGAGGCGGTCGACCGGGCGGCGGCCCGGCTCGGCCTGACCGGGCTGCTGGCCCGGCTCGGCGGCCACGACGCGCTGCTGTGCCCGGGGAAACTGTCCGCAGGGGAACGCCAGCAGGTCGCGCTGCTGCGGGCCTGGCTCTCCCCCGCCCCGCTGATCATCCTCGACGAGGCCACCTGCCACCTCGACCCGGCGACCGAGGCCCGACTGGAGAGCGTCTTCGCCACCCGCCCGGGGACCCTGGTGGTCATCGCACACCGGGTCAGTTCGGCCCTGCGGGCCCGGCAGGTCCTGCTGCTGGACGGACGGACCGCGCTGCTGGACACCCACGAAGGGTTGCTCACCCGCTCGGCGGCCTACCGCGCCCTGGTCGGCTACGGCGAGACGCAGGACGAGCCGCCGGCGATCGCCACCTGCTGGACGACACCGGACGGCGAGGCGGGGACCGGCCCGGCGTCGAAGCCAGGGACGGAACCGGCCGTAGGGACGGACAGGACGCCCCGCACCGGGACGGTCCGGGGCGCGAGGGTGGCGACGGCTCGGGCCGGGTCGGATGCGACAGCCCGGACCGCAACGGGGTCGACGACCGGAGCGGGGGGTGCCGCGTAGGCCGCCGGTGCCGGGTCGTCACCGGGGGTTGCACCACGCGACGAGGCGGGGCGGGCAACGAGGTAGGGCGGACGGGTCACAGCCAGCCCGACTCGCGGGCGATACGCACCGCCTCCCAACGGGTCCGGGCCCCGGTCTTCGCCATGATCCGCGACAGGTGGTTGCGCACCGTCCCGGTCGACAGCACCAGTCGATCAGCGATCTCCTGGACCGGATGCCCCTCGGCGACCACGTCGAGCACCTCACGCTCCCGATTGGTCAACGGGCTGGCGGCGACCTCCAGGGCGGCGACCACCAGATCCGGATCGAGGACGACCCGGCCCTCGGCGAGCTGGCGCACCCCATCGACGATTCGCCCGGGTGGAACGTCCCGACTGAGGAAGCCGATCCGGTTCCCGTACTCGGCGAGCACCGACCCGAGCCGCCCGGCCCGCCGCTGCTCCACCAGGACCAGCAGGGACCCTACGGGGGTGACCGGAGAAGCAGTGCGTTGCCGCAGGGACGCAGCACCGGCGATGTCCGTGGCCACCGGACCACAACCCGCCGTCACGGTGTCGGCCCGGCCGATGGCCCCCGCTCCGGGACCGGCCATGGGGTCGGCACCGGGGTCGGCAGTCGCCAGGTGGATCAGTTCCGCCACGGTCAGCATGTCGAACTCGATCACGGCCACGTCGGGGCGTTCGGCCCGGACCGCAGCGCGTAGGTGGTGCGGGCTGTCCACCTCGCCGACGATCTGGATGTCGTGCTCGGCCGAGAGCACCTGAGCGAGGGCGCCACGAAGCAGCCCGCCCTGGAGAGCGAGCAGTGTGCGGACCATAAGCAACTCCCGAGATCAAGCAGGTGTTGACGAAATGTGCGCAACCCATGACGCACGGTTGGGAATCTTATTGAACTCGTAACTGAACCGACACCCCTTCTCACGGTTGGTCAGATCCAGCCTGCGTCCTGGGCGCGCAGGACAGCTTCCCAACGATTGCGGGCACCGGTCTTGCCCAGCACCGCCGACAGGTGATTGCGGACGGTGCCGGGGGCCAGATGCAGGTGGGCGGCGATCTCCTTGGTCGACAGACCGCGTGCAGCTGCGGCGGTCACCTGCCGTTCCCGCTCGTTCAACGGGTTGACCGCGGCGTCGAGCGCGGCCAGCGCGGTCACCGGGTCGATCATCCGGTTGCCCTCGGCGACCAGCCGCAGTTGAGCCAGTAGTTCCTGCGGCGGGACGTCCTTGGCGATGATGCCCCGCACCCGCGCCCCGAGCGCCCGCCGCAGCACCCGCGCGGTCCGCCGGGACGTCAACACCACCACGGCGCACTCCGGCACCCTGGCGTGCCACCGTCCGGTGAGGACGGCCGGGTCGTCGATCCCGTCCAGGTCGACCAGGACCACGTGCGGACGACGGGTGACGACCCGATCGGTGACCTGGTGGTCGGGGTCACTCTCCCCCGCCAGCTCGAACCCGGGGGCGGCGGCCAACACCGCTGCCAGCGCGGTACGCAACAGGCCCGGTGGACCCACCACGACGACCCGGATCGTCGACGATTCGGCTTCTGCTGGCCGGCCCGGATCCGACGACGACTGCTTCCGGTTGGTCAGTTCGTCCATCCACTACATCTTCCCGAGACAACGGAAAAAGAGTCATGAATGTCAGAATGACGACGCAATAAAGGTCAACAAAAATGGGGGCGATCTGCATTCGTCGATACGGTCGCAGTATCGTCGGGGCTGCGCAGGCCTGGGCGGATCGCAGAACGCCAGGAACCGCGACTGCTGTTGCCGACCGAAATCGGCAGCAGAGCGGACGGGGCGGCCCGGTGGCGTGTTCGGGGCGTGAAAACAGTTGAGGCCGACCCCGAAGGGTCGGCCTCAACCAAAGATTGTCCGGCGGTGTCCTACTCTCCCACACCCTCCCGAGTGCAGTACCATCGGCGCTGGAGGGCTTAGCTTCCGGGTTCGGAATGTAACCGGGCGTTTCCCCTCCGCCATGACCGCCGTAACACTATGAACATATCAAACAACACACACACCCACACAACACACAGTGGGGGGTTGTTTGGTGTTTGTTCAGAGTTGCACAGTGGACGCGTAGCAGCCTTGTTATCAAGTCCTCGGCCTATTAGTACCGGTCAACTGAACCCGTTACCGGGCTTACATTTCCGGCCTATCAACCCAGTCGTCTAGCTGGGGGCCTTACCC
>NZ_JBFAQU010000017.1:0-138603 GCF_040678915.1 Micromonospora sp. NPDC049257
ACCCGCCCACACCCACCCCCACACCCCGGTGATCAAGAGGTTTGCGTCATCCGTCGGCCGTTTGGTGACGCAAACCTCTTGATCACCGGGGAGATGCGGGGCGGGGCGGCGTGGGGGAGGGGGGAGGGCGTGGGGTGGGGCGTGGGGGTGGTGGTTGACAGGGGGGTGGGTGGGGGCTCTAGGATGCTTCCTGCGTGAAGTAATCGCCATTCCTGCCATTGTGGGGCGTGCGGCCGGGTTTTTGGTCGGGTGCCTGTGCCGGTGGTGGCGGATGCTATTTCGCGGATTCTATTGAGGTCATCGTCGGTTTGCGGCGGTGGCCTTTTCTTATGCGCCGAGATCGATTGGTGAAACAGCCAATTAAGGGCTGGGAAACGTGGCGGCAATCAATTGGGCAGAGGCTCTTGCTGCCCGAAGTCCACTGCGGACCGCCACGGTGACGTCCCACCCGTCACCCGGCGGCACCGCCGACGACCACCGCTACCGCACCGATTGCCGAGTTGGACCAATGTCTGCCGACCAGTGCTGGTCGGCACGGAAAATCGTCCGGCGAAATTCGCTCCGCGCAGGGAGAATGAATGTCACAGTTCCGGGGCCGCCGCATCCTGGCGGGCGCCATGACCCTGATCGCCGCCGCCGCACTCACCGGTTGTGGCAGCAAGACCTCCGACGAGAAGTCGACCGCCGGTGTCAGTGCCGACGTCTCCGGCGACTCCGTCAAGGTCGGGCTGCTCAACTCGCTCTCCGGCACGATGGCCATCAGCGAGGTCACCGTGCGGGACTCCATCATGCTGGCCGTCGAGGAGATCAACGCCGCCGGTGGCGTGCTGGGCAAGAAGATCGTCCCGGTCGGTGAGGACGGTGCCTCCGACTGGCCCACCTTCGCCGAGAAGGCCGAGAAGCTGATCTCCCAGGACCGGGTCGCCGCCGTGTTCGGCTGCTGGACGTCGGCCAGTCGCAAGGCGGTCAAGCCGGTCTTCGAGAAGAACAAGGCGCTGCTGTTCTACCCGGTGCAGTACGAGGGGCTGGAGCAGTCGCCGTACATCTTCTACACCGGGGCCACCACCAACCAGCAGATCGTGCCCGGCCTGGACTACCTCAAGGCGCAGGGCAAGAAGTCGGTCTACCTGGTCGGCAGCGACTACGTCTTCCCGCGTACCGCCAACAAGATCATCAAGGCGTACGCGGCGGCGAACGGGATGACCGTGCTCGGCGAGGACTACGCCCCGCTCGGTTCCACCGAGTTCGGCACCATCGTCAACAAGGTCCGCTCCGCCAAGGCCGACGCGGTGTTCAACACCCTCAACGGTGACAGCAACGTCGCGTTCTTCAAGGAGTACACCTCCGCCGGGCTGACCGCCGCGAGCATGCCCGTGGTGTCGGTGTCGATCGCCGAGGAGGAAGTCAAGGGGATCGGCACCCAGTACCTCAAGGACCAGCTGACCGCCTGGAACTACTACCAGACCACCCCCGGCGCGGCCAACCAGAAGTTCGTCGCCGCGTACAAGGCCAAGTACGGCGCGGACAAGCCGACCAGCGACCCGATGGAAGCCGCCTACGTCGCGGTGTACCTGTGGAAGGCGATGGTCGACAAGGCCGGCACGTTCGAGGTGGAGAAGGTCCGGGCCGCCTCCGGTGGCATCACCTACGACGCCCCGGAGGGCCTGGTCACCGTGGACGGCCCCACCCAGCACATCGCCAAGACCGCCCGGATCGGCAAGGTCGGCGCCGACGGGCTGATCGCCGAGGTGTGGAACTCGGGCAAGCCGATCACGCCCGACCCGTACCTGAAGAGCTACCCCTGGGCGAGCGGCCTGAGCTGACCGATCCCGGCCCGGGCGGGAGGCACCCCCGCCCGGGCCGACCCACCACTTCGGAGCGCGAACGTGACAGTCCTCTTCGGTCAGCTCTTCACCGGCATCAGCATCGGCGCGGTGCTGCTGCTCATCGCCCTCGGCCTGGCGCTGACCTTCGGCCAGATGAACGTGATCAACATGGCGCACGGTGAGTTCATCATGGCCGGCGCCTACACCACCTACGTCCTGCAGCAGACCGTGACCGCCGCCGGCTGGTCGCTGCTGGTGGCGCTGCCGGTCGCCTTCGCGGTGGCCGGCACCATGGGCGTGCTGCTGGAGGTGCTGCTGATCCGCCGCCTCTACGCCCGCCCGCTGGACACCCTGCTGGTCACCTGGGGCGTCTCGCTGATGCTCCAGCAACTCGCCCGCGACGTCTTCGGCAGCCCCAACGTGCAGACCCGCGCCCCGGCGCTGCTCACCGGAAACGTGTCCCTGCCCGGCGGCCTCACCGTCGCCAACAACCGGCTGTTCATCCTGGCCCTCGCGGTGGCCGCCGTTGTGGCGCTGACCCTGGCACTGCGGCTCACCCCGCTCGGGCGGCGCATCCGCGCCGTGGTGCAGAACCGGGACCTCGCCGCCGTCTCCGGCATCCCCACCGCCCGGGTCGACCGGACGACCTTCTTCATCGGCTCCGGGCTGGCCGGCGTCGCCGGGGTCGCGCTGACCCTGCTCGGGCCGATCGGCCCCACGATGGGCACCAACCTGATCATCGATGCCTTCCTGGTCGTCGTGGTCGGCGGCATCGGCCAGCTCAAGGGCAGCGTGATCGTCGCCTTCGCGCTGGGCGTGCTCCAGGCCACCGGCGAGTACCTCACCACACTCAGCGTCGCCAAGGTGATCGTCTTCGTGGCGATCGTGGCGTTCCTCCAGTGGCGGCCCCAGGGGCTGTTCACCCTGCGTACCAGGAGCCTCGCATGACCGCCGCGCCGCTGGTCGGCACCGATCCCGCCAGCGCGGCCGGCACCCCGGCCGGCGGCCGGCGGGGCCGCCGGTTCGACGGCCCGGCCCGCACCGCCGCCGGGTTCGCCCTCGGTGCGGCGCTGCTGTTCGCCGTCGCCCCGCTGACCCTGTCGGACTTCCGGCTGTCGCTGCTGGCCAAGTACCTGTGCGTGGCGATGGTCGCGGTCGGCATCGGCATCGCCTGGGGCCGGGGCGGCATGCTCACCCTCGGCCAGGGGGTGTTCTTCGGCCTCGGCGGCTACGCGATGGCGATGCATCTCAAGCTCGCCGACGCCGGCCCCGGCGAACTGCCCGACTTCATGCAGCTCTACGGCCAACTCGACGAGTTGCCGTTGTGGTGGCGGCCGTTCGCCAGCCCGTGGATCGCCCTGCCGGCCACCGTGCTGCTGCCGATGGCTGTCGCGTTCGGCCTCGGCTCGCTGGTGTTCCGCCGCCGGGTCCGCGGCGCCTACTTCGCCATCCTCAGCCAGGCCCTCGCCGCCGCGATGGTGATCCTGCTGGTCGGCCAGCAGGGCACCACCGGCGGCACCAACGGCCTCACCGACATCCAGGGCTTCTTCGGGTACGACCTGGACGACCCGGTCAACCAGCGGATGGTCTACTTCATCATCGCCGCCAGCCTGCTCGCGCTGCTGGCCCTGGCCCGCCAGCTCATCCGCAGCCGCTACGGCGAGTTGCTGGTGGCCGTCCGCGACGGTGAGGAACGGGTCCGTTTCCTCGGCTACGACCCGGCCGGCGTCAAGCTCGTCGGCTACGTGATCGCCGCCGGGATGGCCGGGCTGGCCGGGGCGCTGTTCGTCCCGGCGGTCGGGATCATCTCACCCGCCCTGATCGGGATCGTCCCGTCCATCGAGTTCGTCATCGGTGTCGCGGTCGGCGGCCGGGCCACCCTGCTCGGTCCGGTGCTCGGCGCGGTGGCGGTGGCCTGGGCACGTACCGCCCTGTCGGAACGGTTCCCGGGCACCTGGACGTACCTGCAGGGCCTGCTGTTCGTGCTGGTGGTGGCGTTCCTGCCGGGCGGCCTGGCGTCGCTGTGGGTGCTGGCCCGGCAGCGCCGGTCGGACCCGGCCGGCGCGCGGTGGTGGCGGCGGACCCGGCCGGTGGACCGGGCCGAGAACCGGACGGAGGTGTCGGCGGCATGACCGGCCCGCAACTCGACGGCCTGTGCGTACGCGGCCTGCGGGTCACCTTCGACGGCTTCACCGCCGTCGACGGGGTCGACCTCGACGTGCCGCCCGGCGACATCCGCTTCCTGATCGGCCCGAACGGTGCGGGCAAGACCACAGTGGTCGACGCCGTGACCGGGCTGGTCCGGGCCACCGGCTCGGCCCGCTTCGGCGACCGGGAACTGCTCGGCCGCGACGTGCACCGCATCGCCCGGCTCGGCATCGGCCGCACCTTCCAGACCGCCTCGGTCTTCGAGGAACTGACCGTGGTGCAGAACCTCGACATCGCCGCCGGTGCCACCCGGAACTGGTGGACGTTGGCCCGACGACGCAACCGGATCCCCGACGAGGTGGCCGCCGCGCTGGAGACGATCGGGCTGACCGATCGGGGTGACCAGCTGGCCGGCGCGTTGGCGCACGGGCAGAAGCAGTGGTTGGAGATCGGCATGCTGTTGGTCTCCGACGCCCGGCTGCTGCTGCTCGACGAACCCGTCGCCGGGATGAGCCACGAGGAACGCGACGCCACCGGCGCCCTGCTGGAGACGGTCAGCCGGGACCGCACCGTGGTGGTCATCGAACACGACATGGACTTCCTGCGGCGCTTCGCCCGCAGCGTGACCGTGCTGCACGCCGGGAAGGTGCTCAGCGAGGGCACCGTCGCCCAGGTCCAGGCGGA
Source organism: Micromonospora sp. NPDC049257 (assembly GCF_040678915.1). NCBI lineage: Bacteria > Bacillati > Actinomycetota > Actinomycetes > Micromonosporales > Micromonosporaceae > Micromonospora > Micromonospora sp. NPDC049257. The sequence continues at coordinate 4,659 of NZ_JBFAQU010000017.1, forward strand.
CCCCCGGGTGCAGGAGGTCTACCTCGGCGTCGACACCGCACCGGAGGCGTGATGTTGGATTTGCGTGGCGTACACGCCGGCTACGGCCGCAGTGAGGTGCTGCACGGGGTGGACGTGGCCGTCCCCGCCGACGGGGTGGCCGCCGTGCTCGGCCACAACGGCGCGGGCAAGAGCACCCTGCTGCGGGTCGCCGTCGGGCTGCTGCGCCCCCGCGCCGGCACGGTCACCCTCGACGGGGAGGACGTCACCCGGCTCGCCCCGCACCAGCGGGTCGCCCGGGGCCTGGCGTACGTCCCGCAGGGCCAGCAGTGCTTCCCGCACCTGACGGCGGCGGAGAACCTGCGGCTGGTGGCCGACGGCCGGCGCGACGGGGCCGCCGCCACCGCCGAGGCACTGGACCTGTTCCCGGCGCTGCGTCCCCTGCTGCGGCGGCGGGCCGGCCTGCTCTCCGGCGGCCAGCGGCAGCAGTTGGCCATCGCCCGTGCGCTGGTCACCCGGCCCCGGCTGCTGCTGCTCGACGAACCCACCGAGGGCATCCAACCCTCGGTGGTCGCCGAGATCCAGGACCGGATCGTCGAGCTGGCCACCGGGGCCGGCATCCGGGTGCTGCTGGTGGAGCAGCACCTCGGCTTCGCGCTACGGGTGGCGACCCGGCACTACGTGCTGGAGTCCGGCCGGGTCACCGCCACCGGCGACGGCGGCCGGGACGCCGAACGGTCGGTCCGCCAGGCGCTCGCTGTCTGAACGTGTTGGATCGATGACCGAAAGTGATCGAACCTGTAACATTGGCGTGCGTAGATGGCATGGAGGTGCTTCAACCGCCCGTGACGCAGGGGAGTGACTGTGCGGAATCTGCCGGCCCGGGTCCTGGGCGTCGTGACCGCGATCTCGCTCGGTGTGGTCGGCGGCCCGTCGCCGGCCCCGGACCGGCCGGCCGGCGCGTCGGCCACCGCCGCCCCGGCGGCGGACCCGGCCGACGAACTGACCGGCGACATCGTCTTCTCCGCGCCGAGCGGCACTTTCCGGGACGCACTCGCGGTCTCGTTGCGGACGACGGTGACCGATGCCGAGATCCGCTACACGACGGACGGGGCGCTGCCCCGCGCGGACTCCCCACGGTACGACGGCACCCCGGTGGCCATCTCCGCCACCACCCAGCTACGGGCCGGTGCGTTCGTCGACGGGGTGGCGACCGGTGACCCGGGCACCGCCCTCTACGTCGAGCGGGCCGTGGACGTCAGCCTCGACCTGCCGATCCTGCTGATCGACGGGTACGGCCAGGGTGCGCCGGGACGGGAGTTCGTCGATGCGGCAGCGCTGCTCTTCGCGCCGACCGGGGGACACGCGTCGCTCTCGACGCCACCCACCCTCGCCACCCGGATCGGTTACCACCTGCGCGGCACGTCGAGTTCCCTGTTCGACAAGGCGCCCTACCGGGTCGAGTTCCGGGACAACGAGGACGACGACGTCGACCAACCGGTGCTCGGCATGCCGGCCGAATCCGACTGGGTGCTGCGGGGGCCCTACACCGACAAGGCGTTGATCCGGGAGGCGTTCACCTTCGACCTGGCCCGCGAGATCGGATTCCAGGCACCCCGGTACGCCTTCGTGGAGTTCTACCACAACGTGGCGGACCGGCCGGTGAACGCCGAGGACTACCAGGGCGTCTACCTGATCGTCGAGACCATCAAGAACTCGAAGAACCGGCTCGACCTGAAGGACCTCGACCCCGACGACGTCACCCTGCCGGCCATCTCCGGCGGGTACATCTTCAAGTTCGAGTGGCTGACGGCCGAGGAGCCGACCCTGGAGTGCCAGGGACGGCCCGCGACCTGCTGGCACTACCTGGAGGTGGTCGACCCCTCGCCCCTGCAACCGGAACAGCAGGCCTGGCTCACCGGGCACCTCCAACAGTTCAACGACCTGATGCAGTCCCGCGACTTCGCCGATCCGACCACGGGCTACCCCGCCTGGATCGACGTGGGATCGTTCGTCGACTCGTTCATCGTCAACGAGCTGACCCGCAACTTCGACGCGTACGCCCGCAGCTCGTACTTCCACAAGGACCGCGGCGGCAAGATCACCGCCGGGCCGCTGTGGGACCTCGACCTCACCTACGGCATCGGCGGCGGGGACAACCTGGAGACCACCGGTTGGCAGTACGCGCAGCCCCGCTGGCCGAAGCCCAACAACTGGATCAACCGGCTGGTCACGGACCCCGGTTTCATGGCGCTGGTCCGGGCCCGCTGGGCCGCTCTCCGCCAGGGTCCGCTCTCCGCCGCCGGGCTCGACGCGCGCCTCGCCGCTCTCACCGCGCCGCTGGCCAACGCCGCCGACCGCAACTTCCAGCGGTGGCCGAACCTGACCACCGAGAAGATCGGCCCCATCGTCACCCCGACCGCCGACACGTGGCAGGGGCAGCTCGACTACCTGCGGGACTGGCTGGACCGGCGGATGGCGTGGCTGGACTCCGCCGTCTAGGCCAGCCGGATGTCGTCACCGTCGACGGTCACCGCCCTGGGCGGCAGCGGGCTACCGGCCGGGCCGCTGCGCACCGCGCCGTCGGCGATGCCGAAGACGCTGTTGTGGCAGCCGCAGACGATGGTGCCGTCCTTGACGGAGGTGACCGTGCAGCCCTGGTGGGTGCAGGTCGCCGAGAACGCCTTGATGGTGCCGGCGGCGGGTTGGGTCACCACCACCCCCTCGGCCTTGAAGATCTTGCCGCCGCCGACCGGGATGTCCGCCACCGCGGCCAGCGCCGCCGGGGCGGGCGGCTGCTCGCCACCTCCGGCGGGGGAACCGCTCGCCCCCGCGGACGGCCCGGCCGCGCCCGGTGAGGCGCCGGCCGGGTTGCCACCCGCAGGAGCCCCGGCGGAACCGCTGGCCGCCGGAGCGGCGGCCGGTGCCGTCGACTCACCGTACGTCTGGCAGCCGGTGAGCAGGGCGGTCACACCCACCCCACCGGCACCGGCCAGCACGGCCCGCCGGGACGCACAGCCCGCCCCACGTTCGTCGCACATCTGCCCGTCGTTCCTCTCGTGTGTCACACGCCCACCCTGTCCACGGGCCGCCGCCGCGGCACGTGCCCGCCCCGCGTATCGGCTACCGGCCCGCGTCAGCCACCCGGCCCGCGTATCGGCTACCGGCCCCGCGTCACGTGCCCACCCCGAAGGTGGTGAAGTACCACAGCGACGAGGTCACCCAGATTCCCATCAGGACGGTGAAGAGCAGCCCACCGACGACCGGCAGCACCCAACCGGCCAACCCCCGTTTGGGCAGGGCCAGCATCTTCATGGTGAAGATGCCGAAGAAGAGGCAGCCGAGCAGCGAGTGCAGCAGGGTCCGCAGGTCGTAGTCGGCGAAGCCCAACGCGTAGAGGCAGTGCACCGCCACCGGCACGGTCAGCAGGAACGCCACCCGGCCGCTCCACCGGTGCAGCCCACCCGCCCAGGAGGGCGAGAAGCTACCGAGCCGGCCCCACATCGACAGCGCGGTGACCAGCTGCACCACGGCGAAGAAGGCCGCCCCGGTGCCCAACCAGACCTTGACCGCCTGGGGGCTGGAGAAGCCGGCCACGTTCACCGCGATCCCGGTGGGCTGGTGCACCTTGGCGTACGCCCCGATGGCCACCGTGACCGCCGCCCCGACCAGCAGCGGTACGACCACCGAGGCGGGTGGTCCGCCGGAGGCGGTGGACGGCGTACCGGTCGGGTCGGGCGGGATCCCGACGGACGGGGGGTCGGACAGGACCCGGACGGACAGCCCGTCGTCGACGTCGCGTCCCACGTCGGTCTCGAACCTGCGGCGGGCGGTCATCACTCACCGCCGCCCGGGTCGGCCGCCACCGGGGCCGCGGTGACGGTCCGGCCGTCCAGGATGGTGGTGCCGAACGCGGGGTCCAGCGGCGGGGCCGACACCGCAGTGCCGTCGCGGGTCACCACCCCGATCTGGCTGCCGTCGGGCAGCATGATCCAGCCGCCGTCGACACCGGAACGGCGCTGCTGCGAGGTGGCCCGGTAGAGCACCGGGTCGGGCTTGCTGGTCTGCTTGGCGGTGAACTTCCACCGGCGCTGGCCCACCACCATCTCGCCGGAGGCGACGCCGTCGCCGAAGGAGCCGGTGAGCACCTCGCCCTTCTTGCCGGTCAACCTCATCCGGCCGTCGGCGGCGGTGCCCTTGAGCCACACCTCCAGTTTCTTGCCGTCGCAGACGTACGCCACCGCCTTACCGTCGGTGACGGTGATCGCGATGGTGGCGCCGCCGTCGATCCGCCCGGTCCAGTTGGAGTCGGCCTTGGCCGCCGGTGGTGTGCTCGGCGGTGGCGTCTGCGGCGGGGCGGGCTGGCCCCGCTGCTCCGACGGCTCCGCCGGGGTGGCGTCCGGTGCCGGCTCCGCTGGTGCGGCGGGCGACTCGACGGCGGCCTCGGGCGAGGCCGCCGCGTTCGCGGCCGGCCCGGCGTCGACCGTACGCGGTGCCGCCTGGGCGCTCATCGCGAACAGGACGGCGGCCATGCCCGTCCCGGTCAGCAGGGTGAGCAACGGGGTCATGCGCTTCATGAGCAGCTCCCTTCACCGGGATGTACGAAGTCCGGGCCCCGGTCGTTCAATGTCGCGGCGAGAAGCTGTGCCCGAAAGTGGGCCGGTGGCCGGTCGGTGACTTTCGGTGACCGTCGGGGATGGCCGTTAGGGTGTCGGCATGGCTGCCGCGTTTCCGCCCCGCTGCGGGACCGGGTGACCGGTGCCGCCCGTGGCCACACCCCTGTCGCCGGTTCCCACCCCACGGGGTGCCCCCGATCCCGGTCCGGCCCACCTGTCCGGCCTGCCCAGGTGGTGTGCCCGCATCGCCCGGTCTCGTCCGTTCGAGGCGGCGATCGTGGTGCTCATCATGGCCAACGCGGCGGTCCTCGGGGTGGAGACCTATCCGGATCTCGGTGCGGCCCGACCCGCGCTGCACTGGCTGGAGCTGAGCTTCCGGGTCGCCTTCGTCGCCGAGATCGCCATCCGGGTGCTGGCGTACGGGCGTCGGCCGCAGGACTTCCTGCGGCACGGGTGGAACGTCTTCGACCTGGTGGTGATCGCGGCGATCTTCCTACCCGGGCTGCACGGCGACTCGGCGCTGCTGCGGGTCGTGCGGGTGGCCCGGGTGCTGCGCCTGGTGCGTTTCTCGCCGGGGCTGCGCACCATCGTGGCCGCGCTGTGGCGCAGCCTGCCCGGTGTCGGCGGGTTCCTCGCGCTGGCCATGGTGACCCTCTACGTCTACGGCATGGCCGGCTGGCTGATCTTCGGCCGGGCCTACCCGGAGCAGTACGGCGACATCGGCCGGTCGCTGCTGACCCTGTTCGTGCTGCTGTCCCTGGAGACCCTGCCGGATCTGGTGGAGCAGGGGATGGCGCTGTCCCCGTGGACCCTCGTCTACTACGTCAGCTATGTGCTCATCACGGTCAACCTGTTGCTGAACATCCTGATCGCGGTCATCGTGAACTCGATGGAGGAGGCTCGCCGGCTGGAGATGACCGAGCGGCTGGCGCCCGGCTACGACGCCGACGGCGACGGGGTGCCCGACGAGGTGGACCGGATCGCCCTGACCCAGCGCCTGGACGACCTGCGGGCGGTGATCGCCGAGCTGGAACGTGAGCTGCGTATCGACCGGGACGACCCGGCGAGCCGGCACCGGTCGGCCGAACGCTCCGACGCACGTTGACGACGGGCGTCGGTATCCGCCGCCGACATGTCACCCGGACCGTCGGCATTCGCCGCCGACATGTCGCACGGCCCGTCGGCCGCTGACTGGCCGGTGCCGGTCGGTGGACCCGTGACCGTCGCCCCGAGCGGTGCCGAGGGTCCGTCGGCACCCCTCCGACGTCCAGGTTTCCCGAATGGCGGGACGGTGGAGGTGGGCGGTCGCGTCCCGATCATGATAGGGATGAAGGGGCGCGCGGCCGTTACCGGCCGGACGCCCCTTCGATGTTGGGCGAAGGAGGTCGGTGTGCGGTTCGAACGTACGGTCATTCACGGGGTCGGACTCTGCCAGCGCTTCGCCACCGCACACGGCCAGTGGGCCAGCGTCATCTCCCACCCCGGCGGGCGGCGCGACATCGTGATCTACCACCCCGACGACACCGACACCGCGGTCGGCACGCTGGTGCTCGACCAGTCCGAGGCGCAGGCCGTCGCCGGTGTGCTCAACCAGGCGGTCACCGTCGACCACCTCGCCGAGCTGGAACGCCAGCTCCCCGGCGTCACCGTCGTGCGAATACCCGTCGCCGTGGGCGGTGCCGGCGACGGAAAGCGTTGGCGGGACACCGCGTCGTCCGACCTGCCGCTGTCGCTGCTCGCGGTGGTCCGCGCCGGCCGGGTCGTCCCGACCCCCGGCGACGACTACGTCCTGCTCGCCGGCGACGAGGTCGTCGTCGCGGGCGCGGAGGCGGCCACCACGGCCGCCGTGGACGTGTTCGCCGGTCACTGACCGGGTACCACCACCGACCGACCAACCACTGGTGACGCCACCACCGCGGTGGCCGTGCGACCCGGGGACGCCCGTCCCCGCGCCGCCGGTTCCGCACCGCCCCGATCGGGTCGGTGGCCGCCGACACTGATCTTTGAGGAGGGTATGTGCTGGTCCTGGTGGCGGTCCACGCACTGGCAGCCGTGGTCGCCCCGGGGCTGGTACGCCGCTTCGGCCGCCGGGCGCTCTACGCCGTCGCGCTCGCCCCGGCCGCCACGCTGGTCTGGGCGCTGAGCCGCACCGGTGGGGTCCGGGCCGGCGAGCCGGTGGTGGAGACCTGGCCGTGGGTGCCCCGGATCGGCCTGGAACTCGCCCTACGGATGGGCACCCTGTCCTGGCTGATGGTGGTGCTCGTCGGCGGGGTCGGCGCGCTGGTGCTGGCGTACAGCGCCAGGTACTTCCGCTCCGACGACCCCGGGCTGGGCCGATTCGCCTCGGTCTTCGTCGCCTTCGCCGGTTCCATGCTCGGCCTGGTGGTCTCCGACGACCTGCTGCTGCTCTACGTCTTCTGGGAACTCACCACCGTCTTCTCGTACCTGCTGATCGGCTACGACCCGGCCAAGCGGGCCAGCCGGCGGGCCGCCATGCAGGCGTTGCTGGTCACCACCCTGGGCGGGCTCGCGATGCTGGCCGGGTTCGTGATGCTCGGCCAGCACGCCGGCAGCTACCGCTGGTCGGTCGTCGCCACCGACCTGCCCGGCGGCGGCTACCTGGTCACCGCGCTGATGCTGATCCTGCTCGGTGCGCTCAGCAAGTCGGCGATCGTCCCGTTCAGCTTCTGGCTGCCGGGGGCGATGGCCGCCCCCACCCCGGTCAGCGCCTACCTGCACGCCGCCGCGATGGTCAAGGCCGGGGTGTTCCTGGTCGCGCTGCTCGGCCCGGCCGTCGCCGACGTCACCGCCTGGCGGGTGGTGCTGCTCGTCACCGGTCTGGCCACCCTCTTCCTCGGCGCCTGGGTGGCGCTGCGCCAGACCGACCTGAAACTCCTCCTCGCCTACGGCACGGTCAGCCAGCTCGGGCTGCTGATGGTGGTCCTGGGTGCCGGCACCCGCGACGCCGCACTGGCCGGCGCGGCGATGGTGTTGGCCCACGCCCTGTTCAAGGCCACCCTGTTCCTCGTCGTCGGGATCGTCGACCACACCACCGGTACCCGTGACCTGCGCGAACTCAGTGGCCTCGGCCGGCGCGCGCCGGTGCTGGCCGGGGTCGCCGTGCTGGCCGCCGCCTCGATGGCCGGGCTGCCGCCGATGGCCGGCTTCGTCGCCAAGGAGGCCGCCTTCGAGGCGTTCCAGCACGGGGGTACGGCCGACCTGCTGGTGCTGGCCGGGGTGGTGGCCGGGTCGGCGCTGACCGTGGCGTACACGCTGCGGTTCCTGTGGGGCGCGTTCGCCGGCAAGCCCGGGGTCGCGCCGACCGAGCCGCACCCGGCGGGCCGGTCGTTCCTCGCCGCTCCGGCGCTGCTCGCCGTGGCCGGGCTGGCCGTCGGCGTCGCCGCCCCGGCCCTCGACGGGCTGCTCGCCCCGTACGCCGACGGGTTCGCCTCCGCCGAGCCGGGTTACCACCTGGCGCTGTGGCACGGCCTGACCCCGGCGCTCGGGCTGTCCGCCCTGGCGGTGGCGGTCGGCGGCGGTCTGTTCCTGCTGCTGCACCGGGGACGGCTGCGGGCGACCCGGTGGACCCCTGTCGACGGCGCGGCCGGCTACGAGCGGCTGGTCGCCGGGGTGGACCGGCTCGCGGTGGAGCTGACCGGCGCCACCCAGCGGGGCTCGCTGCCGTTCTACCTCGGGATCATCCTGGTGGTGCTGGTCGTGCTGCCCGGCGGCGCGCTGCTCACCGGCGGGCCCTGGCCCCGTGAGTTCCGCGCCTGGGACACCCCGTTGCAGGCCGTCGTCGCCGCCCTGGTGATCGTCGCCGCCGTGATGGCCGCCCGCGCGCTGCGCCGGCTCACCGCGATGATCCTGGTCGGCGTCGCCGGCTACGGCACCGCCCTGATGTTCGTCCTGCACGGCGCACCGGACCTGGCGCTGACCCAGTTCCTGGTGGAGACCGTCACCATCGTCATGTTCGTGCTGGTGCTGCGCCGGCTGCCGGTGAAGTTCTCGGCCCGGCCGATCCGGGCCAGCCGGCGCGGCCGGATCGCCCTCGGGGTCGCCGTCGGCGCGGTCGTGTCCGGGATGGCCTGGGTCGCGGGGAGCGGCCGGCTGGCCACCCCGATCTCCGACCGGTTCCCCGACGAGGCGGTCTCCTACGGCGGCGGCAAGAACGTGGTCAACGTGACCCTGGTCGACATCCGCGCCTGGGACACCATGGGCGAGATCGCGGTGCTGGTGGTGGCCGCCACCGGGGTGGCCAGCCTGATCTTCCGCCGTTCCCGGGACCTGGACCGGCGCAGCGCCGTCCCCGGCCCCCGACCGGCGACCACCGGCGGGCCGCGCTGGCTGACCGCCGGCTTCGAGTCGCACCGGCACTCGGTGATCCTCCAGGTGGTCACCCGGCTGCTGTTCCACGCCATCGTGCTGTTCTCGGTCTACCTGCTCTTCTCCGGCCACAACGCCCCCGGTGGCGGGTTCGCCGCCGGGCTGGTCGCCGGACTGGCCCTGGCCGTGCGTTACCTGGCCGGCGGCCGGCGGGAACTCAACGCCGCCGCCCCGGTCGACGCCGGCGCGGTACTCGGCGCGGGACTCTTCCTCGCCGTCGGGACCGGAGTGGTGGCGATGCCGCTGGGTGGGGAGTTCCTGCAGAGCGCGGTGCTCGACCTGCACCTGCCCCTGCTGGGCAAGGTCCATTTCGTCTCGTCGGTCTTCTTCGACGTCGGCGTCTACCTGATCGTGGTCGGCCTGGTGCTGGACATCCTGCGCAGCCTCGGCGCCGAGATGGACCGCCAGCAGGAGGACGCCCACGACGACGTACGGGACAAGGAGCTGGTGTGACCCCCAACCTCACCTACATCGTGGTGGTCGGCGTGCTCTTCGCCGCCGGGGTGACCCTGCTGCTGGAACGCAGCCTGACCCGGGTGCTGATGGGCATCATCCTGCTCGGCAACGGCGCCAACCTGCTGCTGCTCACCGGCGGCCGGGCCGGTGGCCCGCCGATCGTCGGCACCACCGACGGGGCGGAGATGAGCGACCCGCTGCCCCAGGCGATGGTGCTCACCGCCATCGTCATCACCCTCGGCATGACCGCGTTCCTGCTGGCGCTGTCATACCGCAGCTGGCACCTCAACGGCCACGACGAGGTGCAGGACGACGTGGAGGACCGCCGGATCATGGACCTGGCCGACCGGGACGAGGGGCCGGGCACCGACGACGCCGACCAGCCCGACTCCGACGACCAGCTCGACGGCGACGGGCGGACCGATCCGGACAGCCGGCGGCCCTCGGCGGCGTCGGCGTCGGTGGCGGCCGGCGAGCGGGGGAGGAAAGCGTGAACTACCTCGTCCCACTGCCGGTGGTGATGCCGCTGCTCGGCGCGGCCCTGACCCTGCTGCTGGCGAGCCGCCCCCGTGCGCAACGGTGGGTCAGCCTCACCGTGCTCACCGCGACCGTGGCGGTGGCCGCCACCCTGCTGGTCCGCTCCTCGATCGACGGTCCGCTCGTCGTCGAGGTCGGCGGCTGGGTCGCGCCGCTGGGCATCGTGCTCGTCGCCGACCAGCTCGCCGCGCTGATGCTGGTGGTGTCCGCCGCCGTGACCCTCTGCGTGCTGGTGTACTCCATCGGGCAGGGCATGGCCGACGGGCACGAGGACACCCCGCTGTCGGTCTACCACCCCACCTACCTGGTGCTGACCGCCGGAGTGTGCAACGCGTTCCTCTCCGGTGACCTGTTCAACCTCTACGTCGGTTTCGAGATCCTGCTGGTCGCCAGCTACGTGCTGCTCACCCTGGGCAGCACCGAGACCCGCATCCGGGCCGGCACCACGTACGTCGTGGTCAGCCTGCTGTCGTCGCTGATCTTCCTGGTGGCGATCGGGCTGGTCTACTCGGCCACCGGCACCCTCAACCTGGCCCAGCTCGTCGACCGGCTCGACGCGCTCCCCGACGACCTGCGGTTGGTGCTGCAGGGGATGCTGCTGCTCGCCTTCGGCATCAAGGCGGCGGTCTTCCCGCTGTCGGCGTGGCTGCCCGACAGTTATCCCACCGCGCCCGCACCGGTCACCGCCGTCTTCGCCGGCCTGCTCACCAAGGTCGGCGTGTACGCCATCATCCGCACCGAGACGCTGCTGTTCCCCGGTGGCCGGACGGCCGACCTGCTGCTGGTGGTGGCGGCGTTGACCATGCTGGTCGGCATCCTCGGCGCGGTCGCCCAGTCCGACATCAAACGACTGCTGTCGTTCACCCTGATCAGCCACATCGGGTACATGTTGTTCGGGGTGGGCCTCAGCTCGTCGCTCGGGTTGGCCGCCGCGATCTTCTACGTGGTGCACCACATCACCATCCAGACCACCCTCTTCCTCTCCGCCGGGCTGGTCGAACGCCGGGGCGGCAGCACCGCGCTGGACCGCCTCGGCGGGCTGGCCCGGTTGTCGCCGCTGCTCGCCGTGCTGTTCTTCGTGCCCGCGCTGAACCTGGCCGGGATTCCACCGTTCTCCGGTTTCCTCGGCAAGCTCGGCCTGGTCCAGGCCGGGGTGGACGACGGTGGCGTGCTGGCCTGGGTGCTGGTCGCCGGTGGGCTGCTGACCAGCCTGCTCACCCTCTACGCCATCGCCCGCGTGTGGAACCTGGCGTTCTGGCGTCGCCCGCACCCGGAGATGCCCGAACCGCAGGACAGCGTGCACACCGTGCGTACCGACGGGGTGGAGCAGCCCTACCGGGGGCCGGACCGCGACGCCCACCCGGGCGCGATGCTGCCCCGCCTGATGATCGCGCCGACGGTCGCCCTGGTGGTGCTGGGGCTGGGGCTGACCGTGGTGGCCGGGCCACTGTTCGACCTCAGCTCCGACGCCGCGGACGACCTGCTGCGGCGCACCCCGTACGTCGAGGCCGTCTACCCCGGGGGTACCCCGTGAGCCACGATCCGCCGCCGCAGCGGTCCGAGGAACTCTCGCCACCACCGGAGGACCTGTCGCCGCAGCGTGCCGGTGAACCGTCGCCGCCGGTGCATCCCGAGGATCTGCCGTTGACTCCGGCGGCCCACCGCCGCAACCAGGCCGTCGCGATGATCGTCCTGGTCACCGTCTGGGTGTTGTTGTGGGGGACGCTGAGCTGGGCCAACGTGCTCGGTGGGCTGGTGGTGGGGCTGGTGGTGCTGACCGTCTTCCCGCTGCCCCCGGTGACCTTCGCCGGACGGGTGCACCCGGTGCCGCTGCTGCGGTTCGCCCTGCGCTTCCTGCGGGACCTGGTGGTGGCCAGCGTCCAGATCGCGGTGCTGGCACTGCGGTTCGGGCACCCCCCGCTGGGCGCGATCATCGCGGTGCCGCTGCGGGTCCGCTCCGACCTCAACCTCACCCTGACCGCCGAGGCGCTGTCCCTGGTGCCCGGCAGCCTCATCGTCGAGGTAGACCGGGACGCCGGCATCCTCTATGTCCACGTCCTCGGGGTGCGCGACCGCGCCGAGGTCGAACGCTTCCGCGACGGCGTGCTGGAGTTGGAGGCCCGGTTGATCGCGGCGATCGGTTCGGCGCAGGAGCAGCGGCTGATCCGGGAGCACACACCGTCCACCCTGGAAGGAAGTTCGAGATGACCGCTGTCGCCGTGATCGTCACCGTGCTGCTGGCGGTGGCCGGTGCGCTCACCCTCACCCGGATCGTCCGGGGGCCGTCGGTGCTCGACCGGGCGGTCGCCACCGACGTGCTGCTGGCGATCGTGGTGGCCGCCGTGGCGACCGAGGCCGCCTACAGCCGGGACGCGACCGCGCTGCCGATCCTGGTGGTGCTGGCCATCCTCGGCTTCGTCGGGTCGGTAAGCGTCGCCCGCTTCGCCACCCGCCGGGACGACCGGTGAGCGTCGACGCGGTGCTGGACGTGGTGGCCGCGGTCTGCCTGCTGGGCGGTGCGCTGCTCAGTCTCGCCGCCGGGGTCGCCCTGGTCCGTTTCCCCGACCTGCTGTCGCGGATGCACGCCGCGGCCAAGCCACAGGTGCTCGGCCTGCTGCTGGTGCTGCTCGGCTGCGCGCTGCGGCTGCGGACCGGGGTGGACGTCACCACGCTGGTGCTGGTCGGCGCGTTCCAGTTGGCCACCGCGCCGGTCGCCGCCCACATGATCGGCCGGGCCGGCTACCCGCACGACCGGATCCGCACCGATCTCCTGATCACCGACGAACTCGCCGCCCACCTCGACCGCCTGCACGCCGACCGCCGGCCCTGACCGGGGCGTTCCCCGGCCTTCGGGCCCCGGCCGCCGGGTCGTCGCGGCCGGGTCGTCGCTGCCCTGACCGGGGTGTCCCCGGGCGGGTCAGGGGGCCTCGACGACCTCCCGGCCGAGCGGCCAGAACGCCGCCGGGACGAGCTTGAAGTTGGCGATGCCGAACGGGATGCCGATGATCGTGACGCAGAGCGCGATCCCGGCGAGCAGGTGGGACAGCGCCAGCCACCAGCCGGCGAGCAGCACCCACAGCACGTTCGCCAGCCCGGACGGGACGCCGGCCCCGGGCTTCGCGACCAGGGTCCGGCCGAACGGCCACAGCGAGTACGACGCCAACCGCAGCGAGGCGACCCCGAACGGGATCGTGATGATGAGCACGAAGCAGACCACCGCCGCGACGAAGTAGCCGAGCGCCAGCACGATTCCGCCACCGAGGATGAGCCACAACAGGTTCAGGATGAAGCGAATCATTACTCCATAGTGACGGGTGCGTGCCACCGCGTCACCGTTCCATGATCTTATGTTCCCATGATCACTCCCACTCCTCTCATGCATCTCGTCGCCGGCGTCTGGGGCTTCAAGACCCTCGCCGTCGGGGTCGAGTTCGGGCTGTTCACCAAGCTGGCCGGCGGCCGGACCGTCACCGTGGCCGAGGTCGCCGCCGAGTTCGGGCTCGACGAACGCCCCGCCGACCTGCTGCTGTCGGCCAGCGCGTCGCTGGGGCTGCTGGAGCGGGCCGGTGACGGCTACCGCAACTCCGAGCTGGCCGAGCAGTTCCTGGTCGAGGGGCGGCCCTACTACTTCGGTGCCCAGGTGCGCTACTCCGACCTGCGCACCTACCTGCCCTGGCACCGGGTGGGCGAGGCGCTGCGCGGTAACCGGCCGCTCACCTGGGACCCGCAGCAGCAGGACTCCCTGTTCGACACCACCGACCAGGAGCTGGTGGCCCAGTTCTGGGACGCCATGTTCGCCACCTCCCGGTTCACCGCCCGCGCCCTGGCCGACGCGTACGACTTCGGCGCGCACCGCCGGCTGCTCGACGTCGGCGGCGGCGCGGGGGCGTTCCCGATCGAGTTCTGTCTGCGTCTGCCGCACCTGCGGGCGACGATCCTGGACCTGCCGCACGTGTGCGTGCGGGCCGGGGAGCGGATCGCGGAGGCGGGCCTGACCGACCGGATCAGCGCCGTCCCCGGGGACTTCCTCGCCGACCCGGCCCTGCCGGACGGGCACGACGTGATCCTGCTCAGCATGATCCTGCACGACTGGGACGAGCCGACCAACCGGGCGCTGCTGGCCCGGTGTTTCGCCGCGCTGCCGCCCGGCGGGGTGGTCGTCATCTCTGAGCTGCTGCTCAACGACGAGCGCACCGGCCCGCCGGAGGCCGCCCTGATGGGCATGAACATGCTCGTCGAGACCGAGGGCGGCAAGAACTACTCCGGTGCGGAGTACCGGGCCTGGCTGACCGACGCCGGCTTCGTCGACGTGCGTACGGTGCCGTTCGAGGCCCCCGGCGCGAACGGCGCGGTGCTGGCCCGCCGCCCCTGACCGGCCCGGCCGGCGGGCCACCACGGTCCGCCGGCCCGCCCGCTCACCCCGGCTTGTACGCGGTGACCAGCTCCCACCCGCCGGGCAGCACCGCCACCCGGGTGAAGCCGACCTCGGCGAGCAGCCCGGTGTAGAACTCGACCTCCCGCAGCCGGCTGACGCAGCTGTCCACCCCGATCAGGAAGTAGCTCCAGAAGAACTGCACGGCCAGCCGGTCCGGGGTGCGGAACTCCTCGGCGATCAGCAGCAGCCCACCCGGCTCCAGCGCCGCGTACGCCTGCTCCACCAGGCGGCGGGCGACGTCGTTGGGCCAGTCGTGCAGCACCCGGACGAACGCCATCGCGTCGTAGCCGGTCGGCAGCGGCCCGGCGAGGAAGTCGCCGCCGACGAAGCCCAGCCGGTCGGGGTGCCCCCGGGCGACCCGGGTGGCCGCCACCAGCGGTGCCACCGGCGGCAGGTTGAACACGTCGGCCCGCAGGGCGGTGGCGGTGTCGAGGATGTGCGCGGCGAGCGTGCCGTCGCCGCCGCCGACGTCCAGCAGGCGTCGCCGGTCCGGCCACAACCGGTCGGCGTGCCGGCGCAGCGTCTCGATCACCGGGCCGAGCCCGGCGGCCATGCTGCGTTCGAAGTCGGCGGTCTGCGCGTCGGTCCTGGGTGGCCAGGCGAAGTCGTCGTCGGTCATGCCGACCTCGCCGCGCAGGCTCTCGGCGAGCCGGCCGTGCAGCAGACGCCACGGGTAGCGGTCCCGGTCCCGTTCGATCGCGTCCGGGCCGACCACCGCCAGCACGGCGTCGCGCAACCCGGGCACCGCCCGGTAGCTGGCCGCGGCGATGTCGTCGCCGGGTTCGTGGCGGGTGACGCAGCCGAGGCTCTCCAGGCAGTCGAGGAACTTGTAGAGCCGCAGCGGGCGCACCCCGAACCGGTCGGCCAGCGCGTCGAGGCGTACCGGGCCGGGTTCCAGCGCGTCGAGCAGGCCGAGGGCCAGCGCGGTCTCCAGCACGTCGACGGCCTTGGGGCCGTTGACGAGCAGGCTCATCAGCGCCCGGGGGGACAGGGTGACGGTCACCGGTCCAGCTCCTCGGCCAGCGCGTCCATGAACGCGTCGACCTCGTCGAGGGTGTTGTAGACGTGCGGCCCGACCCGCAGCCAGCCCCGCCAGGTGCAGATCATGTTGCGTCCGGCCAGCCGCCGCTTGACCGCCTCGCCGTCGGGGACGTCCAGGCAGACCACCCCGCCCCGGCGCTGCGGGTCGGTGGGGCTGACCACCGCGATGCCGGCCGCCGCCGCCCGGTCCAGGACCCGCTGGGTCAGCGCCAGCGAGTGCGCCCGGATCGCCCCGATCCCGACGCCCGCGAGCAGGTCCAGGCCGACCTGGGAGATCAGCGAGGTCAACGGGTACGGCGTGCCGCCGGCGAAGCGTTGCGCCCCCGCCGCCCACCCGGTCGACACCCGGAAGGTCAACGCCCGGTCGCCGGCCTGCCACCCGGTCGCCGCCGGTTCCAGCCGCTCGGCCAGGTCGGGGCGGACGTAGAGAAAGGCGGTGCCGGCCCCGCACAGCCACTTGTGCGCACCGCCGAGGACGACGTCGACGCCGAGCGCGGTCACGTCCAGCGGGACCGCCCCGACGGTCTGGAAGGCGTCCACCACCACCAGGGCGCCGACGGCGTGGGCGCGGGCGACCAGCCGGGCCAGGTCGATGGTGGCCCCGGAGGAGAAACTCGCATGGGGTACGCAGACCAGCAGCGTCCGCTCGTCGATGCGGGCTTCGAGGGCGTCCTCGTCGAACCGGGGGCCGCCGGTGCCGACCACGTCGAGCCGCGCGCCGTAGCGGCCGAACGCGGTGCCGATGAACGGCACCGTCGGGTACTCCAGGTCGGTGGTGACGATCCGGTCGCGCGGCGGGCGGTAGTCGAAGCAGGACAGCACCCGGACCAGCAGCGTGCTCAGGTTGGCGTCGGTGACCACGCTGCCCGGCGGTGCGCCGAGCAGCGCGGCGACCGAGTCGGCGTACCGGTCGAGGCCGACGTGCCAGCCCTGCCACACGTCGTCGCGCCAGTCGCGCAGGGTGGCCCAGTAGTCGGCGAGCACCCGTTCGACGCCCCGGGGCGACGCGCCGGTGGAGTTGTTGCCCAGGTAGACGCAGGTTTCCAGCAGCGGGAACTCGGCGCGCAGGGTGGTGTGCGCGGCGGTGTCCAGGCAGCCTGCCGGGAGGGTGTCGGGTCCGCTCACTCGGAGCAGCCTCCAATCGGGTCGACCCGGGTGGTGCCCGGGTCTGCGGATACGGTGGTGAAGACCGGATCGGCGCGGACGGCCGCCAGGTAGGGGGTGCCCTCGGTGTAACCGGTGCCGGAACGGCTGCCGAGCATCCGGGTCGCCAGCCGGTGATGGGTGCGTCGCCAGGTCAGCACGGCCTCGGCGAAGGCCGCCATCCGCTGGCGTACCAGCGCCTGGTCGGGGCCCCGCAGTAGCCCGTCGCGGACCGCCGTCCGGTAGGCCTGGTCGATCGACGGCTGGCCGGACCGCACCAGGTCACGCACCTCCGGCACCGACCGGTACGCGGTGGAGTCCAACCGGTCCGGCGTCGGCGGACGGCACAGCGACTCCATCAGTTTGTAGGAGCGGGACTGGATCGCGCTGGCCCCCTCGGTGTAATCCCGGAACGTCCGGAACGCCGCCGGTTGCATGGTGGCCAGCAGCGAGAAGAGCGGACCGGCGTCGCTGATCAGTTCCCGGGCGTACGCCAGCGAAGCGGCGGCCCGGTGGGGACGACCGGTGGCCAGCGCGGTGATCGTGTCCCGCAACTCCTCGGCGACCCCGGCGAACACACACTCGTACGCCTGTAGGACCCGGATGAACAGGTATTCGTCGTGGGAGACGTAGACCGGCAACATGCTCAGCCGCAGGACCCGCTCCCGGGCGGGATCACGGCCGGCGACGGCGAGCCGGTGCAGCGCCGTCGCCGCCGCCACCGGGTCCCGGGTCGATGTCATCGGGTGCGGGTCGGTGACCGCCCCGACACGGCCGAGCCGGGTCAGCGCGGAGATCCCGGCCCGCACCCCGAGTCGGTACCGTTTGGCCACCACCGTCGGCTCCGGCCGCTGCTCGGGGAGCAGATCGGTGGCATCGGTCGCGACGGCCAACTCGAACGCGAGGGCGTCGGCGACGAGGTCGACCAGCAGCCGGTCGCGTTCCCGCCGCCCGCCGGCCCGCCCGGCCCGCACCGCCTGCTGGCTCTGCCCGGCCCGCGTCGCCGGCCCGGTCTGGTCGGTCTGGCCGCTCGACGGGGCCGGCCCGGCCGGGCGGGTGTCCATGGGCCCGGCGGCGGGCAGGGGGAGCAGGGGCAGGGCCAGGTAGCTGCGGTAGTCGTACCGGTCGTCCCACTTGTCGAGCGCCACGTCGAGGAAGGTGGACAGCTGGCGGGCGGGGGGCGTCCGGGTGCCCACCCGGGCGCGGACCTGATCCAGCAGGGCCAGCAGTTCCTTTTTGACGAAGTGTTTGCCGACGCGTTGAAATTCGGTGACAACCGCATCGTAGGGAAATCTCTCGGGATCGGCCGTACCGGACGACCAGCTGGTCAGCTCAAGCACGATCCGCACCTCGGGTGGGGGTATGTCAAGGGAGGCGCCGACGATTCTTCGAGTGGCGCTGGTCGTCATGCTTCTGCGGAGCGGGAATGGGCCGACACCGGCGTGTCGGTGTTCGGCCGGGCCGGTCGCAGCTCGGGGAAGAACCGGTGCTCGACGAGCTTGGCGAGCATCGTGGCCGGGCTGGACGGGCTGCCGTCGGCGGGGTGCCCACCGACGGCCAGGGCGACCTGGTAGTGACGTGCCCGCCACCGGGAGACCTGTTCGTCCCATCCGGCCATCGCCTCGGCGAGCCGACGTGTCGGGTCGGTCGGCGGCAGGGTGTGCAGCGTCGCGCCCCGGTCGGCGAGCTGCCCGGCGAAGGCCCGGCCGAGCTGCCGGCTCACCGACGCGACCTGACGCCAGCCGGGTGACTCGGCACCGGATCCGTTGCCCAGCGCCGGTTGCATCGTCTGAAAGTCGATCGGTGCCAGATGGTCGAACATCGCCAACTGGTCGGTGACCAGTCGCACCGCGAGCGTCGCACGGGCCAGCAGCTCCGCCGCCGCTGCCGGGTCGGCGGCCTCGGTCCGCGCCACGGCGGCGCTCAGCTCGGCCCCGGCCAGCTTCAGCCACAACTCGGTGGACTGGTGTACGACCTGGAAGAGCAACTCGTCGCGGTGCAGCACCTCCTCCGGGCGGCGTTGCAGATCGAGCAGTTCACCGGTGCGCATGTAGCGGGCGTAGTCCGTAGGACCGTCGCCGGGCAGCACGGGTGACTGGTCACGTTTCACGACTGTCCCTCCGGTAAATGCCGGCGCGGCACGGATGTCGGCGCTCAACGGTGCAATTATCCAACGAAGAACGGCAATGTGTCACCCCCCTCCCGAAGTGGAGGGTGGTCGGCTCCGGGGGAGGAAACGCACTTTTTCTCTCAGCATGTGAGCGCTAACATGAATAATTCCTTTCGTCAATGCCGAACGGTGCCTGACGTGTCACATCCGCCCGGCCCGGGCGAGGTCCGGGGTGGGTGACCCACTCCGCGCTCGCCCGACGGGGGCTGCGTGGGCAGGGCGGTCCGGCCGGGAATTCGGGCGTACTCGGAGTGTTCGATTGCTTACTGTGCGGATGCGTGGTTGGGTCGTCCTTACCCATCGGCTGCGGCGGTCGGTAGCGGCGGTGGCGGTTCGTGGGTCGACGGCTCGTGGGTCGACGGTTCGTGAGTCGACGGTTCGGTCCCGGAAGGAGTGCCATGGCGACGGTGTCGACCTCCGCCTCGCGTCTGATCGACGGCTTCGGTGAGGTGACCATCCGGCCGGTGCGGCCCGACCGGGACGTCGAGGTGATCCACGACTGGGTCACCCGGGAGCGGTCCCGGTTCTGGGGCATGCGGGACGCCGACCGCGAGCGGGTGCACGAGATATACGCGTACCTCGACTCGTTGAGCACCCATCACGCGTACCTGGTCCACCGGGACGGCCGCCCGGTGGCCCTGTTCCAGACCTACGAGCCGGCCGCCGACCCGGTCGGGCGGTGCTACGAGGTGCGCCCCGGTGACTTCGGTGTCCACCTGCTCATCGGCCCCCCGGACGGCGGTACGGAGCCCGGCTTCACCGGTGTGCTCCTCGACGCGTTCCTCGCGTTCGTGCTGGCTGATCCGACCCGGCTGCGGATCGTGGCCGAGCCGGACGCCCGCAACACCCGTGCCGTCGACCGGCTGGCCCGCGCCGGCTTCGTACCCGGCCCGCAGATCGACCTGCCGGACAAGCGCGCCCAACTGATGTTCCTCGACCGGGTCGCGCCGGGTCGCTGACCGCCGCCCGCCGGCCGTGCCCGCCGCCGGTGCCCGCCGGTCGGGTGGGCCGACGGTGCCCGCCGGTCGTGCCCGCCGACGGTGCCGCAGGGTCGGGTGCGCCCCGTGGTCCTGACCGGGTCGCCACGTCGAGACCCGCGTGGTCCTGGCCGCGACGTGGCGTGGCCGCGACGGCGGTTCACCCGAACGGGGACGGGGTAGGCCACCTCGCCATTCATCTTCTTGGTTAGGTTAGCCTCACCTACGTGCTTAGTGATCGAGTTCGCCCGGCGGGGGAGCCCCACCACGCCACCGGCACCACGACCCTGCCCGCGGCCCCCTGGCGGCTGTTCGACGTACAGGTACGCGCGGTGCGTCGACTCAGCCCGTCCTTCCTGCGGGTCACCTTCACCGGCCCGGACCTCGACCGGTTCGCCGACAACGGCTACGACCAGCGGATCAAGCTGGTGCTGCCGCTGCCCGGCCGGCCCGGCGTCCACCTGCCCGGCGGCGTCGACTGGTACTCCCACTGGCGGGCGCTGCCCGAGGACGAGCGCTGCCCGATCCGCACCTACACCGTCCGGGCGGTCCGGCCGTATCTGGCCGAGGTCGACATCGACCTCGTGCTGCACGGCGACAGCGGTCCGGCCGGTCGGTGGGCGTTGCGGGCCCGCCCTGGCGACGAGGCCGGCCTCCTCGGACCCGACGCCGGCTACCACGGTGACCACGGCGGCATCGAGTTCCGCCCCCCGGCCGCCGGTCAGCTGCTGCTGGCCGGTGACGAGACCGCCGTACCGGCGATCAGCGCCATCCTGGAGCGGCTGCCCCTCGACGCCCGGGGCCGGGTGCTGTTGGAGGTGCCGGACCGGGCCGACGTGCTGCCGCTCGTCGCGCCGCCCGGGGTCACGGTCGACTGGCTGCCCCGCGACGGCGGCGACCACGGCAGTCGGCTGCTACCCGCCGTCGCCGCCGCGGCACACCACCTGCTCTGCGACGTCGGCGTGCACCCCACCGGCCCGATCGTCGACGTCGACGTCGACCAGGCTCTGCTCTGGGAGGTGCCGACCCCGACCTCGCCGGTGCCGGTCTACGCCTGGCTGGCGGGGGAGGCCGGCGTCATCCGCGCATTGCGCCGGCACCTCGTCGCCGACCGGGGCATGGACCGGCGCGCGGTCGCCTTCATGGGGTACTGGCGGCACGGCCGGACGGACCCGGCCTGAGCGTGACCAGCGGTTGTGACCCGCGTTACCTCTCGGTGGAGCGGGAATCAGAACAGCGGATCCGGATTTGAAGCCAGGTGTGATCTTCGCACCCGTTACCGTCCGGCCGCACCCCGACCGGGCGGAGCCTTCCCGATGACCGATGTCGTCCACGACCAGTCGCCGAAGGTCGCGTCGACGCCGGGCGACCTGATGACCCGCCGGCAGCGCGTGCGACTCGTTCTCGTCCTCGGCT
The DNA here is from genome assembly GCF_040678915.1 of Micromonospora sp. NPDC049257. NCBI lineage: Bacteria > Bacillati > Actinomycetota > Actinomycetes > Micromonosporales > Micromonosporaceae > Micromonospora > Micromonospora sp. NPDC049257. The sequence goes on from NZ_JBFAQU010000017.1 coordinate 25,815, forward strand.
CGCTGATCGCCATCGGCCCGCTGACCATCGACATGTACCTGCCGGCGCTGCCGGCCATCGCCACCTACTTCGCGACCACTTCGGCGGCCGTCCAGTTGACCCTCACCGGCACGCTCGCCGGGCTGGCCCTCGGTCAACTGCTGATCGGGCCGCTCTCCGACGCGGTCGGCCGCCGCCGCCCGCTGATCGTCGGGCTCGCGGTGCACGTCGTGGCCTCGGCGCTCTGCGTCGTCGCCCCCAACATCGCCGTCCTCGGCGCACTGCGGGTGGTGCAGGGCCTCGGCGTCGCCGCCGCCACGGTGGTCGCCATGGCGGTGCTGCGTGACCTGTTCGACGGCACCGCCTTCGCCACCCTGCTCTCCCGGCTGCTGCTGGTGATGGGCGCGGCGCCGATCCTCGCCCCCACCCTCGGCGGCGGAGTGCTGCGCTGGACCGACTGGCGGGGTGTCTTCGTGACGCTTGCCGTCTTCGGCGTGCTGCTCGCCGTGCTCGCCGTGATCGGCCTGCCCGAGACCCTGCCGGCCGCCCGTCGTCAACGGGGCGGCGTGTGGACGACCGTCGGCCTGTACGGCTCACTGCTGCGCGACCGCACCTTCGTGGGGCTCGTCCTGGTCGCCGGCCTGGCCATGGCGGCGCTGTTCGCGTACGTGGCCGGTTCGTCCTTCGTCCTCCAGGAGGGGTACGGGCTCGACGAGCAGCAGTTCGCGCTGGCGTTCGGGGCGGGCGCGGTGGGCCTGATCGGGGCGGCCCAGTACAACGTACGGCTGCTGCGTCGTTTCTCCCCGCAGCGCATCCTGGTCACCTCGTTGAGCGTCGGCACGCTGGCCGGGCTGGCGCTGCTGGCCTTCGCCGTGACCGGATTCGGCGGGCTGCCCGCCCTGCTGGTGACGTTATGGGTGGTGCTGGCGACGGCCGGCCTGGCGATGCCGAACGCCCCGGCGCTGGCGCTGTCCCGCCACGGCGAGGCGGCCGGCACCGCGTCGGCCCTGCTCGGTGCCGTGCAGTTCGGCGTCGGTGCGGTGGCCGCGCCGATGGTGGGGGTGCTGGGCAACGGTGCGGTGGCGATGGCGCTGGTGGTGGCGGGTGGGATGGTGGCGGCGCTGGCGGTGCTGTTCCTGGTGGTTCGCCCGTCCCGGCTCGCCGACCTGGAACCGCCCTCGGCAGTGGTCGTCGTGCACTGACGGGACCGGCCGGACACGTCGACTCGGGTTACTCCGGCCGCGAGCGGTGCGAACAGCGGCGGAGAGGGTGAGGCGGTGACCGGCGCGGTCGCCCGCACCGGCGGCCCCGGCGGCGCGGGCACCGGCCCGCACGAGGCGAACAGGGCGGGCCCGAGGGCCCGCCCTGCCGTTTGTTGGCGACTACCAGAGGATTTGAACCCCTAGACCACATCTGCAATCCGCAACCGTGCTAAGTGGCAGTCACCATGAGCGTAGTCCCGCCCGCCGGGCCGACGCAGTCGTGCTTGTGACAGCTCAACTGACGTTGCCCGAGCTGCGCGCACCCCCGGCCACCTGGATGGATCCGTTCGACGAGACGTTGTCGGTGACCGACCACAGCCGCTTCGCCGGCGCCCCCGACCAGGACGGGTTGCACAGGATCGCCGGCTCGCAGTTCTGCACCAGGTTGTCGCGGATCGCCATGATCGGACCCCCGGCGGCGAAGGCCCAGATGCCGACGCCCGCCCCGGCGGCCACCGAGATCCGGTTGTCGGAGACGAACACGTGCCGGATGCTGCCGATCTTGATGCCCCGGATGGTGCCCGAACCACGCCACCACGCCTGGTAGAGGTGGATGTCGTTGCCGGTCACCCGGATGGTGCGGCCCTGGATCGGCGGTCCCTTGTGGTAGGAGACCCCGATGTGGATCCCCTCGGCGACCTGATCGATGCGGCAGTCGGAGACCTCGACGTCGCCGACCGCCGTACCGCCGCCGATCACCACCGCGCAGGCCCCGACGGAGACCTCCGCCGCGGCGGTCAGGTCCCGCCGGTAACCACCGGCGTACTTCTCGCCGAAGGCCGGCTCCAGCAGGATCCGGTCGGCGACGCTGCGCAGGTGCTTCGCCGCCGCCGACGGGGTCTGCACCGGGCGCGACGGGGGCGACGCGGCCACCGCCGCCTCCCAGGCGCCCTGGCTCAACGCCGAGTCGAAGCGCAGGCTCGCCCCCGGCGCCGGCAGTGCCACCTCCCGGCGGTCGCGGGCGATGTCGTCGGCCTCCCGCACGTCGATCCCCTCACCGACCAGGTAGTCGCGCAGCGTCTTGCGGCCCTCGTCGGTGTCGAAGATCCGCCCGGCGCTCTCCCCGAGCCGCCCCTTGAGCGAGGTGAGCTGCCGCTTGTACGAGGGCAGCTGGGCCGGGTCCTCGGTGGCCAGGTCCGCCAGCCGCAGCACGTACGCCTCGGCGGCCCCGGCGGTGCGCTGGTCCTCGGCGGTGGGCGGGCGCAGGGTGGTCAGGGTCTTCCACTCGCTCTGCGGGACCATCGAGTTCATCCGTACGCCCCACCGGCCGACCCGGACCACGGTGTTCCACTCGCCCGTCTCCAACCGGTCGTCGCGGTCCAGGGCGAGCCGCCCCACCAACTGGGTGGCGAGCTGGCTGCGGAACTTCTCGTCCTTGACCAGCTCGGCCAGGGTCAGCGAGGCCGGCCGGGGCGGGCAGGAGAACCGGCACCGGGTGATCACCGCGTGGTCCGGGTTCACCAGCAACACACCCTGCTGGCCGTGGCCGATGAGGAAGTCCGAGTCGAGCACCCGGACCTTCCCGGGGGCCGCGCCCTGGTCGTTGCGGACGGTCAGGCAGGTGCTCTGCGGGGACGCGCCGGCCACCCCGGTGAGCTGGCAGTGCTCGATCGTCACCTCGGCACAGTTGACCGCCGACACCGGGCCGAGCCGCCCCTCGGCGGCAGCCGGGCCGGGAGTCTCCACCGCCAGGTGCGACACCGACACGGTGCCGCAGTTGACGAACATCAGCGCGAACTCCTGACCCTGCACCCGGATCCGGCTGGCCGGCCCGCTGCCCAGCACCCGGATGTTGGCCCGGCCGGTGAAGGTGACCGGCACGGTGCTGGTGTAGAGGCCGGGGGCGAAGCAGATCAGCACGTCCCCGGCAGGCAGCGTGGTGAGCGCCTGCACCCAGTCGATGCCCGGCCGGATGGTGATGGTCGCCCACCCACCGGTGGCGGACGCGGCGAGCTGGTTGATGGCGGCCTGGACGGTGGTCGCCCCGGCCAGCGACGGCCGCCCGGTCGGGTCGTACGACACCCGGTCGGCGCGCGACAGCGCGGCGGTGAAGGTCACCGGCAGGTGGGACGGCTGCCCGGCCTCGTCGAGGAGTTGGGCGGTGACCTCCTGGGTGGCGGCGGCCGAGTCGAGTTGCCAGGCGCAGCGGGCCCGGCCGTCGGCACCGGTCTCCACGGTGACGGTGGTGGCGGTGACCGCCCCGGCGGTGAGCCGGCCAGCCCCGCCGGTGACGGTGAACCGGACCCGGGCCTTGGCGACCGGCTGACCGCCCATCGCCACCCCGGTGACCAGGTCGTGCCCCAGCGGCACCAGGGTCGCCGGGCTGCCCGGCACCGGCACCGCCTCCTGGCCGTCCCCGCCGAGCAGGCTCAGGGTGGCCTGCCCGGTCAACGGGGCGAACACCGGCCGGCAGTCGCGCAGCACGCTCCACTGGCTGCCGTCCCAGCTCACGACGCCGATCCGGCCGTGCGCCCGACGCGGCCCGTGCGGGGTCTGCGCCACCGGCGTGGTGCCGACCCGGGGCCACTGGACGTCGTGCAGCGCCGAGCGGGCCGGAAACGACCACCAGTCGCCGGTGCGGAAGCTGCCCGCCGCCGAGAACCGGATCTTGATGCCGAGTTCCAGGTCCAACTCGACGCCGCCGGCCGGCACGGTGCCCCGGCCGTCCCAGCGGCGGACCCGGGGCCGCGACGGGAAGTCCGCCCGGTCGAGGCTGCCGGTGGCGGTGCCCGGCCGGATCACGATCCGGTCCCCCTCCACCCGGTCGACCTGCACCAACGTGCCCGGCAGGCCGTTCTGCTCCCGGCCGTCGTCGGTCAGCTCCACCCAGGAGCCGTTGGTGAAGCCGGCACTGCCGTCGCGGCCGGGGACCTTCACCGTCAGCACGTCGACGTCGATGCTCTCCCAGGTCGCCACCGTGGCGGCGTTGTCCCGGGACCAGACGAAACCGGCCACCCCGGGCGCCCCACCGGTCAGGATCTCCACCCGGTAGAACTGGTTGTCCAACCCGGTGTACGGCGACCCGGTCGGGATCACGCAGTCACCCCCGGAACTGCCCGTCGGGTCGGCGCGGACCGCGAGGGTGCCGGTGGAGGCGGCGGTCAGCTCCGCCCAGCCGGGTGGGGTGTCCGCACAGCCGACCGGGGTGTTGGGCGGCCCGGCCTGCAACAACCGCACCTGCCACACGGTCCGCAGCCGGGTGGTGGTGTCCGGCCCGCCGAGGGCGACCTCCCGCAGCGCCGGGTCCTCGATCGCGGTCACGTGCTGCGACCACACCTGCAACCAGGCGGCGTAAACCCCCGGCGGCACGGGGGCGCCACCGGCCAGCCAGGAGCCGTCGAGCTTACGGACGAACGGGCCGGCCGCCGGCAGGTCCGGCTGGGCGAACACGGAGACCGGGGTGTCGTTCTCGCAGAGCACCCCGTCGAGGTAGTAGCGGCCGGCCGACAGCTTCAGGTCGGCCCCGCCGGTCAACCCGAACGCCCCACCGACCAGCGGCGCACCGGCGGCGCCGACCACGTCGGTCAGCGCGGTGGCCCGCAGGTGCGCCTGGATGTCCTGCTGTTCGTTCCAGTCCGCGTCCAGGTCGACCCGGCCCTGCTGCTTGCGGACGCTCGTCGCGTGCCGCCGCTGGTCGAACGTGACGCGGCTGATGTCGCCCTTCATGGTGTGGTTCCTCCGGTCGGCAGGACGGGCAGGGCAGCGGCCACCCGCCCCAGCGGCAGGTACTCCGCCAGCGCGAGGGTGAGGTTGTGCAGGCGTTGCGGGGTCAGGGCACGACGGAACGCCCCCAGCTCCGCCCCGGACTCCGCCCCCGTACGCAACTCGGTGGCGGCGGTGGCGGCGAGCCGGCCGTAGGTGGCGTCGCCGTAGCGGGTGCTCGCCCAGGCCGGCCCGACCCGGGTGGCCACGTCCGGGTCGTCGGGTTGAGCCTGCTGGGCCAGGTCCGGTTGGCAGCGGTAGCGGCGCGGGGTGACCGAGCCGGGCCGCAGGTAGCTGAACCGGACGTACCCCTGTTGCCGGCGGGCCACCGTCACCTGCTGGTCGAACAGGCAGTCGGTGGCGGTCAGCACCCGCGCCGTGGTGGTGCCCAGCACCGTCACCCCAGCCAGTTCCGCCGCCGCGTCCCCGGCGGCGACCGGGCCGTGCACCAGCGTGTCCGTCACGGTCAACGGGCCGTCGGTGGTGGTCAGCGCACCCGTCACGCAGCGGTGCACCACCACCCGGGTCCGGTCGTTGCCGGCGGTGACGGTGAGCCCGGTCGCCGCCGGGCCGACGGTGCAGTGCCGCAACTCCACCAGGCCCAGGCCCGGTCCGCCGTCACCGGGCGCGGCGACGGTCACCGTCCCGGCGACCAGCAGCCCGTCGACGACCAGCTCACCCGGGCGGTCCCCGACACCGACGCCGGTGACGGCCAGCGTGCCCAGCAGGCAGGGACGCACCCCGACCGGGTCGAGGTCGGTCTGCCGCCGGGGCCGGTCCGGCGGCCGGGGCCACTGCGCGGCCAGCACACTCAACCGGCTGCCCTGCCCCACCCGCACCGACAGGTTCTCCCGGTAACGGTGGCTGTCCAGCACCACGATCCGGCCGGTGCTGCCCGGGTGCGTGGCCTGGAAGTCGTGCCAGGCGGTCACCGCCTCACCCAGCGAGGCGACCACCTCCCCGGCCCGTGCCGGCTCGGTCACGCTCACCGCGAGTTGCCAGTCCACCGGCCCGTCCGCCGCCCCCAGGTCACCGCGGCGGGGGTACGGCCCGGCGCCGACGTCGGCGCTGAACGCGTACCACCAGGAGACCGCGAGGCGGTGCACGGGCCGGCCGGCGGCGACGGTGATCCGGCCGCGCACCGGGTCGACCCGCACCACACTGCCGGTCGGCAGCTCCCAGCCGGCCAGGTCGCAGATCCGTAGCAGGTCCAGCGGGACCGGCCGCAGCTCGTCGGCCGGGGTGGGCTGGATCCACACCACGAACGACGGGTCGTCGTCGCGGAACCAGCGCCGCTGCTCGGGTGGGGGCGGGGTGCCGCTGGCGAGCGCCGCCAACTCGTCGCGCAACGGCCGGCGGCGCAGCGGACCGGGCACGTTCGCCTCGTCGGCCCGGTGGTCGATGTCCGGCTCGGTCACCGTCGGCCCGGTCAGCTGCCGGCCCACCCCCACCGGGTCGATCCACCACCGGCCGTCCGCCGGCACCACGGCCGGTGCGGCGGTGGCCCGGTCCAGCCGGTACGACGGCAGCGGCCACACGTACAGGCCGATGTGCCCGATGTTGGGGCGGCCCTGACCGGCGTCCATCGCCCGTACGTCCACCGTCCGGCAGACCGTCTCGAAGGGCCCACCGACCAGCTCCAACGGCGCGGCGGCCCGGATCGACGCGGTGGCCGGCGCGTCGCGGACGTGGTTGACGTGCTGGGTGGCGACCAGCCGTTCGAAGAACTCGACGACGGCGGCGCTCCAGCCGGTGTTGGCCCGGGTCAGCTCCTCCAACGCGGCGGCGGTGCCCTTGCGCCGGCGGAACCGGATGGTGTCGGCGACGCGGGCCCGGTCGGACAGGCCGGTGCCGTCGGCCAGCGGATGCAACTGACCCGCCCCCACCAGCTCACCCAGGTAGGGCACCACCCACTCGGCGCAGGTCTCCACGAACCAGTCGTCGGTGAGTTGGTCCACGTCGGCACCCAACGCGACGGCCTGCTCGGCCATCACCTCCACCAGCGCGTGCAGCACCCCGCCGGCCGCCTCGTCCTGGCTGCGCAGCGCGGCCGGCAGCAGGCCCCAGATATCCTCGGCCCTCACGATGCCTCCAGCAGGGTGACGTCACCGGCGTCCACGGTGAGCAGATCGGCGGGCAGCAGCACGTCACCGACCCGACGGGCCGGCGCGGCGGTGATCACGTCGAGGCGGGCCGGCGACTGCCCGGCGTCGTGCAGCAGCTCCAGCACCACCGCCGTGACCCCGGGCACCCGGTGCAGCAGCGCCTGCACCTCGCTGGCGCGTACCGGCTGGGCGTAGTCGCGGGCGTCGAAGCTCAACCCGGCGACCAGCGACGCGCGGGCTGCGGTCGAGACCGCCGCGAACCGGTGCCCGGCGGCCAACAACAGCCGGGCGGTCACCGCCACCCGGCGCCGGTGGTGGCCGAGGATCCGCACCGGCACGGTCGCCTGGCGGGCGGCGTCCAGGGCCCGCAGCAGGTCGGCGCGGACCGCCGCGTCCGGCGGGATCTCCGCCCCGTCCGGGCCGGCGACGGTGAGCAGGACCAGCTGCCGGGCGTCGTCCCAGACCAGGTCCGCGCGGGCCTTGCCGATCCCGGCGAAGGCGCGGGCGAAGTCGGCGTGGTCGTCAAGCGAGACGACCCGCCCCAGGGTGCGGACCGCCAGCGGCGCGTTGCGACGGGCCCGGTCCACCCCCTCCGGGTCGTCGGCCCCCGCGGCGGGCACCGGGTTGCCGACCTCCATCAGGCCCAGCGGCCGGGACAGCGGGATCGTCAACCGGCCGGGTGCCAGATCGGCCAGCCGCCCGATGCCGCTGCGGTAGGTGGCCACCACGTTGTCCTGCCCGGTGGGCAGCCGGGCCCCGGTCAGGCCGTCGCCGAAGGTGACCGTGACGGTGCCGTCGTCGGCCCGGCGCACGGTGTAGACCCGGGCGGAGGGGGCCTGCCCGAGCAGCGCCGGAACCTCCTGCCAGCGCACCCCGTCCACCCAGACCGCCAGGGTGGTGCGGGAGCCGCTCGCGGTCGCGGCGGGCACATAGGTCAGCGGCACGTGCCGCAGGCTGAACCGTTGGAACGCCCGCCGTGCATCGCCTCCCCCGAGCACCTCCGCCCGGCTCTCCCCGTGGGTCGCCGCCGTCACGTTGCCCAGCACCCGGACGCTGTCGCGCCGGTAATGCCGCGTCACGTTGGCCGTCAGGTCCACCGTGCTCTCGTCCCGTACCCGCAGCACGGTCACCACCTCGCCGACCGGCCCGCCGTCCGGGTCGACACCGGTGAGCACCAGCGGCCGGCCCGGCTCCAGCCCCGGCGTCGGCCGGGCCAGCTCCAGGGTCGCCGTCGCAGTCAGCGGGGCGGTCAGCGGTGCAGCGGCCGGCGGCAGCAACCGGCTGTCGCCGAGCACGGTGGTGGTGCGCAGGGAGAACATGTTCGAGTCGCCGCCGGCCACGGTGACCCGGGTGGTGCGGGCGGCGATGCCGAAGTCGGCCACCGGCACCTCCGCCACCGCGTCGACCCGGCGCAGCTGCGGCACCCCGGCGGTCTCCAGGACCAGCCACGACCCGGCCACGATCGACGGGTACGACTGGTCCAGGTGCAGCGTCCGCTCCTGGCTGCCCAGCGGGGCGTCCACCCAGCTGTCCTTGCGGGTGGCGTACGCGCCCGGCAGCACCTGGTTGGTGCCCGGGTTCAACTCACCGACCCGCAGCGCCACCGGCAGCGCCGACCACGGCTGCGCCTGGTGCCCGAAGAGCGCGGCCCGCTGCGCCAGCAGGTGCACCTGCACGTCCCGTCCCGGCTGACGCAGGTCCGTGCCGAGCGGCTGGGCGGTCACCGCCGCGTCCAACCCGACCACCGTGTACGCCGGCACCACCGCACCGCCGTCCAGCGCGGTGGCCGCCGCCGGCAGCACCGCGGTGGCCGCGCGCACCCGACGGACGTCGAACCAGTCGGGGCCGAGCACCAGCAGCGCACCGCCCGGGGTGAGCACGGTGTCGGTGCCGGCCAGGTACAGGGTGGCGTCGCCGGGGCGGGGCGCGCGGGGCGCGGTGACCCGCAGCCCCACCGCGTTGAGTTCCGGCCGGGCCAGCAGCGGCGTCACCGTCTCGAAGACCTGCGGCAGCTCGCCGGGGCCGGGCACGCTCTGCGCCTGACTGCCCGCCGGGATCGGCACCCCGTCCGGGGCGCCGGGGGTGGCGGTGACGGTGAACGACAGCCACGTCGTCGCGGCCACGCCGGGACGCAGCTCGTAGCCGATCGCGCGGGCCAGCATCAGCACCGAACCGCGTTCGGTGGCGGTGCCGAGGAAACCCTCGTTGGCGATCCGCTCCTGGTAGAAGGCGAGCACGTCCAGGGTCGTCGCCCAGGCGTGCAGCAGCGCCACCGCCGGGTCGTCGACCTCCCGGGTGGTCAGCCCGGCCAGCTCCGGCCGCCCACCGAGCCGGGCCACCAGGTCGGCGGCGAAGTCGGCCTGCCGGCCCAGCCGGTAGGCGATGCCACTGCGGCCGGGCGGGTTGGGCCCCCGGCCCACTCGTGAGGTCACAGTCCACCCACCAGGTCGAGGTGCAGGATGCCGTGCTCCGGCACGCTGGGATCGTTGTCGAGGCGGATCACTTCGGTGTCGCCGGCCCGCAGCACCCGGGCGGCCAGTTCGCCGCCGGCCACCACGCCCACCGGGTGCAGCTCGGTCACCCGCACGTCGGTGACCCCGGGGACACCGACCGCGGCGGCCAGCAGTTGGCTGACGTAGAGCGGGGTGCCGAAGCTGAACCGGTCGGGGTGGAAGAAGCCCCGCACCCCACCGGGCAGGTCGCGGGCGGAGAAGAGGTCCAGCAGGGCCCGGCGTACGTCGGACCGGAACGCGCCCGGGGTGACGCACACCCACAGCCGTAGCTCCACCGGCAGGTCGACCGGGTCGCGCAGTTGCAGGTCGTACCCGGCGACGCGGAACCGGTCGAGCCGCCCGGCCAGCCGTCGGGCCAGCGCCGGCTCGTCGGTGAGCCGCTGCCCGCCGGTCAGGTCGAGGGTGAGGAAGACCGTCCACCACGACCCCGTCCAGCGGACCCGGGCGGTGGCGTTGGCCACCTCGGGTAGCCGCAGGGCCGCCGCCACCCAGTCGGCGGTGGTGACCGCCCGTTCCTGGACGGCGAAGGCGACCGGGGCGTGCTGCCGGGCGTGCTCGATGTCCTCCGGGTCGGTGCCACCGACGGCGGGCAGCGGGTTGGTCGCGGCGAGCAGCCCGACCCGGTCGGTGACCAGGGTGGTCAGCGCGTCGTGGCCGAGGTTGCCGGCCGCCCCGCCGCCGCGCCACCAGGTGACCTGGAAGACCGTGCCGGCCGGTGGTCGCCGCCCCGACACGTCGTCGCCGAACCGCAGGCTCACCCGGCCGTCGCGTTCGCGTTCCGGGACGAAACCCTGGTCGAAGCGGTCGGCGTTGAGCAGGTCCCGGCGGGGCCGCCAACTGCCCTCGGTGGTTTCCAACCGGATCAGCGGCACCGCGGCACGCGGGTCCTGGTCGAGGGCCTGACTGGCCGGGGTGTCGGTCGGGAACGGCACCGCCGAGGCGACCGGCTCGCCGGTCAGCACCGGCCGCCACCGGTGTTCGGCGGCGGCCGGGAGCTGCCCGGACACCGCGCTGGCGTGCTGGACGGCGACCAGGTTGGCCCGGGCCACCGCACAGGTCACCAGCTGGCCGGTGCCCGTGCCGGCGACGGAGGCGGTGACGGTCAGCGGGAAGGCCAACCGGTCGGCGGCGCTCCACTCGACCTCCAGCACGGCCACCCCGGTGACCGGGTCGGTGGTGGGGTTCGCCGACACCAGCCGGACCACCTGCCGGTGGGTGGGGTCGGCGTCGGCACGTCTGCCGGTCTGCGGGGAGAGCACCTCCTCCAGCAGCAGCAGGTCACCGGCGGCCAGGCCGGTGGCCGGCAGGTCGACCAGGGTGGCCCGGGTCGCGCCGACGGGCAGCCCGCAGTCCCGGCCGCCCCACACGTACAGGGCGATCTCGTTGCGGGCGGCCCTCGGGGCGAGCGGGGTCAGCGTCTCGAAGCCGGTCGCGCCGTCGGCCAGCAGCGCCGCCGCGTCGGTGGGCCGTACCGCCGGGGTGGCCCGGTCGGCGGCCAGCACCGGGGTCCCGGCGGGCACACCCCGGCTCTCCACGTCCGACCCGGCGGCCACCCGCACACTGAGCCAGGCGCGGGCCGCGCAACCGTCGTGCACCGCGTAGTCCAGCAGCCGGGCGTGCCGGCGCACGGAGATCCGGCTGCGGGCGGTGCCCAGGTACGCCTCGGTGCCGGCGGCGTCCTGCCGGTAGGACAACCGGTCGGCGACGTGCGCCAGCGCCTCCACCACCGTGATCAGCGGGTCTGCCGGGTGCCGTTCGGCCCCACCGGGCAGGGCGGCGAGCCGGTCGAGCATCAGCCGCCGGAACCCGGCGTAGTCCTTGGCCAGGTAGTCGGCCGGCGCGGTGGTCGGCGGCGGCGGCGTCACGGTGGGGGCGGCCGGTGCCGGGTCCAGGTCGCTGGGGCAGTTGGCCTTGAAGGAGAAGGTCTGCACCGACAGCACCGGGTCGAAACCGGGCGGCACCCGGTCGTCCACCGCCGAGCGCACCAACCTCAGGGTGTACGGGGAGAAGTCACCGGCCCGGTCCACCCGGACGGTCAACTCCGCGCCGGTGGCGGCGACGCTGAGCACCCGCACGCCGGTGATCCGGACCCCGCCGTCGACAAGTACGTTCCCCACCGCCAGCGCGGCCCCGGCGGGCACCCCGCCGGTCTGGCCGGGCAACGGGTGCAGGAAACCGACGTGCAGCAGCCGCTGGTCGGTGGCGTCCACCTCGACCCAGTCGATGCCGTTGAAGGCGCTGCCCGGCCGGCCCACCTCGGCCCGCCGCTCGTCGTCGTCGCAGCGCACGCTCATCCCGCACCCCTTTCCACCGACACCTGCGCCGGCCGGCCGGTGGCCCGCAGCCGGTACCCGACGTGCACCCGCACCGCCGCTTCGGCCAGGTCGACGCGGACGTCGTCGACCTCGATCAGTTCGCCGAGCCAGCGTTGCAACGCGCTGCGGGCCTGCAACTCGGCGGTGCCCACCACCGCGTCGTCGACCGGGGCGAACAGCAACTGGCCGAGACCCGCGCCGAAGTCCGGCCGGTTGACCCGTTCGCCGGGCGCGGTGAACAGCACCGCCTCCACCAGGTCGGCGACGTGCCGGTCCGGGCCGGCCAGGCCGGAGCGGCCCCGGTTGTCCGGTCGCCACGGAAACGCCGGGTACGTCATGACGCCACCGCCCGGACCTGCACGCCGGCCACCGTCGGCGGCCCCTGCGGGATGCCCTCCGCGCTGATCCCGAGCCCGACGCTGGTGGCGAGCACGGCCGGCTGCCCGTTGACCAGCACCCGGGCCGCCGGGGTGGTCCACCGGAGCTGGACGCAGGGCTGCGGTTTGGTGCCCGCGCCCACCGGCACCTGGAAGGGGCACCCGGTGACCGGGTACGCGTCGGTGGCGGTGACCACCGGCAGGCCGCCGACCAGCACCCGCGCGTTGCCGGTCTGCGGGGTGACCGGGCCGGTGTGCGGGCAGGTGAGCACGGCACCGACGTGCAGCAGCGGGCCGGGCATCAGGTCACCGTCAACGCGGTCTGGTTGACCGCCACGGTCGGGCCGACCAGGGTGATCGAGGCACCCTTGCCGTTGGAGATGATGATCCCGGTGTCGTTGATCGAGATCATCGCCCCGGTCAGCGTCTTGAGCAGGATGCCGCCGGTCGGGCCGGGAGCATCGGAGATCATCAGGGTGGCCTGGCCGGGGGTCTGCAACACGATCGGCGGGGTGGGCGGCGGGGCCGACGACACCAGCGCCGGGATCTCCGCCTTGGAGCCGTACCAGCAGCCCGTCCAGATCGGATGGTCGGCGTCGCCCTGCTCGAACTCCACCCACACCCCGGTGCCCGGCAACGGCACGGCGAACATGCCGGCCTGGATGCCGGCCAGCGGGAAACAGGGCATCGCCCAGCTCGACGGGGGGAGCGTGACGTCCGGAACGGTCACCTGGATGCGGCCCTGCTGCAACGGATCGAGGTGGTTGACCACCGTGCCGCGATACTTGCCGTAGTACCTCGTCGTCATGGCTGTGCCCTTCCCGAGGTGGAGACCTGGGCGTTGCGGCCCAGGGTGAACCGCTGCTTGACCTCGCCCGCCTTGACCGTGGTGGTCACGCTGCGCACCACGTACTCACCGTCGTAGGCCCGGCCGGCGCCGCGCACCCCGACCAGCCGCCGGCAGCGCAGCAGCCGGCCGTAGCGCAGCACGTCCAACGAGCCGGACCCGGTGATCACATTCGCCGACTGGGCGGCCCGGGCCAGGCCCCGGGCGAGGGTCTGCACGACGTCCATCCGGGCGGTGGCGTCGTCGGTGCCGCTCGGGTTCGACCGCCCGATGTTCATCCGCCGGTACGACAACGGAATCGGGATCTTGCGGCCCAGCGGCGGGTTGAGCGGGCTGACGTCCGGCACCGGCAGCGGAATCGGCACCCGCACCTGCTCCGGGAACGCGGTGAGCAGGTAGACGGTCTTCTGCACCCCGTCGAAGGAGAACGACAACGACTCCACGTTGGCACCCGCGTCGGCGTTGACCGTCAACGCCGGCTGCGGCTGACCGGCCCGCACCTCCGGCCCCCAGTAGGCGGTGTTCATCCCCGGGGTCGGCCCCGGCTCCACATAGAACGTGTAGCCCACCTCGTCGGCGAGCTGCGACACGTACGCGAAGGTGGTGCCGCGTACCGCCGGGATCCGCTGCACCGGGTTCGGCGCGAACACCAGCACGCTGGGCACCACCATCGGCACCACCCCGTACGCGGCGAACGGGGCGAGCAGGGTCAGCACCCGGGCCTCCGCCGGCATCGGCATCGGCAGGTCCGACAGGTCGATCAGGTCCATCATCTGGCTCACGTCCACCCCGGTGAGGGTGAGCGTCGACGCGCCCGCGTCGTTGCTGCGGGCCACGTCGTGCCGGGTCACCACCCCGTCGGAGAGCACCTGCGGCCGGCCGTCGACGTGCAGCACCAGCAGCAGCCGGGTCGGCGGGTCGAGGCTGCCGTCGGCGAGCATCCGCTCCACCAGCGACCCCCGGCCCAGCGCCAGGCGCAGCTGGAAGCCCGAGCGCTGCCCGGCGTTCTGGGTGACCTGCGCCTCCTGCACCGCCGCCACCAGCTCCATCGGGGCCGGCCGGAAGGTCAACGGCCCGATCAGCACCTGCAACCGCACCCCGCTAGGCATCGAGGCCCCCCGGGAAGCCCTCGGGCAGGGCGACCCGGACCACCTGGCCCGGCTGCTCCAGCTCCGCCGGGTCGAAGACGCCGTTGGCGTCGCAGAGCTGCCAGAACGCGGTGGGGTCGCCGACGGTCCGACCGGCCAGCAGGTCCACCCGGTCCCCGTCGGCGACCGGTTCCCAGCCGGCGGTGGCGAGCCGGTCCGCGGGCGGCACGAACCGGCGACGCAGGTGCACGACCTCCCGACCGGTGTCCGGGTCGACGGTGACGGTGGTGCCCACGGTGGCGTACCGGCTGTCGGGGGAGACCGCGCCGGGTGCCGGCGTGTCGACGCCACCCGCGCCGGTCGCGGCGAAGAGGGTCTGCGCGACCCGGCTCTGCGCGGCCACCAGGGCCGGATCGGTGTCCGTCGGGTCGCTCATGGCAGCCGGTCGATGCCGAGGTCGGCCAGCCGCCCGCCGCGCGCCCGGCCGGCGAGCTGTTCGAGCTGCTGGTGGGCGGCCATGGCCAGGCCACCGGCCCGGCCGTCGGTGCCCACGTCGTTGACGGTCAACACCCGCAGACCCAGTCGGATCTTGGCGCGGATCGGGTTCAGCATCGGGTCGAACGCCTCCTCGGTGATGGTCAGCTCGGTGATCCGTACCGGCCAGAGCCGGCGTCGTCCGAAGGCCAGCAGCACCAGCGGCGCCGGCGGCGGCACCACCTCCAGGGTGCCGGCGGCCAACAGCGCCGCGGCGTCCTGCACCGCGGCCAGGCTGGGATAGGCCAGCGACTCCAGGGCGGCCAGCTGGGCGGTCAACCCCAGCTCCACCGCCTCGGGGTCGGTGAGCTGGTCGGCGGCGTCGAGGTCGGCCTCCAGGGTGAGCGTCTGCACCGGCGGGCCGGTGATCCGCAACGCCTCGCCCCGCGCCCCGCCCTCGGCCCCGGCCGTCTTGAGCTGGAAGCCCCGGGTCAACGAGTCCGGGTTGTACTGCAGGGTGATCACCCGCCGGCTGCGCCCGCTGTCCGGGTCGAGCACGACCAGGCCGGCGCGCAGCAACCGGGGGCTGAGGGGACTGGTCACGGGGTGCCTCCAGAGGTGGGACGCCGCCAGCGGATCCGCTCCGCCACGGCCCGGGTGATCCGGCCCTGCATCAGCAGCGGGTCCAACCCGCTGAAGTCGACGGTGCAGTCGGTCAGGTCGGTGATCCGGATCTGCCCGGTCGACAGGCCGAGCCCGTCGAAGAGCAGGTTCACCCGGGCCACCGTGGCGCTCTGCAACGACACCGGCCGCAGCCGGCCCGGCAGGCCGCCCCCACCGGCGGCCCGGCGTACCCCACCGCCGACGGCGAGGTGCACCAGCGCGTCGGGGGCCAGCACGATCTCGTTGCTGCCGCCCAGCGGCAGGGTGATCTCCCGGGGGTTGTTGATCGACAGGTCCACGTCGACGTTGCCGATCGCCAACATGCCCGGCGGGCCGGTCGACGGTTCGTCGCTCTGCACGTCGGCGATGGTGTGCAGCAGGTCGTCACGGGAGGCGGCGGTCGGCCGCAGCAGCCGGTTGAGGCGTACCAGGTGCTCGGTGCGGGCCTGGCTGACCTCGCCGGTGTCGAGCTGCCACCGTAGGAGGTCGACGTCGCTGTCCGGCGGGGGAGCGCCCTCCGCCCCGAAGCTGGGCAGGTGCACCCGGTAGACCAGGTCGTCGCCCTCGACGATGAACCGGCCCGGGGTCCACCACGGTAGCGCGCCGGTGAGCCGGCGGTAGTCGACCGCCCCGTCGCGCAACGCCAGCCGCACCTCCCAGCTGCGCTCACCCCACAGGAACCCGTCGTGGGTGACGTCGAAGTCGATGTGCCCGTTGAGGCTGTCCAGCACCTCACCGATGCGGTAGGCGTCCAACACCCGCACCAGCGCGTCCCATTTCCCGGCCAGGGCGGCCCGCCGCTGCGCGCTGGTGGTCCGGGCGGGCGGCGGGGCCGGGATCGGGGAGCCGCCGCCGAGCATGGTGGCCAGGTCCAGCACGAACCGGGCGTTGCGGATGTCCAGCGACGGCAGCTCGCCCGACCCGCTGGTCAGGTCGTGGGTGAGGTCGCCGAGCAGCCCCTGCTCGACGAAGATGTACAACCCGAGCCCGCTGTCGGTGAAACTCAGCCCGGTCACCTCACCACCGCGTACGGCGATCCGCCGGCCGGGGGCCGCCGAGCCGTCCGGCCCGGCCGGGTCCTGCTCGTAGCCGATCGAGGTGAACCGCAGCCCGTACTCGGGGCGGCCGGTCGGTGCGCCGAGGAACAGCAGTTGGCGACGCGGGTCGGCGGTGACCTGGGCGCTGATCGCGGTCAGCGTGGGCTGCGCCAGGTTGAGCCGCAGCCCACCGTGGTCGAGGAAGTCGACGCTGAGCCCACCGGCGGTGAAGTCGGCCGTGCCGCCGGACAGGAACGTGCCGATGTCGAAGCCGACCCGGGCCGCCTCGATCGCCCCGATCCGCAGTCCACCGAGGATCCGCATCCCCTCCGCCGTGCGGGTCGCCTCCACCAGGAAGCCGTCCTGCCCGGCCGCCGGCACCAGCCGCAACTCCCCGAGCACCGCCTCGATGTCCGGGTTGAGCCGGATGGTGACGCCGTCGTGCAGATCCACCAGCAGCCCGCTGGCCCGGGTCTGCTGCACCACCAGCTCCCGCAGCAGCAACCGGCGGAACCGGCCGCCCGGCGTGCCCGCCGGCCACAGGTCGACCCGGGCCCGCGCGCTGATGCCGAGCAGGGTGATCGCCCCCGCGCCCGACGGGATCCGCAGGCCGAGCGCCGCACCCTGCCAGTTCAGCGCGTCCACCGAGATGGTGGCCAGGCTCAGCCCCGGCTGCCCGTCCGGGCCGATCTCGATGTGGTCCGGGCCGACGCTGACCACGCCGGTGTCCAGCCCCTGGATGCTGACGTGCTGGTCGTGTTCGCCCGGCCGGGGACCGACGCCGAGCTGAGCCTCACCGCCGACCACCCGGGCCTGGATCCGGCCGCCCCGACCGAAGGCGAGGGTGAGCTGGGCGGCCCACAACGCGCCGTCGACGTGCAGCGCGGCGTCGATCCGGCCGGCGATCTCCACCCGGGTCGCCCCGGTGGTGAGCCGTCCGGCGGTCACCCCCGCCGCCGCCGACCAGCGCAGGCCGCGCAGGTCCACGTCGAGGATCTCCAGCGGCGGCCGGTCCGGCTCCCCGGCCGGGAGCGGTTCGGGCCGGCCGAGGCCGACGTCGAGCACCCCGTCGCGGTAGCGCAGGTCCCGCCCGGTGATCCGGGCGATGTGCAGCCGCTCCAGGTGCAGCGCGGCGGTGGCCGGGACGACCCGACCGGCGGCGTCGCGCTGCTCCGGCGTGCTGTCCCAGCGACCGCTGGCGGTCAGCCCGTCCAGCACGGTCGCCCCCCGGGAGACGATCCGCCCGTCGCCGGCCCGCCAGTCGATCGCGCCCAGCTCGATGCGGGCCGGGCCGACGTCCTCGAAGCGCAGCCCGCCGGCCCGCTCGGTGACCAGCCGGCCGCCGAGCCCGGCCCGGCGTACGGTGACCGCGCCGTCCGGGGTCCGCAGGGTGGTGTCGGTGAGGGTGAGCCCGTCGAGCTGGATGCGTTGGCTGTCGGTGGGGTCGCTGAGGATCCGGCCGGTCACCGGGTCGACCTGGTGCGGCCCGGCCCGGATCAGGTCCACGGTCACCGTGGCGGCGTTCGGGCGGGTCGCCCGGCCACCCACGGTGCCGGTGATCGTGGTCGGGCCGCCCTGCACCGCGCGGGACACCACGGCGAACCGGAGCCGGTCGAGCTGACCGACGGTCAACCGCCCGGAATAGGTCAGCTCCTCGCCGGTGAGGTCCACGTCGAGGTCACGCAGCCGCACCCCGATCAGCGCGCCGGAGACCACCTCGACGCTCATCCCCGGCGCCGGGTCGGTGACGTCCATGCCGATCCGGTCGGCGTCGATCCGGTCGATGACCAGGTTGCGGACCAGCGCGCCACGGACCTGCCGGCCGGTGGCGGTCGCGCCGGTGCGGACCTGGACGTCGAGGCTCATCCGACCGATCCGGGTGCTGCCCCGGGAGTAGAGGCTGCGGCCGGGCGAGTGCATGGACAGCCCGGTCAGCTCGGTCTGCTCCACCACCAGGTCGGGTAGGCGCAGATCGTCACCGACGGGCAGCACCCGGCCGTGGATCGCCTCGCCGGGTGTGCCGTCGGCCCGGGTGGGCGCGGTGAAGGCGATCCGCCGGGCCTCGACGCCCGGCCCGGAGAACCCGGTGACCGCCAGCTCACCGACCCCGAAACGGACGGCGGTCCGACCGATCGGCAACCCCTGGGCCGCGGCCGGGCCGGCCAGCTCGGCGGGGAGCGGACCACCGCCGACGGTGTCGAGGTCGGCGCGCAACCGCAGCCGGGCCGCCGCCAACCGTTCCACGGTGGTGGCCCCGGCCCGGACGTCGGTGGCGGTCACCTCGGCCAACCGCAGCTCCACCCCGAGGGTGGCCGGGTCCAGGGTGACGTCGAGCCCGCCGACGGTCAGCCCGCCGGCGGTGACGCCGAAGTACCGCCGGGCCCGTTCCCGCAGCAGCTGAAGCTCCTGCTCCTGGGCGCGGGTGCGGTGTCGCGGCAGGGGGCGGCCGGCCGGGTCGACCGGTTCGGCGGCCAGCGACTCCAACTCATGCAACCGGTCCAGGTCGGTCAGCCAGCGGGTCAGCTCCGCCCGCCGGTCCGCCCAGCGGGGCTCGGCGGGCAGCGCGGCGAGCTGGGCGGCGACGTCGGCCCGGGTGGGCAGGTCCCCGGCGGTGATCCGCAGCGCCGGTGCGCCGGCCGGGCCGGGCAGCAGCCGTACCCCGGCGAGGGTGGCCGACCCGGTGCTGCCCCGGGCCGTCGTCGCCGCGTCGACCGGGACCCGGTCGCGGCGAAACCTGGTGATCAGCTCGTCGTCGGGCAGGTACTCGCCGATGCGCGACGGCAGGGACGCCTCGGCGTGGATCGGGTCGACCTCCACCCCGGCGGCCTCGACCCGGCCGGTCAGCCCGGTGACCCGGATACCGCCGATGTCGATCGCGCCGCCGACGGACTGGCGCAACTGGTCGGAGAGTTCCACCAGCCGGCGGCGTTCGGCCTCGGACAGCGACTCGGCGTGCCAGCGGTGCCGGGCCTCCAACCGGTCCAGTTCCCGCTCGGCCGGCTCCAGCGTGGTGAGCTGGCTGTCGACGGCGCGCAGCCGCTCCTCCAGGATGGCACGTTGCGCCCCGGTGGCGGTCTCGCGGCGCAGCCGCAGCGACTCCTGCTCGGCACGCAACCGGGCCGGCAGGCTGGTGGCCACCCCGATCAGCGTGCGACCCACCTCGATCCGGCCGACCTGTTGCAGGCCGGCGAAGGAGAGCCCCTCGGCGGTGGCGCTGGAGAAGCTGACCCGCAGCGAGTGCATCATCTCCACCGCGTCGGTGACCCGTTCGCCGACCCCACGGGGCGGGCGGAACACCCCGTCGGTGAGCAGCCCGATCGTCGCGTTGGCCAGCGGAGTGAAGATCTCCCCGGCGGTCAGCGAGGTGAACTGCTGGGCCAGGAACGGCGCTCCGGCCGTGTACGGGGCCAGCAACGCGTCGCTGATCTTGGACAGGAACGGCAGCCCACCGTAGAACGAGATGACGTTGTGCAGCAGGTGGATCAGCGGATCGATGATGGGGATGCCGACCCAGCCGTGCCGGCCCGGCTCGGTCACGTTCTCCTGCCCGGTCGCCCCGGCCCGGAACGCCAGCGTGGACAGCCCGAACCGGGTCAGGCCGAGCAGCCCGCCGGGCAGCCCGTCGCTGGCGTACACCACGTCGGAGACGCTCAACGCGCCCATCCCGGCCTGCGCGCCGACCGGCCGCTCGTAGCCCCGGTCGGAGAACGAGGCGACGATGTCCAGGTCGGTCAGGGTGACCCGGCCGGTCCGCAGCGAACTGCCGGTGAAGGTGCGGTTCACCCCGTCGAGTTCCAACCGGGGCAGCCGGACCCGCAGCACCCCCTGCCGGGCGTCCACCGACAGCGACAGCCGGTTGGTGCGTTCCCGGTCGGTGTCGCGCAGCCGGGCGCCACCCAGGTCGCCGCTGATCCACTGGGCGTCGTGCAGGTCGAACTCGTCGACGGTGACCTCGTCGGTGAACAGGCTCAACCCGGTGCGGCTGAGAAACAGCAGCTTCAGCCCCACCGCCACCAGCCGGGCCAGGTCACCCACCACGGTCGGCAGGCCGTCGGTGCGCAACGACTCCGGGTCGAACGAGGGCCGGCGGGTCGCGTGGTAGAGCCGCAGCTCCGCCACCAGCGCCGCCAGGTCGGGCAGCAGGTCCGCGCGCACCTCCCGGGAGCGCAGGAACACCCACCGCCGGTCGTCCAGCGCGTACGCCTGGATGATCAACGACCGCAGTTCGGTGGCCCGCCCGGCCCGCCAGAGCCGGTCGTCGCGCAACCGGTCGCGCAGCTGGTCGCGGGCCTCCACACGGCGCGGACCGGAAATCGCGGTGACGGCGAGGGAAGCGCGCATCTGCGGGGTCATCCCGGACTGCATCCGGGCCCACCGGTCCGGATCGTCGGCGGCCAGCCGGGTCTGGTCGGCCACCGGCAGGCTGCGCACCAGCTGGAAGGCCAGCCACGCCTCCCGGGGGTTCACCGCCCAGTCGGTCAGCCCGATCGCCAGCAGGCCGCGGACCTGCCGTTCCAGGTGCGCCGGGTCGCGCAGGGCCAGCAGGTCGAGCAACTCGGCCCGCCACATCTCGTGGGTCAGGTACGCATCCGGTAGGGCGGCGAGGATGCGGTCCAGGTCACGCAGCGCGTCCAGCCGGTGCACGGCGGTCCGCAACGCCTCCCGGCCCCGGGCATCCGGCCCGGCGGTCGCCCCGGTCGGCCGGTCGTAGCCGATCAACCGGCGGACCAGCTCGACGGACTTCACCCCGTCCAGGCCGTCCTGCACGATCCGGTGGATGTCGGCGACGAGCCGCTCGGCGTCGACCTGCCCGGCGCTGCGCCGGCGGCGGTCCCACGGCTCGGCGAGGGCGCCCACGCCGGTGTAGCCGCCACCGAGCACATCCTCGGCCGGGATGTTCTCCTCCAACCGGTCGAACCAGCTGCCCTGGTCCAACCGCCGCCACCGGTCCTGCGCGGCCAGCGGGAGACTACGCAGCAGCAGGTACGCGAAACGGGCCTCATGGTCGCGGATCGCCCAGTCGAACACCCCGTACGACAGCAGTCCCTCCACCCGGGACAGGTTGCGGTGCTCCGGGCGGGCGGCGAGCACGACCAGCAGCCGGGGGCCGAGCGGCGCGTCGACCCGCTTCTCCTCCCACGGCAACTGGTCGAGCAGGGTGTCGAGGTGACCGCTGTCGTCGAGCTGGCGGACCGCGTACCGCAGCCTCGGACCCGGCTCGGGCGGCCCGGCGGCGGCCGACGCGGCCGTGGCCGGGGCACCGGCGGTGGGTGCGGCGGGGGCCAGGTCGGCGAGCTGGCGCAGCGCCTCGTCGGCCCGACGGTCACCGATCGACCGTTGCACCCGCCGCAGCAGGGCGGCCAGATCGGCGTCCCGGTCGAGGCGGGCGTCGTCGGCCGACGCCCCACCCAGGATGGTGACCTGCTCGCGCAGGGCGTCGGCGTCGTTGCCCGCCGGGGGCCGCTCGGCCAGCAACGCCCGGAACTGCGCCTTGCGGTCACCGCCCAGCAGCTCCCGCAACACACTGGTCCGCAGGGCCCGCAGCACGTTCAGCGCGGTGCGCCGCTGCACCGGGTCGAGCCCCTCGGCGCTCAACCCGTGCACGTTGTCGGCTTCCAGCACCCGCAGCAGGTAGGGGGTCTGCCCACCGAGGGCGGCCAGCGCGGCACGCGGGTACGCCCGGTGGTGGTCGTCGTCGAGGTTGCCGGCCAGGTCGGTGCGCCGGGGCGCGGGCAGGCTGTGCACCAGGCTGCGGGCGACCACGAACGGCAGGGTGTCCAGGATCCGCAGGCAGCCCCGCACGTCGTCGCCGGAGACCCAGAGGCCGTCGAGCAGGTCGACCATGCGGGCCCGTTCCGCCCGGTACCGGCGCTCCACCAGCGCGCCCAGCTCCGCCTCCAACGGGCCGGTCCCGGCCTCGTCGGCCGGCGCCCGGTCGGGGGCCGGCGGGCTGGCCGGGCGCGGCGGGGTGGCGACCGCACCGGTGTCGGCGGCGACCACACCTGCCGGCAACCGGGCCACCGGCGTCCACAGTGCCCGCCCGGCCGAGGCGGCGTCGGCCAACGCCCGCGCCTCGCCCTCCGGGTCGGTCGCCCGCTGCCCCGGGTACGCCGTGCCGGCTGTCGCCTGCGCCAGGTGCCCCAACTCGTGCACCAGCAGGGCCCGCCCGGCCGCCCGGGACGGGTCGAAGCCCGGGGCCAGGTGCACCGCGCCGTCGGCGAGCAGCCCGCGCGCGCCGTGGTTGGCGGCCCGTCGACCCGCCGCACCGAGGTGCACCCGTACGGCGTCCGGCCGCAGCCCCAACGACGGGGCGTACCGGTCGACCAGTTCACGGGTCAGCGTGGCGAGGGCGTCGTCGCGGCCCGGTGCGGGTTGCGTCGTCGGTGGGGGAGCCCGGTGGGCGGCAGTCTCCCGGGCGGCTCCCGCGCCGGTGGCCGGGTCGGGGCTGGTCATCGGCCCACCCCCGGCAGACCCAGCCGGGCCCAGATCGTCTCGGCCAGCGCGGTCGGCAGGTCGTCGCCGGCGGATGGGGCGCTGGCCTGGGCACCGGCCGACGGCAGGCCACGGTCGGCGATCAGCCGGCTCAACCGGGCGCCCACCTCGGCTGCGAGGGTGGCGTCGACCGGCCCGTCGACGCCGGTGAGGACCAGCCGGCGGATGTCGACCTCGACGGTCGTGACCTCGATGTTCATGACCACAACCCGGGGTCGGCGGGCCGGTCGTGCTTGGCGTACTCGGCGGCGACCGCGTCGAGCACGTGCCGCATCCCGACCGGGTCACCCTCCCCGGCGGCGACCAGTGCGGCACGCAGCGCCACGGTGTGGATGTCCCCACCGGTGAGGTCCAGCGCGGCGAGGCGGGGCAGGTCCAGATCGGCGGTGGCGACCGCGGCCGGGAAGGCCCGCCGCCACAGGCCGGCCCGCTCGGCGGGACCGGGGTGTCCGAACGGGACCACCACCCGCAGCCGACGCAGGAACGCCGGATCGATGGCGGTGCGCATGTTGGTGGTCAGCACCGCCACGCCCCGGTACTGCTCCATCCGTTGCAGCAGGTACGACACCTCGATGTTGGCGTACCGGTCGTGGCTGTCGCGTACCTCGGAACGGCGGCCGAACAGGGCGTCGGCCTCGTCGAACAGCAGTACGGTGCCGCCCCGCTCGGCGGCGTCGAAGATCCGCCGCAGCTGCTTCTCGGTCTCACCGATCCACTTGCTCACCACGGTCGCCAGGTCGACCCGGTGCAGGTCCAGCCCGAGTGCGCCGGCCACCACCTCGGCGGCGAGGGTCTTGCCGGTGCCGCTGGGCCCGGCGAACAGCGCGGCCACCCCGAGACCCCGGCCGGTCCGACCGGCGAAGCCCTGCTCCGCCAGGAGGGCCCGGCCAGCCGCCGCGGCGGTCAACTGACGTAGCTGGGTCAGGGCGGGGGCGGGCAGCACCAGGTCGTCCCACCCGGCCCGTACGTCGATCCGTTCGGCCAACCCGTCCAGGTCCCGCCGGACCCGTTCACGGACCAGGCCCCGGGCCAGCGCCACCGGATCGACGGTCGGACCGGGGGCGGCGGGGGCGGCGGAGTCGAGGATCTCCCGGTGTCCCAGGTCGAACTCCCGGGCCAGGACGGCGGCGGCTGCCGCGGCGCGACCGGGCAGCGACTCCCGCCACAGCGCCCGCTGTTCGGCCCGGGACGGCCGGTCCACCGTCGGCCCGGGGGCCACCCCGTCGAGGGCGACGGCGCGGGGGACGCTGACCACCACGTCACCGACGAGCCGGGCCAGCAACTGCGCCACGGCGGCGCCCACCTCGGGTGGCTCGTCGCCGGTCAGCTCGACGACCAGCACCGGATCGGCGAGCACCACCTCCCGGTTCCACAGCCGGGCGAACGCGTCCCGGTCGGTCACCGCGCGGGGCAGGTCGGCTGCGGCCACCCGGTGCCCGACCCGGCCCACCGTCGCGCACGCCGCCGCCAGCACGTCGACCCGGTCGGCGGGGTCGGGCCCGCAGACCCGCAGCGGGCGACGGCCGCCCTGCCAGGCGGCGCAGAGCTGCTGCGCGGCCCGGCGACGGCTGGCCGGCAGGACGGCCGGCGGCGGGGGCAACGGCACCAGGTAGGGCCGCAACCGTTCGTCGAGCCGCCCGACGCCGCGCAGCTCGTGCAGGACCCGCTCGTCGACCCGCAGCGGGGCGTGCGGCAGTGGCCCCTCACCCAACTCCACCAGCCGCGCCGCGCGCAGCGGACGGTCGGCGGCGAGGGCGTCCCAGTGCCCGCCGGGCAGGGCGTCCAGGCACCAGGCGAAGGTCGGCGGTCGGTCGAGCAGACCCAACTCCCCGGCGACCGAGGCGACCAGCACGTCACGTTCGAATGCGGTCAGCCCGAATCCGGTGGCGATCCGGTGCGGGGTCGACCCGTCGGCCGGGCCGTCCGGGGCCGGTTCGCCCTTGAGGAGCAGGTGGATCCGCTCCACCTCGGCGGCCAGCCCGCCGTCGTGCCCGGCGGCCGGCGGTGGGCCGGGCCAGCGGGCGGCCGGGCGTGGGGCGGGCATCACAGCACCACGGCGGGGCCGTCGTACCGGCCGGTCGGGTCGGCGTGCAGCGGACTGTCCACCCCGTCCACCCGCAACCGGGCCAGGTAGGTGCCGGCAGGCAGGTCCTGGAAGGCGAAGCTGATCCGCCCGGTGTGCTGCCCACCGGACGGCACCCCGTTGTCGGCCGGCGCGGCGAGCACCGTGCCACCCGCCCCGGTCAGCCCGAGGGTGACCTGCTGGCCGGCCTCGACCTCCGGCACGACGTCGACGGTGACCGTGCCGGTACGCAGCACCACCCCGTCGACCGTCCGGCTGGACCCGACCACCACGTCGCCGGGGGCGACGGTGATCGTCGGCCGGTAGCTGACCGGTACCGCGTCGGAGCTGATCGCCGGCCGGGGCGTGGGTGGGTCGCCCAACGCCACCGAGTGGGTGACGACCAGGCCACGGACCCCGGCCGCGACGGGCCGGTCGAAGGCGGACATTGGCAGCCGCAACTCACCGGCCGAGGCGGTGGCCGGGCTGGCCGAGGCCGTCCCGATCCGGACCCGGACGTCCGGCCCGGCCAGGTTACGGCCGGTCACCACCAGCGTCGCACCGGCCGTGACCGGGGTACCGGTCGGCCCGTCGGCGCGGACCAGGTCCACCTCGGGGCCGTCGACGTCGACGGTGCCGGCGGTGACCGCGCGGACCGGCAGGGGCTCCCGGGCACCGCGCAGCGGGTCGATCAGCACCACCGACACGTCGAAGAAGACACTGCTGCGGTACGGCGCGCTGAACGCCGACCAGAGCCGGAAGCTCTCCTCCCCGCCCGGGCTGTTGGTGACGCTGACCCGGAGCAGTTCGACCTGCTCGGCGAGGCGGGAGTCGGCCACCGCGGCGGGCAGCGTCGGGTCGGGCGGGTCGGGGGCGAGTGACCGGCGGATCGTCGCCCGGGTCAGCACCGGCGTCTCGTGCAGCATCGCCAGCAGGTGGCCGAGCAGGATCTCCCCGGTCAACGGGTCGTGGCCGTAGACGCTGGCCACGTAGTGCAGGTCGACGCCGAGCGGCGGCGCGGCGACGTCGTCCCCGCCGGTGCTGCGCGGGGGCGGGCCGAGGTTGGCCCAGGTCGGGTTCCGGGTCACCCGGCTGAGGAACAGGTTGACCTGGTTGCCCTCCTGGTTGCCGACGGTCACCCGGTCCGGTGGGCCCGCCGAGACGGAGACCCCGCCGACCGCCGACGAGGCGCCGGTGGCCCGCAGGTAGGCCATCAGCTGCCCGCGCAGCACGGCGGTGACGGCGGCCAGGGCGTACCCGGTGCTCATCGCGGCACCCCCGCCCCGCGCAGGTACGACTCCAACTCCGGTGCCGGCCCCGCAGCGACGGCTGGGGCGGCGGTGGCCGGTGTGGTGGCCGCCGGTGCGGTCGCGGGCCGCCGGTTGCCGGCGAGGCGTACCTCGATCCGGTCGATGTGCACGTGCACGGTGACCGGCTCCGGGCTCCGGGCGGTGGCCCGGGTGACCGGAGGGCGGTGCCCGGGAGCGGCGGGCGGTGCGGGAGGCGGCACGGTGCCGGCGCGCACCGGCGCGACGGCCGGGGGCGGGACGACGGGGTGCGGGGCGGGGGTGTGGGCCGGCGGCCGGTCCGGGTGGTGGTCCCGGCGGGATGGCTGCGGGGACCGCTCCGCGGCGGCGGGGGTGGCCGGCGGCCGGGGCGGCGTGGCCCGGCCCGTCGGCACGCCGACAGGCGGGGTGGAGCCGGAACCTGTCGCCGGAGCGGGCAGGGGTGCGGGTGCGGGTGGGCGGGTCGCCGCCGCCGGGGTCGGCCCGGCCACCTGGCGTTGCCGCCCTGCGGCGTTGCTGCCCTGCGGTGGCACCGGGTGCGGTGGTTCGGGGGCCGGCATCCGTGCGGCCGGTGGGGCGGGTGTCCCCACCGGGCCGGGCGGTGCCACCGCGACGTGGGGGTGGGGCGTCGGCGACGGGTCCGGCACCGGCGGGGTGACCGGCCGGCTGGCCGGCGGGGGTGCCGTCGACTCCTGCTCGTCGGCCAGGAACCCGCCCACCTGCGGGGTGTCCGGTTCGAAACGCCCGTGGCCGCGCGGGCGCAGCCGGGGGGCGGTGCCGACGGCCAGCGCCGCCAGCGCGGCCAGGTAGCCGGTCACGGGACCCGCTCCAGGTACGCGGCCCGCCGGTGCGGGCCCAGCCCCAGCACCTGCGCCTCCGACCAGCCGTAGGCCCGGGCGAGTCGGTGCACCTCGTCGAGCAGCCGGCGGACCCGGGTGTCGGCGGCCTGCCACGCCCAGGCCGGCACGTCCAGCAGTGCCTCGGTGCTGCCGCCACAGCCGGGACAGGTAAGCGTGACCGCGACGACGCCGAGCGGGTCGCGTTCGGCCATCGCCTCGGACACCGCCGGCAGCGCGGCGGACGGGTCGGCCAGCGGCGGGGTGGCGTCGAGCAGGCAGGCGTCGAACAACCACCGTTCGGCCGCCGCCGCGTCGCCGGCCCGGGCCGCCCCGGCCAGGTCGGCGGTGGTGGGCAGCCGCAGGCTCAGCAGGTGCCCCCGCCAGGTGAGGGTGAACGGCCCGGCGGCCCGGTCCGCGTCGGTGCGGTCCGGCGCGGCGGCCAGCAGGTCGGCGACGCTGAGGGCCACCTCCAGGTGCTCCGGGCAGGCCCGGCAGTCCACCGTGGCCGCCACCCGGCCGCCCGTCCAGTCACCGGCGGCGGCCAGCAGCAGCGCCGTCACCTCGCCCACCGGCAGCCGGTCGGCGTCGGCCCGGCCGAGCAGCAGCAACCCCCGGACCGGCGCGGGCCGACCGAGCGCGCTGTCCCAGGCGTCGACCAGCGCCACCTCGGTCAGCGGCGGCCCCCCGGTCACGACCCGAGCCGGGGTTCGGCCGGTTCGGGCACCGCCTCGTCGCGTTCCCAGCCCTCGTTCTCCAGTTTGATGTGCTCGATCGCCACCGCGTTGGCGTTGGCGTCCAGCTCCGGCAGCGCCTGGTATTCCGAGACCCAGCAGCGGAACAGCCGGTACGACTGGGCGACCTGGCCGGCCTCGTTGAGTAGCTCGATGGTGATGTCCCGGCGGAAGTCGGCCAGGGACACCTCCGAGCCGAGCCCGGCGTGCAGCGCCCAGATCCGTCCGGCCCACTGGGCGAATTCGGCGTCGTGGGTCAGCCCCCGCTCCAGGGTGACCGCCTCGAACTCGGTACGCCCCGGCGACTTGTGGCTGGTCGAGGCGTTGCCGCCGTCGCGGTGCTTGACCACCTCGGTGGTCCGTTTCAGCGCGCTGACCTTGCTGACCCCGGCCACGTAGCGGCCGTCCCACTTCACCCGGAACTTGAAGTTCTTGTACGGGTCGAAGCGCGTCGGGTTGACCGCGAACTGCACCATGACTCACACCTCTCAGGACGGGCTCTGGCCGGCGAGCTGCTGGATCCGCACGATCACGAACTCGGCGGGTTTGAGCGGGGCGAACCCGACGACCACGTTGACCACGCCGCGGTCCCGGTCGTCGCTGGTGGTGGTCTCCGCGTCGCACCGCACCAGGTACGCCTCGCGCGGCGTGCGCCCGGCGAACGCGCCCTTGCGGAACAGGTCCTGCATGAACGACGTCAGGTTCAGCCGCAGCTGGGACCACAACGGCTCGTCGTTGGGCTCGAAGACGGCCCACTGGGTGCCCCGGAAGACGCTCTCCTCGACATAGAGCGCGAGCCGTCGGACCGGGGTGTACTTCCACTGGCTGGCCAGCACGTCCGCGCCGGCGGTGGTGCGGGCGCCCCAGTTGACGGTGCCGGTCACCGGGAAGGTGCGCAGGCAGTTGAGCCCCAACGGGTTGAGCACACCGTTCTCGGCGTCGGTCAGCGGATAGACCAGGCTGGTCACCCCCCGCAGCTGTGCCTCGGTGCCGGCCGGTGCCTTCCACACGCCCCGTTCGGTGTCCTGGCGGGCGTACAGGCCGGCGAGGGTGCCGCCGGGGGCGACGGTGCGGGGTCGGAAGCCGTCGGTGGGGTCGGGAATGCGCAGCCGGGGGAAGTGGGCCACCGCGTTGGGGCCCTTGACCCCGAGTTGGTTGATCCAGTCCAGGGCGCGGTCCGGGTCGTCCACTCCCGGCGGCGGGTCGACCAGCAGGACCGCCCGCCGCCGTTCGCAGACGTCGTAGGCGGCCGACCAGACCGCCTCCGGGTCCAGCCCGCTGTCGACGACGCCGGGGTCGCCGTGCTTGGCGCGGGTGGCGTCGGGGATGCAGAGCAGGTTGAACAGGTCGGTTTTGAGCAGCGCGTAGATGCCGGTGTAGGCGGCCTCGCTGCCGATCAGCGCGCCGGTGCCGGGCAGGGTGGTGCCGTCGGAACCGGTGACCAGGTCGCCCTGCCCGAGCCGCTTGACGCCGACCGGGCTGATCCGGCCGACGTTGGTGGCAGCACCTGACAGGCCCAGCAGGGCCGCGCCGTCGGCCACGTCACCGGCGGGGGTGACCCCCGCGACGGTGAAGGCGGCGTCCACGGCCGCCGGGGCGACCAACGCGTCCACGTCGCCGAGGACGCGCAGCCCACCGGCGGCGGTGGGTACCACCCGGACCCGCAGGCCGGCCGCGCCGTCGGCGGCGCCGAGCGCCGTGTTGACCTTCCGCTGCAGCAGCGCGGCCACCCCGGCCGGGGAGGACGGCAGCCGCTCGCCCTTGGTCAGCACGGTGACGGTCACCGGGGCGACCGCCGGCACGGTCTTGGCGGGGTCGTTCGGGTCCGGTTTGGTGGGCCGGTCGGGCTGCACGGTGAGCCGGTAGTTCTTGGCGGCGTCCACCGTGGGCGTGCCGAGCGCCGCGCCGACCGTGCCGCTGGGCACCGGTCGTCCCGCCCCGGCGGCCCCGGCCCGTGCCCGGACCAGCGCCGAACCCCGGTCCGGGTCGTTGAGCAGGGCCACCGCGTACGCGGCGCTGGTCGGGTCGGCGGACAGACCGGTGAACCGTTCGGTGTCGCCGGTGGCGGTGTCGGTGACGGTCAGGTTGAACGACGTGGCGTCGGCGGCCCCGTCGTGGTCGACGTCGACGAGTAGTCCGCTGCCCCACGCTCCGGTGCTCGTCGCGTCCAGCAGCAGCGCGGACTTCGCCCCGGCGCCGACCTTGTCCAGCAGGGTCACCGAGGCGGCCCGGGCGTCGGCGCGGGGCACCCGCACGACCAGGGCGGCGGCCCCGCCGTTGCGGAAGAACTGCTGCACGGCCAGGCTGAGTTCGGAGTCCCGGTCGGCCCCGCCGAACCGGCGTTCGAACTCGCCGAAGGTGTTCACCCGGACGGCCCGGTGCTCCGGTCCGGTCCGGACGTATCCCACGAAGGCGGTCACCCCGGTCGCCACGCCGATGACGGGGCGGACGGAACTCGCGACTTCCTCGATGTACACGCCGGGATAGCTCGGAGTGACGGGCATGACTACCTCGTCTCGCAGTGGCGGGTCGGCTGTTGTCACCCTCCGCTCATGCCGTACCCACCTCTAGCGGGCACCCGACTACGTCGCGTCAGCTACCCGACACCCGGTGCCGTCACCGGTTCACGGAGACGAGTTGTCGGTGCGCCGGCCTCCGGTCCCCTCCGGCACGTGTCCCGCCGGTCCCGCCGGTCACCGGTAGAGCTGAAAGTTGTCGAATTCGAAGACGCCGGTGCTCGTCGCGATGACGCCGCTCTGCCCGTCGGTCAGTTCCTCCGCCGGCACCGTCTTGACCCGGGTGTCGTCGAGGTAGAGGTCGAGCCGGTCGCCGTGGCCGACGATCCCGATCCGGTTCCAGCCGCCGGGCCGGATCCGGTCCGAGGCCTCGGTGAACCGGTAGGACAGTCCGCCGCCGCTCGGCCGACGGACGGCGAACGAGTAGGTGCCGTCGGGCGAGACCAGGAAGGCGTAGTACGCCCGGGGTTGCTCGGTGGTCCGGTAGAGCAGGCCCGCCGAGCTTGCCGGGGTGCCGTGCTCGGGAATCCGGACGTCGACGGTGACCGGTCGGTCGGCGGCGTCGAGCGCCGTGCCGGTGCGGTGGTCCCGGACGCTGACCCAGTGGTAGCGCACGGCGTTGCGGTCGGCCCGGTTGGTGAGCCGGAACAGGCCGTTGCCGGTGTCCACCTGGGTGGTCCAGGCGTCGTCCGGATCGCGGTCGCCGTCGGGGTCGGTCCAACTCGCGTAGTACCGGTCGGCTTCCTGCGGGTCGGCCAGCGGCGAGTTGAACGACTCGGAGAAGGCCGACTCGGCGAAAGGCGAGGACGGGGGCCGGTGCGGGATCAACGTCACGACACCGCCCACCACCCCCACCGCCCCGGCGAGGACGGCGACGACGGTCGGAATGGACCGGACCAGTCGTTGTCGGCGCGTCGGTCGGGCGTCGACCGGCGGCTCGTCCGCGCTGCTGCCAGGGGGACCGGAGTTGCCGTCCCGGTCGTCGGGGCGGGCGGGTTCGGCGTCGACTGCCCGTTGCTGTTGCGCGCTGCGCTCCTGTCCGGCGGGGCGCTCCTGTCCGGCGGGGTGCTCTTGGTCGGCGGGGCGCTTCTGGTCGGCGGGGCGGTCCTGCGTGCGACGCGCCGGGTCGACGGCGGCGTCTTCGGTGTGGTCAGACGCTGACATGGAGTAATCATGTCAGGCGTGCGCAGCCGTTCACCCCGGGCGACCGTCGGCTACTCGACACCGGCCGTCGGGAGTGGATGAGCATGCGGCGAGATGACCGGCGGGGCTGGCCGCTGCCAGGATGCAGTGAAAGACGTCAATCCCGTGGGGCAGGGTGGTGGGTCATGGGTTCCGGGTTGTCGCTCGCCCTCTTTCCGGTCGCCCTCGGCATCGTCATGCTGGGCATCGGTCTCAGCCTGACCGTCGAGGACTTCCGCCTGGTGGCCCGCCAGCCCCGGGTGGTGCTGATCTGCCTGGGTTGCCAGATGCTGGTCCTGCCGGCGATCTGCCTGGGCCTGGTGGCCGCCTTCGGTCTGCGCCCGGAGCTGGCGGTGGGGATGATGCTGCTCGCCGCCTCGCCGGGCGGCAGCACCGCCGGTCTCTACAGCCACCTGTTCCGGGGCAACGTCGCGCTCAACGTGTCGTTGACCGCGATCAACTCGGTGCTGGCCCTGTTCACCCTCCCGTTGATCGTCAACCTGTCGGTGGCCGGTTTCGTCGGTGCGGACAGCACGATCGGCCTCCAGTTCGGCAAGGTGGTGCAGGTCTTCGCGCTGGTCCTGATCCCGATCGCCATCGGGATGTTACTGCGGCGTCGGTTCACCGCCTTCGCCCTGCGGATGGAGCGCCCGGTGAAGATCATTTCCGTGCTCGTCCTGGCGGTGATCATCGTGGGGGCGGTGGCCGGCATCAAGGACGACGTGCTGGCCACCCTCGGGGAGCTCATCGGGGTCGTGGTGCTGTTCAACCTGACCAGCCTCGCCGTCGGCTACCTCGCGCCCCGGCTGCTGCGGGCCGGGCACCGGGACTCGGTCGCCTCATCCTTCGAGATCGGCCTGCACAACGCCACCCTGGCCATCACCATCGGGATGAGTCCGACCCTGCTCGACAACGCCACGATGGCCATGCCGTCGGTGGTCTACGGCAGCCTCATGTTCTTCACCGCCGCCGCCTTCGGGCTCGTCGTCGCCCGTCGCTCCGCCGCCCCCTCGTCCACCGTCGCCGGGCAGACGGGCCGACGGACCCTCCGCTGACCCGTCCCACCGGCCGGGGCGGTGGAGCAGGATGGGTGCGTGCAGATCGAACCGGTCGTCCCCGCACCCGTCCAGACGTTCCCCCGTACGCTGCTGCGCCAGCGGTGGGCGGACCTGACCTTCCTGCACTGGGCGGTCGCCCCGGAACTCGTCGCGCCGCTGCTGCCGGCCGGTACCCGTCCGGACACCGTCGACGGAACCACCCACGTCGGACTGATCGGCTTCCGAATGGTCGGCCTCGGTTTCGGCCGGGGGCCCGCCGTGCCGTACCTGGGGACCTTCCGGGAGACCAACGTGCGGCTCTACTCGGTGGACCAGGCCGGTCGGCGGGCCGTGGTGTTCCGGTCCCTCGACGCGTCCCGGCTGATCCCGGTGCTGGTCGCCCGGGTCACCCTGGGGCTGCCGTACCTGTGGTCGGCGATGCGCCTGGACCACGACGGTGACCTGCGCAGCTACCGGTGTCGTCGGCGCTGGCCAGGGCCGGCCGGGACGACCAGCCGGATGGTGGTCCGGGTGGGTGCGCCGATCCACCGGCCGACCCCGCTGGAGCACTTCCTCACCGCCCGGTGGGGCCTGCACACCCGGGCGTACGGGCGCACCCTGCACCTGCCGAACTGGCATCCGCAGTGGCCGTTGCACCGGGCCGAGCTGCTGCACCTGGACGACGAACTGGTCACCGCCGCCGGACTGCCGGCGCCGACCGGACCGCCGGTCAGCATGCTGTACTCACCCGGCGTGCCGGTCCGGTTCGGTCCACCGGTCGTCCTGCGCCGGCCCCGGTGACCCGGCGGACACCCGTCGGATCGGGCGGACGCAGCGGGACTCCGGTTGACCCTGACACGGTGTCAGGGTCGACACTGCGTCGGGGAGGTGGTCCGGATGACCAGATCGGAAGTGGACCCGACGCGGGCGCTGCGGGGGCTGGCGAGTGGTGACCCGTCGGTGCGGCTGCGGGCCGCGCTGGCGGTCGGCACCACCCCCGACCCGGCTTTCGTCGACCCGCTCGTCGCCCGCTGCGGGACCGAACCGGACTTCTCCGTCCGCGAGATGTTGACCTGGGCGCTCACCCGTCACCCGCCGGAGGCGACGGTGCCCCGGCTCGTCGCCGCCCTGGGGTCGACCCGGGCGCAGACCCGCAGTCAGGCGTTGCACACGCTGTCCAAGATCGGGGACCGGCGGGCCTGGCCGGCGATCACCCGGGCCCTGCTGACCGACCCCGACGACGAGGTGGCACGCAGCGCCTGGCGGGCGGCGGTCGCCCTGGTGCCCGACGGCGCGGGGTCCGGACTGGCCGAGGTGCTGGCCACCCAGCTCGGGCGGGGCGACCGGGCGACGTGGCTGAGCCTCAGCCGGGCGTTGTCCGCGCTCGGCGAGGTCGTCCCGCCGGTCCTGCACGCCGCCGGGACGCATCCGGATCCCCGGGTACGCGCGCACGCGGCCGCCACGCAGCGGCTGTTGCGCGACCCGGACGCCGGATTCGAGTTCTCCCTCGGGGAGGCGACGCGCATCGTGGCGCTCGGCGGGACCGGCGGGCCGGGGTGAGGCGGTGCTGATCGGTGACGTGTCGCGACGCTGCGGGGTCAGCGCCCGGATGCTCAGGCACTACGAGTCGCTCGGACTGCTGCGACCGACCGGTCGTAGCGGCGTCGGTTACCGCGAGTACTCCGGCGCGGACCTTCGCCGGATCTTCCACATCGAGAGCCTGCGCTCGCTGGGGTTGTCACTGCGGGCGGTGGGACGGGCGCTCGACGACCCCGCCTTCACCCCTGCGGAACTCGTCGACGACCTCATCCGGCAGACCCGGGCGCGCATCACCGCGGAGCGGGAGCTGCTCACCCGCCTCCGGCGGATCGACGCCGCCGGGCCCGCCGACTGGCAGGACGTCCTGCAGGTCGTCGCGCTCCTGCGCGACCTGGGCTCACCGCGCGCGGAGCAGCGTCAACGCGCGGCGCTGGCCTCGGTCGGTGAGGTACCGGTGCCGGTGGAGGCACTGGTCACGGCGGTGCTGGACGAGTCCGACCCGAACGTCGCCGGGGCGCTGCGCTGGGCGCTCGCCCACCTGGGCGTCGACGGGTTGCCCCTGCTGGCGGAGGGGCTCGACGCACCCGAGGCCGGGGTGCGGGAACGTGCCGTCCGGGCCATCGTCGAGATCCCGGGTGGGGACGCCACCGCGTTGCTCCGCGACGCCCTGCGCCACCCGGACCCCGTGGTCGGCAGGTACGCGGCGCTGGCGCTCGGCGTCCGTGGCGAGCCCGACGCCGTGCCGACGCTCGTCGACATGGTCGTCGCCGAGGTGAACGACGTCGACGCCGCCGACGCGCTGAGCGCGCTGGCGACCGATCCCGCCACGGCGGAGCGGATCGCCGCGCGCCTGATCGGCCTGCTCACCCAGGCAGATCTCGGGGCGTCGGCACGGCGTCGGCTGATCCAGGCGCTCGCGGACATCCCGGGGGACACGACGTCGGGGGCCCTGGCCGGGCTGACCGGGGACGACGACCGGGTCGTCGCGCTCACCGCGAGCTACGTGCTCACCCTCCGCGCCGCCCCCGACGGCCGCTGAGCGCCGGCCGGCGGAGGCGGCCGGCCCATCCCCTGCCCCGTGGCCGGGGAGGGGCGGGCCCGCGTCCCGTGCGCCGGTCACCGGGCGCGGCGGTGCCGGGCGAGCAGCGTCCCGGCGCAGAGCACCGCCAGCAGGCCGCAGGCGGAGCCGGCCCACTGGTTGTCGAACACGGTCGTCAGCGCCGCGTTGGCGGCGAGGCTGACGACCAGCACCAGCCACAGCAGCGGGCGGAGCAGGTCGGCTTCCGGCTTGGTCGGGGCGTCGGCGATGCGGTACGGATCGGTCATGGCTGCCTCCTCGGGCGGCGGGTGTTCGACCAGGTTGACGCTAGGCGTGGCGGTGGGTCGGGCACGATCCCGCCAGCGCGACCGGCGGCGGTACAGCAGGCGCTACTTTCCGCGCCGACGGTGCCGGGCCGCCCGCCCGGTGGCCTATGTTGGCGCGGGAGGTCTTCCGATGACACACCTGCGGGACCGGGCTCGTGCCTCGGTCGACGCCCTCGAACACCTCGTCGGCGGGTTGGCCACCGCACTGCTGGCGTTGGCTGCGCTGCTGTGGGTGTTGCTCGTCGCGACGGCCTGCCTGGTCTGGGTGGGGCTGCCGGCGGCACCCGGCGCGCTGCGGGCGGTACGCTCGGTGGCCGACCGCGAGCGTGTCCGGCTGTCCCGCTGGGGCACGCAGCTCCCCGCCCCGGGCCCGGTGCCGGCCGAGCTGCGGGTGGCGGTGCGCGACCCGTTCGTCCGGCGGGAACTCGGCTGGGTCGCGCTGCACGCGGTCACCGGCCTGGCCAGCGGGCTGCTCGGCCTCGCTCTGCCGCTCTACGCCGTGCAGGACCTCACGTTCCCGCTGTGGTACCGGCTGCTGCCGCCCGGGGCGGGGGCGCCGGGGATCGTCTGGTGGCGCATCGACGGGCCGGCCGAGGCACTCCTGGTCGGGTTGCTCGGGTTGGGCTGGCTGGTCGCCGTGGTCGCGCTCGGTCCGCCGTTGGCCCGCCTCCAGGCCCGGCCGGGACGGTGGTTGCTGCCTCCGCCGCCGGGCATCGACCTGTCGTTGCGGGTCGCCGAGTTGACCGCCACCCGGGCTGCGGCGCTGGACGCCCACGCGGTGGAACTGCGTCGCATCGAACGTGCCCTGCACGACGGCACCCAGAACCGGCTGGTCGCGGTCAACGTGCTGCTGGGGGCGGCCCGCCGGGCGGTGCGGCGGGACCCGGACCGGGCCGACGAGATCCTCGGGCGGGCGCAGGACGCGGCGGAACAGGCGCTCGGCGAGTTGCGTACCGTGGTGCGGGGCATCCTGCCGCCCGTGCTGGACGACCGGGGCCTCGCCGGTGCCCTGGCCGGGCTGGCCGGCAGTTGCGCGGTGCCCTGCCGGCTCACGGTCGACGTGCCGGTACGCTGCGCCGTCTCGGTGGAGGCCACCGCCTACTTCGTGGTGGCCGAGGCGTTGACCAACGTGGTCCGGCACAGCGGCGCGGGTCGGGTCGACGTGACCGTACGCCGCGAGCAGGGCCGGTTGTCGGTGACCGTCGAGGACGACGGGCGCGGCGACGTCGACGAGACGCGCGGCTCGGGGTTGACCGGCATCCGTCGGCGGGTCGGGGCGTACGACGGCCGGATGACCCTGACCAGCACCAAGGGTGGGCCGACGAGACTGGAGGTGGAGTTGCCGTGCGGATCGTGATCGCCGAGGACGACCCGCTGCTGCGGGAGGGGCTGGCGCTGCTGCTGCGGGCGGAGGACCTGGACGTGGTCGCCACGGCGGGCAACCCGGGTGAGTTCCTGGCCGCGGTCGACGCGTACGCGCCGGACGTGGCGATCGTGGACGTGCGGATGCCGCCGACGCACACCAACGAGGGCATCGTGGCTGCGGTGGAGGCCCGTCGCCGGCAGCCCGGCCTCGCGGTGCTGGTCCTTTCGGCGTACGTGGAGCAGGCGTTCGCCACCGACCTGTTCTCGGTCGGTGCGGTCGGGCTCGGCTACCTGTTGAAGGAGCGGGTGGGTCGGGTCGAGGAGTTCCTCGCCGCGCTGCACCGGGTCGCCGACGGCGGCAGTGTGATCGACCCGGAGGTGGTGGGGCAGTTTCTGGCCCGCCACCGCAGGCCGGACGCGGCACTGGGAGAGCTGTCGCCGCGTGAGCGCGAGGTGCTGGGGCTGATGGCCGAGGGGCTCGGCAACACGGCGATCGCCGAGCGGTTGTACGTCACCGAGGGCGCGGTGCACAAGCACATCCGCAGCATCTTCGCCAAGCTCCAGCTGCCCCCCGACGACCGGGCCGACCGCCGGGTCACCGCGGTGCTGCGCTACCTCGACGGCGGCCGACGGTAGCGCCTGCGGTGCCCCGGCCCCGGCCGGCACCGAACTGGCGCTGGGCGCCCGGCTGAACCGACTGCTGATCGGCGTGCCGGTGGGCTACGGTGCCGAGTTCTGTCGGGGGTGCCGCCTAGGCTGACCGGATGATCGACCGGCGGCAGGTGCTGCATTTCCGCGCCCGCGCACAGCAACTCGACCGGGCCGAGGGCACGCTGGCGGACACCGCCGTGCTCGACCTCGGGGTGCAGGACACCGGCCCGGACGGCGGCCGGTGGGCCCTCGCGCTGCGCGGGGTCGAGGTGACGGCCCCGGTCGCGGACGACCTGATCCTGCTCTGGACCGCGCGCGGTGCGCCGCACCTCTACCGTCGCGCCGACGTGGCCGAGGTGGCGGGGGCGGTCGCGCCGTACTCCGAAGCGGACGCGGCCAAACGCATCTACGACGCCGCCCGGCCGCTGAAGGCCGCCGGCATCGGCATCCTGGCCGCCCTCGACGAGGTGGCGGCGCGGATGCGGGACGTGGTCACCACCCCGACGGTCAAGGGCGACGTCTCCGGGCGGCTGGCCGCGCTGCTGCCCGAGCCCTACCTGCGGTTCTGCCGCCCCTGCGCCGCCACCCACCTCTACGAGATGCCGTTCCGGCTGGCGGCCGTGCGGGCCGGGCTGGAGCTGCGCCCCGGCACCTCGCCACCGGTCCTGCACCACATCCCCGGGTTCACCCGCCCCGCCCCGCCCGGCGACCGGTTCGACCTGGTCCGCGCCTACCTGCGGCTGCTCGGCCCGGCCACCCCCAAGCAGGTCGCCGACTACCTCGACGCCCCGGTCAGGGACGTGCGGGCCCGCTGGCCGCAGGACGTGGTCGAGGTACGGGTCGACGGGGAGGCCCGCTCGCTGCTCGCCGCCGACGAGCCGGCGCTCGCCGGTGCCGCCGACACCACGGCCGTGCGCCTGCTCGGCCCGTTCGACCTGTTCCTGCAGGCGCGGGACCGGGCGACCCTGGTGCCGGACGCGGCCCACGCCAAGCAGTTGTGGCCGGTGCTGGGCCGCCCCGGCGCCGTCCTGGCCGGTGGTGAGATCGTCGGCACCTGGCGGCCCCGTAAGACCGGCCGGGCGCTGACACTCGCCGTCCAGCCATGGCGGAAGCTGTCCGCCGCCGTCCACGACGCCATCGTCGCGCAGGCGCAACGCCTCGCCGCCCACCGGGACCTCGCCCGCGTCGACGTCGACGTCGACGTGCCGGGCGGAGTTTGACACCGGCCCACGGCAGCGGGGGAGGATGAGGCGTGCGGGTCCCTCTTTCCACACCACCGGCCATCCCCGCCGGGGCCGTCGCCGCCGGTGTGCAGCCGACCCTCACCGCGCCGGGTGGCCTGGTCCTGCGTCCCTGGGAGCCGTCCGACGCCCCGGTGTTCCTGGCCGCCTACCGGGATCCGGAGATCCGGCACTGGCACACCCGTCATCCGGCCTCCGAGAGTCAGGTCCGGCAGTGGTTCGTGGAATACCAGCAGGCCTGGGCGCGGGAGACCGGTGCCAGTTGGGCGGTGACCCGCGACGGCGTCGAGGTGCTCGGCCGGATCGCCCTGACCAGTATGGATCTCGATGACGGTGTCGCCGGGTGCGCGTACTGGGTGCTTCCCGCCGCCCGCCGGGCGGGGGTGGCCTCCCGGGCGTTGACGGCGCTTGGCGACTGGGCGCTGGACGGGGCGGGCTTCCACCGGCTGCACCTGGACCACTCGACCCGTAACGTCGCCTCCTGCCGGACCGCGCTGCGCGCCGGGTTCCTGCTGGAGGGCACCAAGCGCAGCGACGCCGTGCACGCCGACGGTCGGCACGACATGCACCTGCACGCCCGCATCCGGGGCGATCGACCAGCCGGCTGACACCGGCACCCCGGGCCAGGGGCGGTCAGAGCCAGCCGTTGGCGCGGGCGGTGTGGGCCGCCTCGATCCGGTTGCGGGTGCCCGTCTTGCCGATCGCAGCCGACAGGTAGTTGCGGACCGTGCTCTCCGACAGGTGCAGTCGGGCGGCGACGTCAGCCACCGTGGCACCGTCAACGGCGGCGACGAGCACCTCCCGTTCCCGTTCGGTGAGCGGGTTCGGGCCGGTCGCCAGGGCCGCCGCCGCCAGCGCCGGATCGATCACCCGCTCACCGGCGAGCACCCGGCGGACCGCCACCGCCAACTCCTCCACCGGCCCGTCCTTGACCAGGAATCCCCGCGCCCCGGCCTCCATCGCCCGGCGCAGGTAGCCGGGCCGCCCGAACGTGGTGAGGATCAGGACCCGGCAGGAGGGCAGCTGCTGCCGCAACGCCGCCGCGGTGTCCAGCCCGCTGCCGGCGGGCATCTCGATGTCCAACAGGGCCACGTCGGGGCGGACCCGCAGGGCCGCCGCCAACGCGGCGGTGCCGGTGCCGGCCTCGGCCACCACCTCCATGTCGGGTTCGAGGTTGAGCAGCAGGGCCAGTGCGCCGCGCATCATGCCCTGGTCCTCGGCGAGCAGCAGCCGGATCATCCGCGCGCCGCCCCGTGCGTGCCGGTGGGAATCCGGGCGGTGAGCCGCACACCGCCGCCACGGACGGAGGTGACGTGCAGTTCCCCGCCCGCCCGTGCGAGCCGTTCGGTGAGACCCCGCAGGCCGTTGCCCGGCTCGGGCCGGCCGCCGACACCGTCGTCGCCGATGGTCAGCACCGACTCCTCGGCGTCGGCGCGCACCTCGATCTCGCAACGCGACGCACGGCTGTGCCGCAGCACGTTCGTCACTCCTTCCCGCAGCACCCAGCCGAACGCGTCGTCCGCCTCCACCGGCAGCGGCCGGCCGGGTTGCCGCACGGTGACGGTGATTCCGCCGTCGGCGAGGGCGGTCCGGGCACCGTCCAGTTCCCGATCGAAGCTGCGGTCCCGGTAGCCGGTGACCGCCTCGCGTACCTCGGCGAGCGCGGTACGGCCGATGCGCTCGATGTCCCGGGCCTCTGCCGCTGCCCGCCCCGGATCGGTCGGGACGAGCCGGCGCACCACCTCCGCCTTCACCACCACGAGTGACAGTGTGTGGCCGAGGAGATCGTGCAGGTCCCGGGCGAACCGTAGCCGCTCCTGCTCGACCGCCGTCCGGGCCAGCTCCTGCTGGGTGCGGCGCAGCTCCGCC
Source organism: Micromonospora sp. NPDC049257 (assembly GCF_040678915.1). Lineage (NCBI taxonomy): Bacteria > Bacillati > Actinomycetota > Actinomycetes > Micromonosporales > Micromonosporaceae > Micromonospora > Micromonospora sp. NPDC049257. The sequence continues at coordinate 66,352 of NZ_JBFAQU010000017.1, forward strand.
ACCAGTCGGGCCGTCCGGGTGAAGGCCAGGGTCATGGTGCCTGCCAGCACCGTGATCAGTGCCGAGGCGGCGATGTCACCGACCGGCACCCGGTGCGCCACCCCGATCATCAGGACGGCAGCGGCACTGCCGCCTACCCAGGCGAACCCCCGGCTCGGCCGGACCAGCCCGACCGCACCGGCCGTCGCGACGTACGTCAGCAGGATCAGCCAGCCCTGCGGGCCACCGGCGTACGCGCCCGCGAGGCCCACCCCGAGCGCCGCGAACACCAGCAGGCCGAGGTGGAACAGCACGGGCGGCACCACCAGGTCGGCCACCGGCACCGCCACCAGCGCGAGGTAGAGCAGCGCGAAGGTGACCAGCCCGACCGCCGCGACCGCCGTCGGGCGTACCTGCCCCTGGACGATCGCGGTGGACGGTGGCAGCAGCAGCCAGAACCAGAGCGTGTGCGACGCCACCAGCAGGAGTCCCCGCCGCCGGCGGCGGCCGGTGGCGGGGGCCGCGATCGTGGCACCGGGCATGGTCGACACCGTAGCGGGAGCTCAGCGACGCGCGGTCGACCGGCGGTACGCCACCGCGGCGAGCACCCCGAAGGCCACCGTCCACCCGGCGAGCACCGCCAGTCCGGTCGGATCGGGGGTCAGGCCGGCCGCCGTACGCCAACCGAGTTCGGCGAACCGGTACGTCGGCAGCGTGTGTGCCAGGTGCCGCAGCAGGTCGGGGAAGTACGCCGCCGGCACCAGCAGTCCGCCGAGCACCGACAGGCTGAGGAAGGCGAGGAAGTTGACCGGCTGGGCGAGCTGCGGGGTGAGGCCGTACCCAATGGCGAGCCCGAGCAGCGCGAACGGCACCGTGCCGACCCACATCAGCACCAGCAGGGCCGCCCACCTGCCGGCGGGTAGCTCGACGTGGTGCTGGAGGCGTCCGGCGATACCCACCGCGACCAGCGACGGCACCCCGCTCACGGTGCTGACCAGGGCCTTCACCGCGACCACCCGGCGGGGGGACAGCGGGGTGACCCGCAGTTGGTGCAGCCAGCGCACCGCGCGTTCCTGGGCCACCGACGAGCCCACCGAGAGCACCCCGGCCATCGCGCCGTAGCCGGCCAGGCCGACCATGAGCGCGGCGGCGGCGGTGACGCCCTCCAGCCGGTCGCCCGCCGGAAGCAGGCCCGAGAAGATCACGTAGGTGACGACCGGGCCCAGCACGGTGAACAGCGCCAGCCGCGGGTCCCGGGCCAGGCGACGTAGCTCGAAGCGCAGATAGGCGCGCATGTCAGTGATTCCCTTCCGCGCCGGTGAGGGTGAGGAAGGCCGCCTCCAGCCCGACGCCGGTGACCTCCAGGCCCCGGAAGCCCCGGTCGGCGGCCAGGGCCAGCACGGTGGCGTCGGCGTCGTCGGTGGTGAGCGCCACCCGACCGCCCCGGACCTGCACCGACCGGACGCCGGGCAGCAGGTCGAGGCCCGCCACCGACCCGTCGGCGAGGTCGAAGGCCACCGTTCGGCCGCCGGCCACCGCCCGGATCTCGGCGGGCGGGCCGTCGGCCACCACCCGACCGCCGGCCAGCAGCACCACCCGGTCGGCGTACTCGTCGGCCTCGTGCAGATGGTGGGTGCTGAACAGGACGGTGTGACCGTCGGCGGCGTACCGGCGGATCGCCGTCCAGAACGCCTGCCGGGCGGCGACGTCCAGCGCCGCGCTGGGCTCGTCCAGGACCAGCAGGTCCGGGTCACCGGCCAACGCGAAGGCGAACCGGGCACGCTGCGTCTCACCGCCGGAGAGCCGGTCCAGCCGGCGGTCGGCCAGGTCGGTCAGCCCGGCCAGCGCGAGCACCCGGGCGGTGTCCAGCGGCCGGGGATACAGCCCCCGGGCGAGTGCGACCAGGTCCCGCACCGTGGCACCGGGGACGAAACCGCCGTCCTGCACCATCGCCCCGACCTGGCCGGCCCGGACCGCCTCGCCCGGTGACCGGCCGAACAGCGTCACCGTTCCGGCGTCGGGTGGGGCGAGTCCGAGCAGGAGCGAGATGGTGGTCGTCTTGCCGGCGCCGTTGGGGCCGAGCAGGGCGACCGTGCTGCCCGACGCGATGGTCAGGTCGATCCCGTCGACGGCCCGGACGGGGCCGAACCGCCGGGTGAGCCCGGTCAGGCGTACCGCGGTGTCATCCATGCCCGTCACGCTAGGCAGCCGGGGCCGCCGAGGGCAGAGCCGGCGATACCCGTCCGGCCAGGACAAATGTCCCGGCCGCGCCCGCGTCGGCGGGCCGGTGTCGCCCCGCCACGGCCAGCGGGCGTCCGACCACGACGCACCGGTCCCTGGTCACCTGCCCACCGCGCCGGGATCCATCAAGGACCGCTTACACCGCCGTGCTTCGCCGCCGCGTCGACTTTACGGATGATGTCTGTCGACAGGGGACCCGTCATAGCGTGTGCTTCTCCGGGACAGCCCGGCGTGGCCCACGAACGCCACGCCATCCGGCCCGTTCCTCTTACCTGGTGAAGTGAGGCCCACTCGATGACGGTTCCACCCCCCGATCCCGCTGGTCGCGGCCGCCGCCGACTGGCCGGGCTCCTCGCCGCGGTGCTGGTCGCCACCGCGCTGCCGCTGACCGGCGGCACCGCGGCGGTCGCCGCGCCGGCCGGCTCCGGCCCCTGGCGGCAGCTGCCGAGCGAGCCGTCGGCCAACGCCCGGGACGGGCGTACCCCCGACATCCGCGCGGAGCGGTTCACCGCGTACACCCTGGACCGGGCCGCGTTGGCCGACACCCTGGCCGACGTGCCGGCCGAGCGGGCCGGTACGGCCCGACGGTCGCAGTCGGCGCTGACCGTCGCGTTGCCCACCCCCACCGGGGGCTTCCAGCGGTTCGCCCTGGTCGACTCGCCGGTGATGGAGCCGGGGCTCGCCGCCCGGCATCCCGAGATCAGCACGTACGTCGGCCGGGGCCTGGACGACCCGACGGCGACCATCCGCGCCGACCTGACCCCGCTGGGCTTCCACGCCTCGGTCCGGTCGACCGGCGGCAGCTGGTACCTCGACCCGTACTACCACGGCGACCAGAGCGTCTACGCCAGCTACTACGCCCGCGACCTGCTCGACACCGACCCGGCCATGGTGGAGCGGGAGGACGTCGCGGCGGCGGCCGGGGCGCTGACGCCGGAGGTTACCGCGGACGAGCCGGTAGGTCCGCCGGTCACCCTGCGCACCTACCGGCTGGCCCTGGTCACCGACCCGTCGTACGCCACCTTCTTCGGCGCGGAGAACGTCACCGCGGCGAAGGTGACCCTGATCAACCGGGTCACCCAGATCTATGAGGACGAGACGGCGATCCGGTTGGTGCTGGTCAACGACACCGACAAGACCAACCTGAACACCGCAGCCCTGGCCACCGAGGCGAACGGGCCCTGTGGCACGGCGGCCTGCTACACCCCCACGCAGATCTCGTCGTGCACCAGCTCGCTGCTCAACCGCAACCGGATCGTGCTGGGCCAGCTCGTCGGCGCGGGCAACTACGACGTCGGGCACATCGGCCTGGGCCTGCCCGGTGGCGGCGTCGCCGGCCTCGGCGTGGTCGGCCTGGACGGCAAGGCGCGCGGCTGCACGGGCCTGCCCACCCCGGTCGGTGACTTCTACGCCGTCGACTACGTGGCACACGAGATCGGCCACCAGTTCGCCGGCAACCACACCTTCAACGGCACCCAGTACAACTGCTCCGGCGGCAACCGTAGCGCCGCCAACTCCTACGAGCCGGGCAGCGGTTCGTCGATCATGGCGTACGCGGGCATCTGCCAGCAGGACAACCTCCAGCCGCACAGCGACCCGTACTGGTCGCAGCGCAGCTACACCGAGATCAGCACGTTCGTCACCGGCACCCGGGCGGCGCTCAACGAGGTGCAGACCGTCTCGCTGTCCGGCTTCGACACCGACGGTGACGCGTTCAGCATCAGCTACGCGGGGCAGTCGTCGGTGCCGGTGGTGCGCGGCGGCAACTACACCGCGGCCGGGATCAAGGCCGCCATCGAGGCGATCACCGGTTGGCCGGCCGGGGCCACCGTCAGCGTGACGGCCTTCGGTGGGCTGGGCGCGCCGAACGACACCGGCTTCCAGGTCACCTTCGGTGCGGGCCCGCTGGCCGGGGTCGACGTGTCGTCGCTCGGTCTCACCGACACCGTCGGGATGACCGGCTTCGTCGGTGAGACCGCCCGGGGCGGTGCGGCCGGCAACAACGGTTTCCAGACCGCGCAGACCGGCAACCGGGCCCCCGTGGTCACCGTGCCGGCGGCGGCGCACACCATTCCGGCGCGGACCCCGTTCGCGCTGACCGGTAGCGCCACCGACGTCGACGGGGACACCGTCAGCTACCTGTGGGAGCAGAACGACCGGGGTGGCAGCACCGGCACCGCGCTGGTCAACAACACCAAGACCAACGGGCCGCTGTTCCGCCAGTTCGGCGTGGCGGCGGCGGTCAGCCCGACCGACACCCTGGAGTACCACTCGCCGGGGGAGAACGCGGTGAGCACCGACCCGACCCGGCACTTCCCCGACCTGACCCAGATCGCCGCGAACAACACCAACGCCGCCACCGGGGCCTGCCCGGCCGCGCCGGCCCCACCGGCCACCGGCGGGGCGAGCAACGTGCCCGCCGCGACGGTGGACTGCTACTCGGAGTTCCTGCCCACCGCCGACTGGGTCGGCGTGACCAACGACCGGACCCTGCACTTCCGGCTCACCGGCCGGGACCACCACCCCGGTGGCGGTGGCATCGGCAGCGCCGACGTGGCGTTGACCCTCGCCCCGGCGGCCGGCCCGTTCCTGGTCACCTCGCAGGCCACGCCGGCGGCCCACCTGGGCGGCGGCACCATGCCCGTCACCTGGGACGTGGCCGGCACGGACACCGCCCCGATCAACGTGAGCGAGGTGCGGATCTCGCTGTCCACCGACGGCGGGGCGACCTTCCCGCACGTGCTGGCGGAGAGCGTGCCGAACACCGGCGCCGCGACGGTGACCCTGCCGAACGTGGACACCGCCCGGGGCCGGCTGAAGATCGAGGCGGTCGGCAACGTCTTCTTCGACCTGAGCGACGCCGACCTCGCCATCACCCAGGTCCGCGCGGCCACCGTCACCTACACCGGTGACGCCCTGGCCGCCCCGGTGGACGACGCCGACACCACCGGCGTGCTGCTGCGGGCCACCGTGCGGGGTGGCGGCGGTGACGTCCGCAACGCCACGGTGACCTTCACCGAGGGCGACGAGACCCTCTGCACGGCGGTCGCGACGCCGTTCGGCGCGGCGGCGGACGACGGCTCGGCCAGTTGCCGCGCCGTGCTGCCGCACGGCGCGCACCCGGTCACCGCCACGGTGTCGGGGGCGTACACCGGCAGCGCGACGGCCATCGTCACGGTGGCCGGCGGGTACGGCCGGTCGGTCGCCGGTTCGGGCTACCTGAAGGGCGGGGCCACCGCCGGTGGTTACCCGCTCGACGACGACCGGCGCATCGAGGTGACCCTGGACGGCCGGATCAACAACGGCAAGAAGTTGGTCGGCAGCGCGAAGGTCGGCTACAAGTCGGGCGGCAAGCGGTACAAGTTCCAGAGCACCGCGCTGGAGTCGTTCGGTGTCACGGTGGCCGGGGAACCGGTCGCCGACCTGCGCTACCAGGTCACCCTGTACGACATCTCCACCGCGCAGGACCCGGTGGCGGTGGCGACCGGGCTGACCATGCGGGTGACCGCCACCGACCGGGGCGAGCCGGGCCGCCGCGACGGGATCGGCATCACCGTCTGGGACGGTGACCGGTTGCTCTTCTCCTCGGACTGGACCGGCGCGTCGACCCGGGAGGGCACCCTGACCGCCTCCGGTGGCAACCTCACCATCGGCTGACCAGGCGCACCGCGACACCCGGCGTCCTTCCCCGCCCACCCGGCGGGGGAGGACGCTGGTGTTCGTCCGGGCGGTGGGTGGGGCGCGTCGGGCACCCGGCACGATGAGGGGGTGACCGCCCCCGCCCGCGCACCGCTCGCCACCCTGGACGCGGTCCTCGAACGGCTTACCTACGTCAACGAGGAGACCGGCTACACCGTCGCCCGGGTCGCCACCGACCGGGGCTCCGACCTGCTGACCGTGGTCGGCGCGTTGCTGGGTGCGCAGCCCGGGGAGAGCCTGCGGCTGTCGGGACGTTGGTCGTCGCACCCGAAGTACGGCCGGCAGTTCGAGGTCGACTCCTACACCACCGTGCTGCCGGCGACCGTCCAGGGCATCCAGCGTTACCTGGGTTCCGGCCTGGTCAAGGGGATCGGGCCGGTGTTCGCCGAGCGGATCGTGGCGCACTTCGGCCTGGACACCCTGCGGATCATCGAGGAGGAACCGGCCCGGCTGGTCGAGGTCGCCGGCCTGGGGCCGAAACGCACCGCGAAGATCACCGCCGCGTGGGAGGAGCAGAAGGCCATCAAGGAGGTGATGGTCTTCCTCCAGGGCGTCGGGGTGTCCACGTCGCTGGCGGTACGCATCTTCAAGCAGTACGGCGACGCGTCGATCGAGGTGGTGACGAAGGAGCCGTACCGGCTGGCGGCCGACGTGTGGGGCATCGGCTTCAAGACCGCCGACACCATCGCCCAGGCGGTCGGCATCCCGCACGACAGCCCGCAGCGGGTGATGGCGGGCCTGCGGTTCACCCTGTCCGAGGCCACCGACTCGGGCCACTGCTACCTGCCCGCCCCGGCGCTCGTCGCCGACGCCACGACGATCCTCGACGTCCCCGGCGACCTCGTCACCCGCTGCCTGGACGACCTGATCGCCGAGGAGGGTGTGGTCCGGGAGCTGTTGCCCGGCGACGACGGCGAGCCGGTGCCGGCGGTCTACCTGGTGCCGTTCCACCGCGCCGAGCAGTCGCTGGCCACCTCGTTGCTGCGGCTGCTGCACGACCGGGCCGACCGGCTGCCCCACTTCACCGACGTCGACTGGCCCCGGGCGCTGGCCTGGCTGCGGGCGGTCACCGGCAACGATCTCGCCCCCGAACAGGAGCACGCGGTCCGGCTGGCGCTCACCTCGAAGGTCGCGGTGCTCACCGGCGGGCCGGGCTGCGGCAAGAGCTTCACCGTGCGGTCCATCGTCGCGCTTGCCGCCGCGAAGAAGGCCCGGATCACCCTGGTCGCGCCGACCGGGCGGGCCGCGAAGCGGTTGTCGGAGCTGACCGGGCACCCCGCCGCCACCGTGCACCGGCTGCTGCAGCTGCGTCCCGGCGGGGAGGCCGTCCACGACCGGGACAATCCCCTCGACGTCGACCTGCTCGTCGTCGACGAGGCGTCCATGCTCGACCTGATCCTGGCCAACAAGCTCGTCAAGGCGGTGCCACCGGGGGCGCACCTGCTCCTGGTCGGCGACGTCGACCAGTTGCCCAGCGTCGGTGCCGGGGAGGTGCTGCGGGACCTGCTCACCGCGTCGGCCGTCCCCCGGGTGCGGCTGACCCGGGTGTTCCGCCAGGCCGCCCAGTCGGGTGTGATCACCAACGCGCACCGGATCAACGCCGGTCGGCCACCCCTGCTCGACGGGCTGCCGGACTTCTTCCTGTTCGCCTGCGACGACACCGAGGCCACCGCCGCGTTGACCGTCGACGTCGCCTGCACCCGGATCCCCACCCGGTTCGGTCTCGACCCGCGCCGCGACGTGCAGGTCCTCGCCCCCATGCACCGGGGGCCGGCCGGTGCCGCCGCCCTCAACACCCTGCTGCAACAGCGGCTCACCCCGCACCGCGAGGGGCAACCGGAGCGGCGGATGGGCGGGCGGGTCTTCCGTGTCGGCGACAAGGTCACCCAGATCCGCAACAACTACGACAAGGGCCAGTCGGGCGTCTTCAACGGCACCCTCGGCATCGTCACCGCGATCACCCCCGAGGAGCAGACCCTCACCGTACGCACCGACGAGGACGAGAACCTCGACTACGAGTTCGACGAGCTCGACGAGTTGGCCCACGCGTACGCGATGACCATCCACCGCTCGCAGGGCTCGGAGTATCCCGCCGTGGTGGTGCCCCTGACCACCAGCGCCTGGATGATGCTGCAACGCAACCTGCTCTACACCGCCGTCACCCGGGCCCGGCAACTCGTCGTCCTGGTCGGTTCCCGTCGTGCGCTGGCCGCCGCCGTGCGTACCGTCGGCGCGGGTCGCCGCCACACCGCGCTGGACCACCGCCTCGGCGGATCGGCCGGATAGCGGGTGTGGCGCGCCGGGGTGTGGGGCACCCCTTCGACGGCCGCGCGCTCACCGCCAGCCGACAGCCGGCTGTCGCGCCGGCCACCGCCCGATGGCGGTGACCGGCGCGACGATCCGGTCAGGTGGTCGGCACCGGGGTCAGCGGTAGCCGGCGGCGGTGATGTTGGCCTGTACCGCGTTCTCGGTGGCGTCCGACGGGTAGCCGGCGACCATCGCGCCCTCGTAGAACGTGCCGGCGCTGAGGTTCGCGCCGCCGTCGGGCTTGCAGCAGTCGCCGCCGCTGCCCAGGATGATCGCGCCCTGCTTCTTCATCGGGCTGTAGCCGGGCGGCAGCGACCCGTCGTAGAGGGTGTAGAGGCTGCCGGACTGGGCGTTGCTGCCCTTGATGGCGAAGCGGGAGGTGCCGTTGTTCTTCAGGGTGGCGGTGACGAACTTGTGCGGGAACGCCCGCTGGTTGGGGTTCCACGAGCTGCTGCCGCCGGGGAACAGTCCCCACTCCAGGTCGGCCTGCACCCACGGGCCGGAGCCGGAGCAGCCGCCGAACCAGCACTGGGTGCTGAAGTTGATCGCGTCCATCGCCCCGGCGGCGTCGGCCTTGCGGGTGGTTTCGCTGTTGCCGTAGTCGAAGCAGCAGCCGTTGTTGACGTGGGTGCCGCTGGTGACCATGTACATGCCCTCGGGGGCCGCGCCGGTCGGGATGCCCGTCAGGTGACCGTCACGCCAGTAGCTGTTGCCCGGGTTGATGTAGAGCGAGTACGCCTTGGCGCCGCCCACCGTCAGCGACTCCGAGGTCGCGACCGCCGGCCGGCTCTGCGGCGACCCGGGAACCACGCTGGAGCCCTGGTACCACAGGTCGTTGCCGCGACCGGACTGGTCGAACACGACGGTCACCACGCAGGTGGTGCCGGTGCAGAACGCGTCCTGGGTCGCGGCGTTGGCGGTGCCGCCGGTGCCGGTCAGCCCGATGTTGCGGGTGGTGTTGTCCGAGGAGCGGCGTACCTGGTAAAGGTTGCCGGTGTACGCGGCGTAGAGCGCCCGGGTGGTGCTGTGCGCGGCCACGCACGGGGTGCCACCGGCGGCGTAGATGTCACACGGCAGGGCGCCTGCGGGCGGGGGAGTGGTCGGCGGCGGCGTGGTCGGCGGGGTGGTGGTGGGCGGGGTGGTCGGCGAGGTCCACTGCTGGTTGGCCTGACCGTTGCAGGTCCACAGCAGGATCTTGGTGCCGTTGGCGGTGCCGTTGCCGTTCGCGTCCAGGCACAGGCCGGACTGCACGCCGACGATGGTGCCGTTGGCGTTGACGTTCCACTGCTGGTTGGTCTGACCGTTGCAGTCCCAGATGATCGCCGCCGTGCCGGCGGTGGTGCCCCGGCCGGAGGCGTCCAGGCACTTGTTGCCGTACACGGTGAGCTGGCGGTTGGTCGTCCAGGTCCAGGTCTGTCCGGCGCCACCCTGGCAGTCCCACAGCTGGGTCTGGGTGCCGTTGGTGGTGCTGGCGTTGGGGACCTCGAGGCAGCGCCCGGAGGCGGTGCCGACGATCCGGGTGCTCTGCCCCGGCTCGATGGCGGCCAGCGCGGGCGCGGCGGCGGCCTCGGCGACCGGCGAGGTGACGCCGGGCACGGCCCCGGCGACGACGAGGACGCCGGCCAGCGCACCGACCAGCATGGTCAGCCGGTGCCGGCGGCGGTGGGGGAGGGGATCGCGGACCGGTCCTGATCCGCTCGGGGACGGGGTACGCACGAGGCGGCTCCTTGGTTCGTCGGCGGCGCGGCCCTGGCGGACCCGCCCTCGGGTGGTGGTGGCGAATCGGTTCGGGACCCCCTCAGGATCACCAAAAGAACGATAGAAATCAATTCGTAGGGTCGTCTGTGGTGGGGCGGGGTCGACGTCCGCGCGACCGGGTGCCGGTCGACCGGTCTCCGACCGTCGCTCTACCGGCCCCAGAGCCGCCAGGTCTGGTTGAGCGGGCTGCTCTGGCCCACCGGCTTGCAGGTCCACTGCAGGATCCGCGCCTGGGCGGCGGTGGAGACCCCGTTGACGTCGACGCACTTGTTGCTGTGCCGGGCGACGAGCTGGTAGTCGTGGGAGTCGTTGCCCCCGTAGGTCACCCGGCGCAGGGTGAACTGCTGGCTGGTGCCGTTCTGGCACGTCCACTGCTGCACGGCTGCGCCGTCGGCGGTGGACGCCCCGCTGACGTCCAGGCATTTGCCGCTCTGCTGGTTGACCACGGTGTACGTGTCGGCCACCCCGGCGACCGGGCGGAAGTTCCACAGCTGCTGGTCGCCGCCCTCGCAGGGGAACTGCTGCTGGGGGTTGCCGTCGGCGGTGCCCAGGCCGGTGTTGTCCAGGCACTGCTGGGAGTGCTGGGCCACCGCGACCGAGGTGAAGCCGGTCTCGGCGGGCGGCAGTACGGTGACGGTGTACGTGTCGTTCTGGTTGCCGTACGGCAGGGTCACCGAGACGGCGTTGTTGGTCAGCGTGAGCACGGTGTTCGACACCGTGACCGGCCCCTGCACCGCGCCACCGTTGTTGTGCGGGATGCGCTGGGTGAGCACCCGCACCTGGTTGTTCTGCACGATGCCGCTGGTGGCGTCCAGCCGTTGCAGGTTGACGGTCAGGTTGCCGGTGGTCCGGCCGCCGCCGACCAGGACCCTCGCCACCCCGGTCGCCCGGGTGGCGAAGGCGTCGTAGGACTGGCTGGGGGTCACCGCGGCGATCTGCCCGGTCTGCGCGGCGTAGTAGCGGTAGACCCACCACTCGCCCTTGGGCTGGTGCTGGCCGGCCGAGTTGCGGATCAGCAGGTTGCCCAGGTCGTTGTGCAGGTTGCCGGCGCTGGCCCAGTTCGCCCGCAGGCCGTCCGCGCGGGCCCGCTCCAGCCGGGCGACGTACCAGGCGCCGTCCGCCGGGTTCTGCTCGTTGGACGCGCCGTACTCGTTGATCTGGTAGGGCCGGGGGTGGGCGATGCCACGCGCGTCGAGGGTGGCGTTGGCGGCGGCGACGTTGGCGACCGGGTCGCCGGGCAGCGAGTGCCAGCTGACGATGTCCGGCACCGTGTTGGTGGAGCGGACGAAGTCGAGGTACTGGTTCCAGAAGGCGTGGTTGGTCGACGGCACGCAGGCGCAGCTCGGCCCGACGATGAGCTGGGTGGGGAACTCCGCCCGCAGCCGCTGGTAGGTGCGTCGCCACAGTTCGAGGTACTGGGAGATCGGGCGGTTCCAGAAGATGGTGATATTGGGTTCGTTCCAGATGTCCCACTGCACGGTCAGCCCGGCCGCCCGGACGTCGCCGATGAGCCGGGTCAGGAAGTTGTCGTAGTCGGTCCAGTTGCCGTTGTCACCGGGGAAGCGGGAGATCCCCGCGCCGTCGGCGCCCCACAGGTCGTGCGGCAGGATGATGAACTGACCGCCCAGGGCGGCGGTCCGGCGGGCCTGGGCGAGGGTGGAGTTCCACCGGCGGTCGTAGTTGCCGCCGACCCAACCGCTGCCGGGCAGCTGCGCGCCGCCGGCCCGCATGTACTGGAACTTGACGTCGCGGTAGAAGTGGTCGGCCGGGCCGCTGGCGTTCTCGGTCATACCGTAGATCCAGCCGGAGGCGCGGTAGGTCGGCGTGCCGTCGGTGGCGGAGAAGTTGACGCTGATCGACTCGTCGGCGGCCTGGGCCGGGGTGGCGGCGACGGCGGTGGCGGCGACGGCGAGCAGGCAGACGGTGAGTCGGGTGACGATCACGCGGATTCGTCCGGGCCGGCTGCGCAGCGGGGTTTTCACAGGGCGGCTCCTTGGTGGGGCGCGGGGACGCTCTCCGGAGGGCTTCGCATGCGAATCGATTCGCAGGGATCGTAGGGTGAGCCAGTGAAGGATGTCAATAAGATGACAGGGCGGTGAAGTCGACGTTTCCGATGTCGATCACGGCTGTGGTGCCCCCTCTTGACCGTGTCGCCTCGCCAGACCTATGTTCGTCCGAAGGAGGAGCCGAACCGATTCGCCTGACGGTCGGGTCGCGCCCCCACCCGCGCGGCGCTCGTCCCCCCTCGCCACCGGACGTCGCCCGCGAATCGAGGCAGCAGGCGACGGCAACCAGCCGTCGGCGGTGACCGACCGCTGCCAACCTCGTGGCGATCGCCGAGGGGCCGGTTCGCGTCGCCCGGGCCCGGCCGGGACGTCGGATGCGCAAGGACCGACCACCGTACGACAGAGAGGGCGTCACCTGCCATGACCGTCGCACCGTCCGGTCCGGAGTTCTCCCTCCAGGACATCCCGTTCAGCTACCGAGGTTCCTGGCTCAACATCTCCCCGGTGGTGGCCGAGAAGACGTACGCCGACGATCTGCACCTGGTCTCCCACCAGACCGGGCTGCACCCGGTGCTCCGACTCGCCCCGACCGCCGCCAGCACGGTCGTGGCCACGCCCACACTGCTCACCTGGCGCAGCGGCACGGGCCTGGTCGAGGCCGGCTACGAGGGGCCGGACACCCTACGGCTGCGGGGCCGAGGGCTCGGACTGCGGATCGCCGCCGCAGCCGGGACCCTCACCCCGTTCAGCGGCACCTACCTCTACCGCGACCCGGTCGACGGGTCGGCCGTGTTCACCTCGTACGAGACGGGCCGCCGCTACCGGGTCACCGTGTTGTCCGGCCCACCGGGCGGGCTCGGGGGAGCGGAGGCGCTCGGCACCGCCGACCGCTGGCTGCACCTGCCCGCCGACCAGCCCTGGGAGATCGCGATCGAGGAGTACCGCACGGCCCGCCGCCCCTATGCCCGGTCCGGCACGTTCGACCAGCTGTGCCGCGACCGCGGCGTCGAGTTCACCGCGTTCGTCGACGCGGTCGCGCCCTGGCGCGGTGTCGACACCCCCGCCGCCGAGCTGGCCGCGTACGTGCTGTGGTCGGCCACCGTCGAGCCGGCGGGTTTCGTCACCCGGCCGGCCGTGCTGATGTCCAAGCACTGGATGGACAAGGTGTGGAGCTGGGACCACTGCTTCAACGCGATCGCCCTGGCGTCCGGCGAGCCGGAGCTTGCCTGGCACCAGTTCCAGCTGCCCTTCGACCACCAGGACGCCGCCGGTGCCCTGCCGGACTCGGTCACCCACTCGGAGGTGCTGCACAACTACGTCAAGCCACCCGTGCACGGGTGGGCCCTGCGGCAGCTGCGCCGCCGGCTGCCCACGCCGCCGGACCGGGTGGAACTGGCCCGGACGTACGACCGGTTGGGTCGGTGGACCCGGTTCTGGCTGGACGCCCGCCGCGCCCCCGGCCACGACCTGCCGCACTACCAGCACGGTAACGACAGCGGCTGGGACAACGCCACCACCTTCGACCACGACCGGGTGCTGGAGACCGCCGACCTCGCCGCCTTCCTGGTCAGCCAACTGCGCTGCCTGGCCGACCTCGCCACCGAGCTGGGTGAGCCCGCCGACCGGTGGTCCGCCGAGGCCGACCGGGTGCGCGCCGCCCTGCTGCGGGACCTGTGGGACGGCGAGCGTTTCACCGCCCGCAGCCCGCACACCGGTCGGCGACGGGCCAGCCGCAGCCTGCTCGACCTGTTGCCCGTCACCCTCGGCGACGACCTCCCCGAGCCGGTCACCCGGGTGCTGGCCCGGCGGGTCGAGGCCCACCTGACCACCCATGGGCTGGCCACTGAACCGACGGACTCGGCCCACTACCTCGCCGACGGCTACTGGCGTGGCCCGATCTGGGCCCCCTCCACGGTGCTGGTGGAGGACGGCCTGCGCCGGGCCGGGCACACCGTGCTCGCCGACGAGATCAGCCGGCGGTTCCTGGTGCTGTGCGAGAAGTCCGGCTTCGCGGAGAACTTCGACGCCGAGACCGGCGCGGGGCTGCGCGACCGGGCGTACACCTGGACGGCCAGCAGCTACCTCATCCTCGCCGCCGCCCAGCAGGGGCGCACCGGGTCACCGGCGGGGCCGACCCGGTGAACGTCGTGCCGCCGCCCACCCGGTGGTGGCACGGCGCCGCCCCGGGCCGGGGCGGGTCAGCGGGTCCGGGCCGGGCCGGTGCTCTCGCGCAACGAGATGGGCGGCGCGTAGAGCCGGTGGCGGGGGGTGCCGCCGGGTGCGGCGATCAGCTCCAGCAGCAGCGACACCGCCTCGGCGCCCATGTCCCGGGTCGGCACGTCGGCGGCGGTCAACGGGGGGCGGAAATCCTCCGCCCAGTGCTGGGCGGCCACGCCGGTGACGGAGAAGTCACCCGGCACCGACAGGCCGGCGGCGTGCAACGCGCGCTGCATGCCGGGCAGTGCCGCTTCGTTGATGGTGGCCACCGCCGTGACCTGCGGATGCGTCGCCAGCAGCTGCGTCATGCCCGCCTCGCCCGAGGCGGTGTCGTCGCCGCAGCAGACGTCGATGCCGGTCAGGCCCCGCTCGGCGGTGGCCGCTTGGAAGCCGGCCAGGGCACGGTGGCTGGGGCCGTAACCCGCCGCGACCAGCTCGGCGGAGCGGTTCACCAGAGCCACCTGCCGGTGCCCCAGGTCGGCCAGGTGGTGCACGCAACGGGAGATCAGGGCCGCGTAGTCGACGTCGATCCAGCTCATCCCGTGCGGCTCGGCCGTCCGACCGATCGTCACGAACGGCACACCGGCCGTCGCCAGCCGGGTCACCCGGTCGTCGGTCAGCCGGATCTCCATCAGTACCACCCCGTCCACCCGCCGCCCGGTGACGATCCGCTCGAACGACCGGTCGTGGTCGCCGCCGGACGGGGACAGCAGCACGTCCAGGTCGTGTCGGGCCGCCGCCTCGACGACGCTGGCGACGAAGCCCAGCTGCATGTCGGTCAGACGCTGGTTGGCCGGGGGGATCACCAGCCCGAGGGTGCGGGTGCGCCCCTCCTTCAACGCGCGGGCGCTGGCGTTCGGCCGGTAGCCCAGCTCGTCGATGACCGCCTGGATCCGTTGTCGGGTCGTCGCCGACACGGCCCGCTTCCCGCTCAACACATACGACACGGTGCTGCGGGACACTCCGGCCCGCCGGGCGATCTCCCCGATGTTCATGCCCGCCCTCAAGCCGAATTCCGCCACCGGCGCGGGAATGCGCCGTGTTTGCCGTGGAGCATAACCGCCCCGCAATTCCCGATCGGGGCAGGAACAGTTCCGCCGCCGTCCTCCGGGGGCAATCCGCCGATGTCCGGCGTTGCGTGGTGCGCAGGGCGGGGCGGACAGGGATCGCAGGGTGGCGCAATATATCGACAGGGGTTAATGTTAAAGATCTGACGTCTTATGTCAGGAGTGGGCGCGGCTGACGGATCGGTCCCGCAACCCCGTCGTTCGGACATGAGGCACAGCCGCGCCAGAGGCAGCCAGCACCGCACCCGTACCGTTCCGGAGAGGTTTCGATGAATGTGTTGAGAAGGCCCAGTCGTATGACGATCGCCGTGGCGACGATGGCGACCCTGGCCGTCGTCAGCGGCGGCTCCGTGCTGGCGGACGCGCCGGGCGCGCGGGCCGCGACCACCGGCCCGTGTGACATCTACGCCGCGGGCGGTACGCCGTGCGTGGCCGCGCACAGCACCACCCGCGCCCTGTACGGTGCGTACAACGGGCCGTTGTACCAGGTGCGCCGGACGTCGGACAACACCACCCGGGACGTCGGGGTGCTGAGCGTGGGTGGTGTCGTCGACGCCGCGACCCAGGACTCCTTCTGCGCGAACACGAGCTGCGTGATCACGATCATCTACGACCAGTCGGGCCGCAACAACCGCCTCACCCAGGCGCCCGGCGGCTACTGGCCCGGCCCGGCGCCGGGCGGCTGGGACAACCTGGCCGACGCGAAGGCCGCACCGGTCACGATCGGCGGCCGGAAGGCGTACGGCGTCTACGTCTCGCCCGGCACCGGCTACCGCAACAACAACACCAACGGTGTCGCCACCGGCGACCAGCCCGAGGGCATCTACGCCGTCGTCGACGGCACGCACTACAACCAGTGGTGCTGTTTCGACTACGGCAATGCGCAGACCGACGGTCAGGCCGACGCGCCGGCCATCATGGAGACGGTCTACTTCGGTGCCAACAAGCAGTGGGGATACGGTGCCGGCGCCGGCCCGTGGGTCATGGCCGATCTGGAGTGGGGGCTGTTCTCCGGGGTGAACGCGGGGTACAACAACATCGCGTCCATCAACCACCGTTTCGTGACGGCCATGGTCAAAGGTGAGCCGAACCACTGGGCGATCCGCGGTGGCAACGCCCAGTCGGGGGGCCTGACGACCTATTTCGACGGGCGGCGTCCCAACGGATACCACCCGATGAAGAAGGAGGGTGCGATTCTGCTCGGCATCGGCGGCGACAACAGCGTCTCCGGCCGGGGCACCTTCTTCGAGGGCGTGCTGACCTCGGGTTACCCGTCGCCGGCCACCGAGGACGCGGTGCAGGCGAACATCGCCGCGGCGGGATACGCGCCGGCCGGTGGCGGCACCCCCACGCAGAGCGTCCAACTCGTGGGCACCCAGTCCGGTCGCTGCGTCGACGTGCCGAACGGCAGCACCACCAACGGCACGCAGGTCCAGCTGTGGGACTGTACGGGTGGCAGCGCGCAGCGCTTCACCCGGACGGCGGGCCGGCAACTCCAGGTGTCGGGCGGCAAGTGTCTCGACGCCTCCGGGCAGGGCACCGGCAACGGCACCCAGGTGATCATCTGGGACTGTCACGACGGGGCCAACCAGCAGTGGAACGTCAATGCCGACGGCACCATCACCGGCGTGCAGTCGGGTCGCTGCCTGGACGCCACCAACGCGGCCACGGCCAACGGCACCAAACTCGTTCTCTGGGCCTGCAACGGGCAACAGAACCAGCAGTGGAGCCTGCGCAGCTGACCGCCACGTCGTAACCGGCCGGTCGGCCGCCTCGTGTCCTGCGCGGGGCGGCCCGACCGTTCGGTCGTGTCGCGCTGCCCGGCCCGGTCTGCGTCGTCGTCTTTCCTGCCTGTCGTTCCGCGTGTCACCCGGGGTTCCCGCAGCAGCAGATCGAAGGCTACGGTCCGAACTGGAACCAGGTGTCGTTGCGGCCCAACGACGTCGACACCCGCCACGGCTGCGTCGACACCCACGGCAGCGCAGACGCGTACGCCCGGGCGTGCAACTACGGCGGCTACCAGACCTGACGGGTGAACGGTGGGTGATCCGACCATGCGCTACGTCACTCGTCGATGCCTGGAATCTCGGGCGGTGATCTGTGAGGGTGTGCTCGGTGAAGCCGATACCGAGCGTACCCGAACCGCCGACGCTGGGTGCCGTCCTGCGTGGGTGCCGCGTGGCGGCGGGCCTGTCGATCGAGGCGCTCGCCGAGCGCTGCGAAGTCAGCGCCCGGGCGATCAGCGACATCGAACGCGACCGGGTCCGTCGCCCGCAACGGCGCACCCTGACCGTCCTGTTCGACGTTCTCGCCGTGCCGCACGACGAGCGTCGTCGCCTGGTCGAGGCCACCTCCGTGCGGCCGGCCGGCGCGGAACTGCCCGATCCGCCTCGCTACTTCAGCGGCCGGGCAGCGGAGTTGCGGACCCTGGGCGGCATCGCCCGTCGCCCGTCAGGTGACCGGCAGCAGGCCACCGTGCTCGTCGTCACCGGACCGGCCGGGGTGGGCAAGACCAGCCTCGTCCTGCGGGCCTCGGCCGACCTGGCCACGGACTTCCCCGACGGCCGGTTCCTCGTCGACCTGCGCGGCATGGACGACGTCCCGACCACCCCGGGCGAGGCGCTGCACCGGTTGCTGCGGGCGCTCGGCGTGCCGGAACAGCGGATCCCCGCCGGCCGCGACGAGCGGGCGACGGCGTACCGGTCGGTGCTGTGTGAGCGCCGGGCCCTGGTGGTGTGGGACAACGCCGCCGACGAGGCGCAGGTCCGGCCGTTGCTGCCCGGGGCCGGACGCAGTCTCGTGCTGTTCACCAGCCGGCGGCGACTCAGCGGTCTCGACACCGCACAGTGGCTGTCGCTGGAGCCGCTGCCGGCCGAGGACTCCACCGCGATGCTGCGGGCCATCGCCCGGCCGGTCGCCGTCGATCCGACCGAACTCACCGAGCTGGCCCGGCACTGCGGTCACATGCCCCTGGCGTTGCGCGTCACCGGGCAACGCCTGTCGGCCGAGCCGGGGCTGTCCGTCGCGGAGCTGAACCGTCGGTTCACCGGCGAGCAGGCCCGCCTGCGGGTCATCGACGCCGACACCGCCGGCATCCACACCGCGCTGAGCCTGTCGTACCGGCGGCTCGGGGACGACCTGCGGCGGACCTTCCGGCGGTTGTCGCTGATGCCGGGTCCGGACTTCGGCCCGGACCCGGTCGCCGTGGTCACCGACGGCTCCGACGCCGACGCCGAGAAACGGCTGGAAGCCCTGGTGGAGAGCGGCCTGGTGGCTGCCGTGCCGGCGGACCGCTACGGGCTGCACGACCTGGTACGTGACTTCGCCGTCGACCGGCTGACGGCCGAGGAGCCGGACTCGGCCGGCCCGTTGCGGGCGTCCTCGCTGCGTTGGTGGCTGGCGCGGACCACGGCGGCGGGGCGGCACTTCGAGCCGGACGGACCGCCGTCGCTGGCGGAGTTCGGGGATCGCGATGCGGCGACGGCGTGGCTCGACGCCGAACGGGGCAACTGGTTCGCGGCGTTGCGGTCGGCCGCCGCCGAGGGGCTGCACGAGCAGGTGCTCGACACCGTCGACGCGCTGCACTGGTTCTCCGACAGCCGGGTGCACCTCGACCTGTGGCCGGAGGTCTTCCGGTTGTCCGCCGAGTCCGCCGCCCGGCTGGACGACCCCCGCACCGAGGCGGTCCACCTCAACTACCTGTCCTGGGCGCAGGCGATCTGCCAGCGTGAGTACGCCGCCAGCGTGGCCACCGCCACCCGGGCGCTGGACCGGGCGGTCCGTGCGGGCGACCCGGCCCAGCAGGGCTGGGCGCTGCTCTACGCCGCCAGCGGCCACACCGGGTTGGGCGAGCACGCGGCGGCGCTGCGGCAGCGGCAACGGGCCTGGGTGCTGCTGCGACGTGCCGCCGATCCGGAGGGCCTGCCGCAGGCGATGGCCTCGCTCGGCTCATCGCTGCTGGCCCTCGGTAGACCCGTCGAGGCGCTGCGGGTGCACCAGCGGACGAGATGCCTGCTCCGCGATCCGCGCTATCCCATCGCGGCTTTCGCCCGGGCCGCCACCGACGCGTTGAACTGCCGGCGGATCGCCGACGATCTCGCCGTCCTCGGCCGGTGGCCGGACCGTGTCACCGCCCTGCGGGAGGCGGTCGCGCGGTTGCGGGCCAGCGCGATGCCGGCGTTCGAGGCCCTGGTGTCGGTGGAACTGGCCGAGGCGCTGCGCCGCACGGGGGAGACCCGGGACGCCCCGGCGTACCTGCGGCGGGCGATCGAACTGGCCGAGGATTGTGATGATCCGGACCTGGCCGCCCGGGCCGCGACGCTGCTGGCCGAGCTCTCCCGCGACGGCGTGGACCCGGGGTGAGGGTCAGGTGCCGGTGGCGACGCGGGCGAAGGCGCGTACCAGCGGGTGGGGCTCGTAGCGGTGCTCCCGGCCGGCCGTGACCCAGCCCCGTTCGGCCAGGTCGAGGAAGCCCGCCTCGGCGGGGACCGGACCGGCCGGCCGGGTCAGCAGCCGGACGGCCCGGCGGGCCCGGGCCGGCAGCCCCGCGTACGTGCGCTCGAACGCGTCGCGCACCGACAGGTCACCGGCGACCAGCGCGTCCAGGACCCGCTCCGGCCTGGCCAACCGGTCGATCAGCCACTGCGCGCTCCACTGCGGCCGGGTCAGCAGCCGGTTCGCGGTCACCCGCAGGGCAAGGGGCAGTCCGCCGCAGCCGGCGGCGAGCGCTGCGACCGCGGGTGCGGGCGCGGTGCCGTCCACCATCGTGTCGAGGGCGGCCCGGGCGTCGGCCGCCGGCAGGGGCGGCACCAGCCACCGGTCGGTCGCCGGGAGGTCCGCCAGCGGGTGCCGGCCGGTGATCAGGGTGACGCCGAGGGCGTCGGGCGGCAGCAACGGCCCGACCTGGCGGTCGTCGCGCACGTCGTCCAGTACGACCAGGATCCGCCGGCTGCGCAGCAGCTCCCGGTACGCCCCGATGACCACCGGGTCGGGCCCGTGCGTGGACAGGGCGGACGGTGGCAGCAACCGGCGGGCGATCGTCGCGGCGGTGGCGTCCGCGACCGGTCCGAGGAACCGCACCCCGTCGGGGAACCGCCCGGCGAGGTCGGTGGCGGCCTGCACCGCCAACGCCGTCTTGCCCGCCCCGGGCAGGCCGATCAGCTGCACCGCGTGGCGGTGTTCCAGCCGGGTGGCCAGCCAGGAGAGGTCGTCGTGGCGGCCGGTGAAGTGGGCGGTCACCCCGGGCAGACCGGTGAGCCCGGCGACCTGTCCGGCGGCCGGGCGCAGTTGGCCGGCATCCACCCCGTCCAGGCCCAGGGCCGCGCCGAGCGCCTGCAGGGTGCCGTGGTGCGGGCGGCGGATCCGGTGCCGTTCGATCCCGCCGATCGTCCGGGCGCTCACCCCGGAGCGGGCGGCGAGTTCGTCGATGGTCAGTCCGGCGGCCATCCGCAGTGACCTGAGCCGGTGGAGCTGTTCCTGCGTGTTGTCCCGCACCCCGTACCCCCGCCAGGACGACTGCTGTCCGGTCCAGTAGACGTCGCCGGGGCGGCACGTGGGGTGAGGTCATCGTCACACC
Organism: Micromonospora sp. NPDC049257; assembly: GCF_040678915.1. NCBI lineage: Bacteria > Bacillati > Actinomycetota > Actinomycetes > Micromonosporales > Micromonosporaceae > Micromonospora > Micromonospora sp. NPDC049257. Next base: position 87,201 of record NZ_JBFAQU010000017.1, read on the forward strand.
GCGTTCCGGGGCTGGTGGGACGCGCGGTGGTGGCCGTCCGCCGTCCCGGCCTGCGGGAGGCGGGACGGCGGACGGGGCCGATCAGGAGGTGCCGACCCGCTGCCACTGCTGGTTGGCGGCGCTGCCGCAGGCGTACTGGATCACCCGCGCGCCGTCGGCGGTGGAGTAGCCGGTGACGTCCAGGCACCTGCCGCTGTGCCGGGCGACGAGCTGGGTGTAGTCGGAGCCCGCGTCGCGCAGCTGCCACTGCTGGTCGGTGCGCCCCGACTGGCAGCCGAACTGCTGCACCGGTGCGTTGTCGGCGGTGGAGCCGCCGGCCACGGTGAGGCACTTGTCGCTGTGCCGGGCGACGATCTGCACGTACCCCGAGCCCGCGTCGCGCAGCTGCCACTGCTGGTTGGTGCCGTTGTTGCAGGCGTACTGGGCCACGGCGGCGGCGTCGGCGGTGGACCGGTCGAGCACGTCCAGGCACTTGCCGCTGTGCCGGGCGCGCAGCGTGTCGAAGGTGTAACCGCCGTTGACCCCGGAGACCACGCCGGTGGCGGTGTCGATGGTCAGCTGCGGATACCAGCTCATGGTCAACGAGGTGGCGGTGGGGAAGTTCAGCGGCAACCAGACGTAGCGGGACTGGTTGACCGGGCCGCCCGTCGCGCCGGCCCACCGGTCGCCGAGATAGAGGTACGAGGTGGCGGCGCTGCCCTGCACCGGCAGCACGTACGCCGACTGGGAGTCGTAGGTGGTGCCGTCGGCGAAGTTCGTCGGGTTGGTCCAGGTGCCGCCGACGCTGCTGGCGGTGGCGTACCGGGCCTGGTTGGGCGACCAGCCGGTGGCGCCCGAGGTGACCAGGAAGTAGACCCCGTTGCGTTTGAACATCGCCGGGGCCTCCCGGTAGTTGTCCGGCCACAGCGTCCGCACCAGCGACGCGACCCCGGTGTAGTCGGCGGTGAGGCGGTAGATGTTCAGGTCCGCGTTGTTGCGGGTGGCGGAGATCAGGTACGCGGTGCCGTCGTCGTCGCGGAACACCGTCTGGTCCCGGGAGTCGTGGCCGAGCGGCCGGAAGCTGCCCAGGTAGCGGTAGTTGCCGTCGACCGTGCTGGAGGTGGCCACCGCGACCCGGGCCTGGTTGTAGTCGACGCCGTTCTCCCAGTGCATCCAGAGCACGTACTGGCCGGTGCCGGCGTTGTAGATCACCTTGGGGCGTTCGATGTTGGCCGTCGCCAGCTCACCGGCGGAGGACTGGGTGAGCACGTTGTTGCGGAACTCCCAGGTGCGCAGGTCGGTGGAGCGGTAGACCGACACGTACCGGAAGGTGTTGTTGGCGTTGCGGTTCTCGCCGAACCAGTAGTAGTAGTCGCCCACCTTGATCATGCCGCCACCGTGGGCGTGCACGCCGGCGCCGCTGGTGTCGGTGAACTGGGTGCCGTTGGCCACGGTGACGGGTGCGGCCCGCGCGGCCGGGGTGGTGAGGGTGAGTGGGGCGAGCAGGACCGCGCAGGCGGCGAGGGTGAGGGCGGTGACGATCCGGCGGAGGGTGGTGGGGTGGGGCGCGGCAGGCATGGCCGCCTCCTCTTGCGGTGGGCGCGAGGTGCCGCAGGGACGCGCGGGACCTTTTCTCGACCCTCACGATAAGCCGATCCACCGCTACATGCCCATACTTCGATGCGATTGCCGTCGATGTGTTGCGACCCGGGGTGGGGGCGCGGCCCGGATGGTCCATGGGTCCGGTCGTCGCGGTTGTCGAGATCGTGACGAATGATCTACGTCACATTGTGAAGCCTTTTCGCAGTGTCGGGCACGGAAGGCGCGTTCCGGGCCGAATCCCTTTCCCGCACCGCACATTTCGCCGCCGAACGCACTCGCAGCGGGCTGGTGGGGCCGTCGTCGGACTCCGATTCGCCACTCAGCGTAGTCGCGGCTCACCCGCGCGTGGTCGGGCGGTGTTGCTTGCCGTCCGACAATCAGCGCCTCGGTTTGTGCCGCTCACTACCCTGACCGATGATCCAGTGCCTGGGTACCGTCGACAGCGATAAGGGCTTCAGATGAGCAACAGTCACCCTCCGTACGGAGAACAGCCGGATCCGAACGTCACCCCGTGGAGCGGGCCGCCGGCGCCGGCCGCCGGCTACCCGGCGTACGGCCAGCCCGGTCAGGCCCCGCAGTACGGCCAGGCCCCGCAGTACGGGCAGGCCCCGCAGTTCGGTGTTCCCGTGCCCCCGCAGAAGTCGAACCGGGGCCTGGTCATCGGCCTCATCGTCGGCGCGGTGGTCCTCATCCTCGCGCTCTGCGGCGCCGGGATCGGGCTCGCCCTGGTCGGCGACGACGAGGCCGACCCGACGCCGGGCCCGGTCGCGACCACCGCTCCCGGACCCGGGACCGGCAGCGGCACGGACACCCCGCCGACCGCGCAGCCGTCCGAGTCGTCGCCGGAGCAGCCGAACAACAACAACGCGGTGACCGCGCGCTACTCCAGCGACCTGTCGTCGGTCTGCGACGGCAGCCCGATCCTCAACGCCGCCACCTACAGCGGCCCGACCACCGCCAAGGCGTACGTCTTCTCGAACAACCCGGAGCGGCCGACGTTCTGGTCGTCGAAGCTGGTCGGCTCCGACAAGCGGTACTACGCCAAGTCGGCCGACTTCACCACCGTGTCGGTGGTCGGCTGCATGTCGATGGTCCCGGGCAGCGAGGGCGCGCCCAAGAAGTGCGACTACAAGGCGAGCGACGGCAAGAACGTCAGCGTCTCCTACATCTCCTCGCGCTACCAGCTGACCTTCTTCGCCGCGAAGACGGCCGAGAAGATCGGCGACGGCGGGGTCGTCAACGCCCCGGCCACCCGGTGCCCGAGCTTCATCTCGTACAACAAGACGACGATGAAGGCGTACGCGGCGCCCGACAGCGGCACCATCGAGGCGGCCCTGGACAAGTTCCTGTCCTGACCGGCTCCTGACGGCGGTGCCGGGGGCGGGGGATTTCCCCCCCCGCCCCCGGCCTTCCGTCTCCCGCCGGATCAGGTGTTGACCGGCCGGCGGGCGACCAGCAGCACGTGCGTCACCGGCCAGTCCAGCGGGCTGCCGTCCAGCGCGGACAGCTCGGCGGTCGGCGCGAGCCGGTGGGTGACGATCCAGTCGTTGCGGTACGGGCCACTGGCGGGGTCGACCTCGAAGCCCACGTCGGCCAGCAGCGCCTTCCAGTCGGCCCACTCCAGCCCGCAGAACTCCTCCTGCGTCTCCGACAGCCAGTTGTCGGTGTAGTCCTTGCGGGTGAGGAAGTCCATCGCCGAGCCGAGCGGCAGCTCGACCACCGCCCCGGTGCCGTCGTCGACCGGGCGGAACCCGAACGGGAACCGGTAGTCGACGGCGAACTGGTCCAACCGGGCCCGCGTCGACAGCCCGGCGAGCCGCTCGGCCACCTGGTCGGCCGGCAGCGCCGCGAGGTCGGGGTGGGGCCGGGCCGGGTTCGCCCCGTCGGTCGTCGACAGCCGCAGCCGTACCGTCCGGTCCCGGCCGTCCGGTCCGCACACGTCACTGTTGATCCACACCCCGCCGGGCACCGTGTGGTCGTAGATGGCCTGCACGAACCGGCGCAGCGACGCCATCTGATCGCCGTACGACCAGATCTCGTGGGTCAGCGCGAAGGTCATCGTGGTGTCCACCGAGCGGGGTGCGAACACCGCCCCGCCGAGCACGTTGCGGCGGTAGAAGAACACGTTCGGGTTGGCGAAGAAGCCCTGCGCCTTCTTGTGCACGCACTCCTCGTAGAGGTGCCGGGCCACCTCGACCCCGATCAGGTCGCTCTCGCGCAGCGTCGGCTCCCGGTCGGCCAGCTCCAGCACCGCGCCCGCGCCGCAGCCGACGTCGACGATCCGGCCGGGCCGTACGTGCTCGCGCACCGCCGCCCACTTACGCTGCGCCGCGTCGGCGAACGCCTCGGCGTACGTGCGGTAGTCGCGGGTGGCGGTCAACCCGCCCTCGTCCCCGACCACCGGGTCGTTGACCACCGAGCGGACCAGGTCGTCGAGCCGGTAGCGGGCGTAGACGTCGAGGGTCGCCGGGTGGGCCAGCTCCCGCCACGACGGGTCGTCGGCGGCCAGCCCCAGCAGCACGTCCCAGGGCCGGGCGGGGGTCGGGTCGACGTCGGCCTCCACCCCGGCGATCGGGTACCCCAGCCGGGCGTACATGGCGGCCACCTGCGGGGTCGAGCAGGCGACCACGGTGTTCGCCGGCGTCAGCTCCAGGCCGGCGGTGGCCGCGACGTTCTTCAGGGTCACCTCGGCGAACCTGTCGGTCTCGGCGGTGTCGAAGACCGGCACCACCACCGACCGCAGCCCGGCCAGCACGCTGAACCGTTCGATCGCCGCCTCCCGCCGGTGGTAGGGGACCGGGTTGCGGCGGGTGTTCTCGTGGTTGGCGGAGGTGACCGCCCAGACCACGGTGACGCCGTCGTCGGTCAGCTGAGCGTTGCCGTCGGTGGCGGACGGTGCGCCGCCGCCCCCGGCGTGGTCGCCGTCGGCAGCCTCGTGGTGACCGCCGGTGGCGAGCCGGTGCAGATAGTCGGCCTGGAACCGGGTCAGCAGGTGATGTCGGCCGGGAAACAGCAGGTAGCGGGGCATGCACCGTTCCTAGCCGACGTCGGATCACCGGCTCCGCGCGGGGTGCCCGGGGGCGAGTGACCGGCCCGGGCATCCCGCGGAGTGCCCCGGGGCAGGTGGCCGGCCCGCCACCGTGCCGGATCGCCCGGGATGCCCGGGCGGGTGGGGGCGACGCCGCACGGCGTCGCTCCCACCCTGACGGGTGCTAACCCACCACGGAACGCAGCGGGACCTGTTCGGCCCGCAGGGTCCGCACCAGGTCACCCAGGAACGGGTGCTCGTCGACCTGGAGACCCGCCGGGTTGGGGATCACCAGGTACGCCGAGCCGCCCGCCACGGTGACCCGGGCGGTGTCGGTGTACCGCTCGACGACCGCCTCGGCGCGGGTCAGGTCACCGGCGGCCACCTGGAGGGTGAACGGCCGCCACTCGCCGCCCAGGTTCTCCGCCACCGGCGCCGCCGCCGCGGCGGCGCGGGCGGGGTCGACCGGGACCGGCGACGCGGTCCGGGCCGCCGGGCCGCCGCCCGGGTAGAGCAGCGCGTTGGCCACCAGGTGCAGACCACTCTCGTTGTACGCCCGGAACAACGGGTTGAACGCGAACAGCACCGCCCGACCGGCGCCGGTCGGCTCGTCCACCACCGCGACGGTGCCCTTGAGCGCGTCACCCTGCACGGTGTAGCCGTTGGCCCAGAAGGTGTCCCCGCTGGGGTAACGCAGCACGTTGCGGCCGGTGCTGCTCGGGGTGAGGATCGGGTCGTTGTTGTTGAACTCGAAGTCCTCCGCCGGCCGGCCCAGCCCGACCGGGCTGTCCGGGTCCACGTCGACCCGCAGGTGCGAGCCGATCACCGTGTAGCCGGTCGGCTTCGGCTTCTCGGTGGTGGAGGTGAGACCGGCGGCACGGGCCAGCCGGGTGCCCTCGTTGCGCAGGCCCAGGTAGGTGTGACCCTGGGCGATCCAGGCGCGCAGGTTGGCCTGCCCGGTCGCGGTCAGCCCACCTGTCGCGTTGCTGCCGTCCGGCACCAGCAGCACCGTGCGGCCGGTGAAGGCGGGGGTGTTGTCGTTGATGTCGGCGGTGGTGACCGGGGTCAGGTCGAGGCCCCACCGCTTGCCCAGCACGTACCGGGCCTCGCCGTGCGAGCCGGAGGTGGTGGAGATGCCGGTGCCCTGGAACAGGCCGACGTCCGGCCGGCTGATCGGGGTGCCGACCGCCGCCGTGGTGTACGGGGTGAGCGTGACGCCCAGCTTCTTGGCCGTGGTGTTCAGCTCCGGCGTCAACGCGCCGGCCGGCATCCCCACCTCGCCGCTGTCCAGGTCCCGGACCAGCTGCACGCCCTGACCCAGCAGGGTGAAGGTGAACTCGGCCGCGGCGGCGGAGTCCAGCGCGTAGGTGTAGGAGCCCTTCAACGGCGGCGCGGCGAGGATCTTGCCGCCACCGGTGTTCTGGATCTTGTCGATCAGCTCCGCGTTGGGCTTGACGTCCGCGCCGGTGTAGACGGCGTTGAGACCCATCAGCAGCGGGTTGCTCCACGACGACACGTCGTAGAAGTACGGGAACGGCGTGTACGGGTCCTCACCCATGATCGCCTGGATCCAGTGCTTCTGCGGCTGGTTCATCGGGATCCAGTACGACCCGACAGGCACGGTCAGGTTGGTCGCCGAACGGCCACCGAAGAGCTTCGCGGTGGGCAGCTTGACGGCCTTGCGGACCTGGTAGACCTCGACGTCCATCCGGCGCAGCCGCTCGACGAGCTGGCGGGCGTCGGCGAGCTGCCGGTCGGGCAGCAGGAAGTACGACCGGACGGTCTGCGCCGGCACCGGGAACTGCACGGTGTTGGTCGGCTGGACCACCTCGTTGGGCTCCAACGCGCCGGCCCGGCCCTGGGCGAGGGCGTCCTTCCAGACCTTGAACCAGCCGGTGAGCACCTCGACCTTGTGTGCCGCCGCCCAGCCCAGCGTCGACCACTGGGTGTGGAACTGCTGCTGCACCCGGTCGGCCACCGCCGACGAGCTGCCCTTCTCGAAGGTCATGCCGGCGGCCCCGAAGCCGGCGGCCGGCACCGTGTCGCCGTACCCCATGAAGAACAGGTCGTAGGTGGAGTAGTTGAAGTAGCACTCGGTGGTCACCGTGGCGTCACACGCGCCGTTGTAGCCGAAGCCGGCCTTGTTGGCCTCGCCGATCCGGTTGATCCAGTCGACCGCCTCGCCGGAGATCTCGTGGTGGATCGGGTCGGCGTTGGGCGGGAAGAAGTACTGCCGGCCACCCATCTCGTGCGCGTCGATGAAGACCTGCGGCGGGTACCTGCGCATCAGTTCGAGCTTGCCGTCGGTCTCCTGCTGGGTGCGGGCGAACCAGTCCCGGTTCATGTCGAAGCCGTACTCGTTCTGCCGGCGGCTGGCGTCGCGGCCGTCCGGGTTCTGCGTCGGCACGATGATCGTGACCAGGTTGTCGTTGCGCTGCTGGACCTCGCAGGACAGGCCGGCGGCCAGCTCGTACAGTGTCTTGAGGGCGGCGTCGGTGCCGCTCTTCTCACCGCCGTGCACGTTGGCCGTCACCCAGACGATGGCCGGCGCCGCCTCGGCGATCTCACCGGCCTGCTGCTGGTCGAGTACCCGGGGGTCGCGCAGCGAGCGGACGTCCTCGGCGATGCCCTTGAGCACGGCCGGCCGCACGTTGCGCTCGTTGGACACGATCGCGTACGGCAGCGGCTGGCCGAGCACACTGGTGCCCATCACGCCGGTGACGACCCGCTTCGACGCGGTGTCCACGGCGGTGAGGTAACCCCGCACCTCCTCGTTGGTGACCACCCGTTCCTGGCCGGTGCCGAGCGGGAAGCCGAGGAAGCTCTCCGGGCTGGGCACCGAGGCCAGCCGGTCGGTGGGATCGGTACTACAGGTCGTCGGGGGTGCCGCCGCGGCGGGCGGGCCGACCACCAGGGGGGTGATGCCGGCCAGCAGGACGATGGCGGCGGCGCTGGCCAACCGTGGGGAGGAGAGCAATGTGGAGCGGATGAGCGGAGTTCGCATGAGGCGTCCCGATTCCCTTCCCGGGAAATGAATCAAGGGCGCCCGGAGCGTATGACCTGCGCTTTCGGGTGGTCAAGATTCACAACCGGGCGGCGGTACGCGATCTGCCAATTGCGGCACGGCCGGCGCGACCCGGACGATCGGCGATCCACACTGGATCAGCCCTGGGCCGGCCGGCGGGCGGGCGTGGTGATCCCGGCGGGGGGACCGGCTGCCGGGCCCGTCGACACCGCGACGGTGTCGACGGGCCCGGTGGGTCAGCGCACCCGGACGAACACCGGGTTGGAGTAGAACCACAGGTCGCTCCACGGGCTCTCCAGCCCGTCGGCGAGCGGCTCGGCCTCGTCGGTGCTGGTGCCGCGTACCCGCAGGTAGCTGTCGGTCCCGACGTCGCGCAGGGTGTGCCGGATGACGTACTGCGCGCCCTGCTGCTGCCAGTCGCGCGGGCCGAACCGGGCCACCACGGCGGTGGTGGGGTTGGTGTCGGCGTCCCGGTCGACGCTCGGTCCGGTGACCTGTCCGACGATCAGGTCCACCCGCCGGACCTGCGGGCGGTCCCCGTTGCCGTTCGTCCCGGCCGGCGGCCGGAACCGGATCACGACGTCCACGTCGGTACGGTTGCGCCGGCTGACGGTGATGGTCTCGCCCGTTGCGGCCGAGTGCCCCTGGCTGCTGGCGGTGACGTCGAGCCGGTTGATCAGGTCGCCGGTGGTGACGAAGATCCGCCCGTGCCGCAGGCCGTCCATGATGTCGTGGTACTCCTGCCGGGCCAGCACGTAGGTCTTGCTGTACTCACCCGGCCAGAAGTCGGTGCCGCCCCGGGTCCAGTGCACGTGCGAGTCGGAGGTCGCGGTGATCCACCAGTGCCGCCCCTCCCCGAGCAGCGCGTCCCACAGCCCACCGACCCGGGCGGTCGCCTGGTCGTAGCCGCCGTAGGTGGGGTGGTTGCCGTAGCCGCCGCGCGCGCTGCCGTTGAGCGGGCCCGCCTGGTGGCCCGGGGCGCCCTCGAAGCCGACGTACACGTCCGGGGCCGCGTCGTTGCCGTTGCGGAACTCGTGCGGCAGGTCCTGGCCGTAGACCCCGAGCCCGGTCGCCGAACGGGAGGTGTGGTGGGCGATCACCAGCGGCTTGTGCGGCATGTTCCGCGCCACCTTGAGGAACTCCACCATCTTGGCCTCGGTGTCCCGGCCCGGGTCGGCCGGGAACGGGTCCCGCTTGGCGAACCGGCTCTCCAGCTCGAAGAGCTGCTTCGCCTCGTCGGCGTGCCGGGGAATCATCAGGGTGTGGTGGTCCATCGCCGGGGCGTCGAACTCCATCCCCCAGAACTGCAACACCTCGGGCACCAGCCGGCGGGACCGCAGCAGATCGGGGTACGCCTGTTCCAGGTTGACCTTGGAGTGCGTCGGTCCACCATGGTCGGTGCACATCGCCCAGGTCAGCCCGAAGTTCTTCGCCATGATCGCGTTGGTGACGATCGGGTAGACCGCGTCGGCGCCCTTGCGGAACGTCGGCGGGTTCGTCGAGGTGTCGAAGTCCCCGCTGTACTCGGAGTGGATGTGGTGGTCGCCGGCCCGCCAGACCCGGTTGTCGGGTCGGCCCGGGCCGGCCTGCGCCTGATCCTGCCGGTCCGGGTCGGCGTGGGCCGCCTCGACCCCCACGAACGGGCCGGCGGCGGCGAGCGTCGCGCCGACGCCCGCGTACTTCACCAGTTGGCGGCGCGACAGCTGACCGCCTGTGGCGTCCTCGGATTCCCTGTGCTGCACTGCGGAGCCTTCCGCTCGATCCGGTGGTAACCGTGTCGATCACGAAGCCTGAGAGAGGGCGGTGAACGGCCGTTGCACGGCGGTCGGGGGCGGCGTGAACGCCGCCCGGCCAGCCGAGGGCCGGGCGGCCGGTCCGCGCCCGAAGGTGGGCGTCCCGTCGCGTAGCGCGATGGGGGCATCCGATCACCGTCCGACCTGCGGCGACGTACCGACGGATCGGCAGCGACCGCGAGGGTCTCGGGTGGGCGTCGGCCGGCCCGTGGGTGCCGGGGCCGTTCGCCGTGGGATCACCAACCCCGTCGGCTGTACAAAGATCGACCGACGCGCGACGGCATCGCTCCGAGCGTCGAGCTGGTAGCCGTCGAGCCAGATCCAGCCGTCGTACGTGGGCCAGTCGAGCACCCGGATCACCCGGAACATGATCGGTTTGATGAACTGCACGCTGGCCGCCCGGGTCACCTGGAGCAGGTCACCGGAGCGGGGTGTGGTCACCGGGCCCACCCGATGAACCGCCGATACCACACGCCCGCCTGCACCCAGGTCAGATCCTCGGCAGCCCAGGTGAGATACGACGCCAGGTAGATCGTGAGGGAGACCGGAGCGCCGTCGAACTCCGCCCGCAGCTCCTGCCGTCGAGTGGCGCAGGGCCACGGGAGCGAGCAGCCCGCGCAACTCCAGATGGGCGGCACCGGGCTGTGGGCGGTCATCGTTCCTCCCTCGGCCAGTGGCCCCGATTGATCGGCACGCGGTGCCGGACCTGACAGGGCAGGTCGTTGCCGCAGCGGCAGACGATCTGCCTGCGGTCGGCGGACCACACCGGCCGATGCCTGCGCCGCAGTGTCAGCGCCACGGCGGTCAGGTACTCGACGTAGGTGACGCGTCCGCCCATCTGCCCCTCCTCATATGTGAGGGGCGTGGTAGCCGGGCCACGCACGGTCATCCGACCACCACACCCAGCGCCATCGTTCACCGCCGAGGATAGGAAATGCAATATTACATATTGGATGAAACGCTAGAGATGGTTTCAGCTTGATAGGTTCTATTGCTAAGCGTGATGAGCAGGTGTTACATGCCGAGTGCAGATGTCGCCCGGTATGTAGTCAGGGAGGGGAGTGGTCAGTGACGATGGACACCGGCTCGACGGTCCCGAGGCGGCAGCTCGGGCGGTATCTTCGGCAACTCCGCGAGGAAGCTCGCATGACGGTGAAGGCGTCAGCCGATGCGCTGGAGTGGTCGACGCCGAAGATCTGGCGCATCGAGACCGGTGCAACGTCGATGCGGTCGCTCGACGTGGAGGCGATGTGCAAGGTCTACGGAGCGTCACCGCAGATCACCGAGGCGTTGATGGGCCTCGCCAAGGAGACGAAGGGACGCGGCTGGTGGCACTCCTACGGTGACGCCATCCCCGAGTGGTTCGAGTTGTACGTGGGACTGGAAGCCGCAGCCGCACGGCTCCGCAGCTACGAAACGCAGCTCGTTCCCGGCCTCTTGCAGACCGAGGCGTATGCGACCCGCGTCTTCGAGGTGGCCCGCCCGGATATGACCCGTGCGGAGATCGAGCGCGGTGTTGCAGTACGCCTCGGAAGGCAGGCGCTGTTGACCCGGACCACACCGCGCGCTCCGCAATTCGACGTCCTGCTCGACGAGGCTGTTCTGCGGCGAGGGGTGGACGCGGAACAGCTACAGCACCTGATCACGGTGAGCAGACAACCAAACATCGCCCTCCGGGTGATCCCGTTCACTGCGGGCCTGCATCGAGGCAACATGACCAGCGGCACGTTCACGGTTCTCGACTTCGCAAAGGGAGCTGAGCCGTCGATCGTCTACTCCGACAGCCTCACGGGTGCGCTCTACCTCGACAAGCCTGGTGAGGTCGCCGTGTACGGAGAGGCGTGGGCCATCATGGAGAAGCCGGCGCTGACCGAGGCGCAATCCCGCAAGCTGATGGCATCGATCGCAGAGGAACAGACATGACCCCGCTCACCTGGAAAAAGTCCACGCGTAGCAACGGAGGTGGAAACTGCGTCGAGGTGGCTACCCCGCCCCAGGTCGTTCTGGTCCGGGACAGCAAGGACCGGCAGGGGTCGGCGCTGACGTTCGGCGCGGATCAGTGGGGCGGCTTCATCGAGGGCGTCAAGACCGGCAGGTTCGACGCCTGAGCGATGGCCCCGGGTGTGGTCGTCGCCCGTACCCGGGGCCATCGCCTGCCGACCGCCGTGCGTCCCGGTCGCTCCCCGCCGCGCGGCGGCGACCACCGCGCCGCCGAATGTGCATACAGGTCGGAGATCGCCGATAGAGTAGCCAATCCGACAGTCTGCAGCAAAGTTCGCCATATAGGGTCTGAGCAGGGAAAACGCATCCAAGCGTCTCCCTTTGGGGTGGTCCGGGCCGCCGCCCCTGCCGAGCAACTCGCTCGCCTCCTACCCGAAAGGTTCTCCCATGCGCCATCTCCTCCATCGAGGGCTGCTGACCGGAGTGGCCGTCGTCGTCGGACTGTCGGCCATCCCGGCCCCAGCCGCCGCCGTGCCGGCCGGCCCGTCGTCAGGTGCTGCATCCGCCGGCCGTCCGTCGCTGGCCGCCGGCACCTGCTCGATCCTGTGGGACCTGCTCAACCTGGGTGGCCGCAACGGCCTCGTCGGGGTCGGCCTGACCGAGGACCAGCAACTCGTCAAGTTTGCGGCCAACCGGCCGAACCTGACCTGCACCATCGGCACGGTCGATCTACCCGGTGCCGAGACCCTGGTCGGCATCGACTACCGGGTCCAGGACGGCCGGCTCTACGGCGTCGGCGACGCCGGCGGCATCTACACCCTGTCCACCCGCGACGCCACCGCGACGCAGGTCAGCCAGTTGACCGTCGCCCTCAGCGGAACGTACTTCGGCGTCGACTTCAACCCGGCCGCCGACCGGCTGCGGATCATCAGCGACACGGGCCAGAACCTGCGGCACAACGTCAACTTCGGCGGGACCACCCTCGTCGACGGAACGCTCACCTTCCCGCCCGCAGTCGGCACCGCCCTCGGGGTGACCGGTGCGGCCTACACCAACAACGACCTCAACCCGAACACCGCCACCACCCTGTTCGACATCGACACCACCGGTGACCAGGTCGCCGTCCAGTCCCCGGCCAACTCCGGCCAGCTCGCCGCCACCGGCAAACTCGGAGTCGACGCCGATCAGCGGGCCGGCTTCGACATCTACAGCACGATCCGCGGCGGCCGGGCCGTCGGCAACACCGGCTACGCCGTGCTCAACGGCACCGGCCCCAGCCGGCTGTACGCGATCGACCCGCTCACCGGCGAGGCCAGCACCACGGGCGCATTCGCCCAGGTGGTCGTAGACCTCGCCCTGCAACTCAAGCAGCCGTAACCACCCGCCCCGGCGGGCACCCGCACAGCGGACGGCGACGGCGGTGAGCCTCCGGCGTCGCCGTCCGCCCGGATCGGCCATGCGCTGCCGTGTCCCGTCCCACACCCGGCAGCGCATGGCAGGCCGTCACAACCGGACCAGCACCACCCCGCCGGTACGGTAGCCCACGGCGACCCGGTCACCCGCCGCCGAGCAGTGCCGCGACCGCCTCGACGGTGTCCGGATGTGCGGCCATCAGCGCCGACCCCGGCGACCCGGCCGGCGTCGCCTGCGGCTCCGACCATCCGCCGTCGCAGCCGAGCAGCCCGGCGACCGCGTCCACCGCCGCCGGATGTGCGCCGAGCAGGGTGTGCACCTGCCCCACCGGTCCGGCCCGCACCGCCGTCGGCGCGGGCGTCGGGGCCGGGGCCAGCCACGGCGGCACCCAGGCGTCCAGCGCGGGCAGCGTCCCCGGGAAGGTACGCGCCGCTTCCCGGACCAGCATCGGCACCAGCTCCGGCCCGTGCTGGCGCAGGGTGGTGATCAGGGTGGGCAGCCAGGGCAGCAGCACCGGGTCGGGCAACCGGGCGAACGCGGTGGACATCGTCTCCACCACGAACGGCGCGAGCCCCGGCACCGGTTCCAGCGCGTGCACGAAACCGGAGAGGTACTGCGGGAAGGCCGGCACCACCAGCGGGTTGGCCAGCAACTCGGCGCAGCGGCCCCGCAACTCGGCCAGCGGCAGCAGACCGAGCTGGTGGCGGGCCGCCCAGAGCAGGGCGACCTTGGCCGGGCTCTGCGGGTGTGACTGGGCCACCGCGAGTTCGAGCTGGGACCGGTCGCAGCCCAGGGACAGCGCCAGGCTCTCCATGCTGAACAGGAAGCCCAACATCGCCCCAACCTGCCGGACCCCGGTCTCCTCCTCGACGAACGCGGTGGGCAGCAGGGTGCAGTAGTGCGCGTAACCAGTCGTCACGAACGCCGCGCACCAGGCCGGCAGGGTCGGCGCGGTGGCCCGGTGGTGGGCCAACAACCGGCGGATCCGCCGCAGCACCTCCGGGGCGTCGTCCACGGTGCGTTCGGTGGCCAGCAGCTCCACCGCCCGGGTGCCCAGCTCGTCGACCAACCGAGGGCTGTTCAGCAACCGGATGGCGTCCTCCACGGCGGCGAGGGCACCGGCGGCGGTCGCGTCGGTGCCCCGGACCGCCCGGCGCAGCCGCTGCTCCAGCACCTGCTCGACGGTCACCCCCTCGTAGCCCAGCTCGATCAGCGCCCGCTGGTGGCGGCCCAGCGCCAGGTCCCAGCTCTCCTGGATCGACCGGTGTCCCAACCGGCGCTCACCCATGATCGGGCGGACGGCGTCGGTGGGGAGCAGGTGCCGCAGCATCCACAGCAGATCCGAGCAGCCGGCCAGGGCGGGGGTGGCGTGCAGGTCCAGCAGGGCCCGCTGAATGGTGCGTTTTTCCAGGTCCAGGCCGAGTGGCTGGAGCCGGTCGAGCACGTCGCGGGCCAGCGGCGGCAGGGCGTCGTAGCCGACCTGCCCGATCCGGTCCCCGCCGAGCAGGATCTCGCAGAGCCGCCGGACGTCCCGCCGGCCCGGCACCACGTCCTTCTCGATGCAGGTCACCGCCGCGTCGGCGAAGTCGTACGGGGTGGGTCGGGCCCGGTTACGCAACCCGGCCAGCAGGATCGAGGTCTCGAACACCGCGATCGCGTCGGCGGTGCTGGCCAGGTAGCCGTTGCGGCGGGCCAGCCGGACGATGTCGACGCACCAGCCGCGCAGCTCCGCCTCGTCGAGCCCGTCCAGGGGCGGCGGCGCGGCGAGGAACCCGGTGAGCCGGTCGGCGACCGGCCCGGCCGGCGCGGTTACCGCCGCGACAGCCTTGCGCCGGCCCCGGGTCTTCCCACCCCGTTGGCCGTCGAGCCGGTACGGGGTCAGGCCCGAGCCGCTCACCGCCTTGGTCCAGGTGGCGGCGGCGATCGACACCGAGCCCGGTGCCAGGCCGAACTGCGCCTCGATGGCCGAGTGGCTCGACGGGATCAGCCCGTACCGCCAGCGGGTGCCGGTCCGGGGGCTGATCTCGAAGTCCGGGGCGGGGGAGTCCATGCCGAACTGAGCGACCCGGCTGGCGGCGTGGAACGCCCCGCACACGTAGAGGCAGTCCGCCGGGTCGACCCCGGACGCGGCGAGGTGCTCCCGCATCCGGGTCCACATGTAGCGCTCCCGGTCCTCGTCGCGCTCGGTACGGTCCGACCCGGCCGGACGCAACCGGCGGAACAGGCTGCCGATCAACACCATCACCTGTCGGTAGGTGTCGTGGTCGGCGCCGGTGAGGGGCCGCTCGACGTACTGGTCCCACCACTCCGACCAGTGCCGCACCTTGCCGTGGTGCAACAGGTACGCCTCCAACTCGGCGAACCGGGGCCGCAGGTCACCGATCTCCACGCCGACCGCGTCGCCGTGCAGCGCCGTCTGCTCACCCGCGCCGCCGGTCGACGCGGTGGCTGCCGTCGGCCCGGTGGCTGCCGCCGACTCGGCGTCGTCGCGCGGCGACCACTGGAAGACGTGGTCGGTGGAGCGGTCCACCAGCACCAGTTCCACCCCGGGTGTCTCCAACGCGTACGCGATCGCCTGGTACTCGGCGGATGCCTCGGTGACCGGGGCGACGACGCTCAGCGGCCCCCACTCGGCGGGGAAGCCGTCCAACTCGGAGGCGAACGCCTGCACCGCCACCGGCAGCCGGCAGTTGCGCAGCTCGCCCAGGAGCGGCTGCAGATCCTCGCACAGCTCCAGATAGATCACCTTGGGCTGCCTGTGCCGCAGCCGACGTACCATCGCCAGCGCCGAGGCCGGCGAGTGGTGACAGACCGGGAAGATCTCCAACCGCTCGCCCAGCGCCCGGTCGACGTCGTCGACGATGCCGGCGAGGATGCCGGCCAGCGCGTCGGCGGAGCCGGCGAACGTGGCCGCCGCATCGGTGAGCTGCTCCCGCAACGCCCCGAACGGCCCGGCGGTCACCCCGCCGGTGCCGGCGACGGCGGTCGCGGGCGGCGTGGCGGTGCCGGCGTCGGCGGTGGTCACGACAGCGAGGCGATCGCCTGGCGACCGCCGTCGAGGAAGCCGGCCCAGCCCTCGCCGTCCTTCTTGGCCCGGGGCTCCACCACCCCGTGCAGGTACTTGTTGAGGATCGCCAGGTCCTCCGGGCTGCGTCGGGCCAACGACCCCACCAGCGAGGAGGCCAGCGTCTCCACCCGCAGGGACCGGTCGCCGAAGAACTGGCTGTGCAGGATGGCGTCCTCCAGCACGCCGATCTGCTCGGCGGTGGACAGCGCCGACTCCAGCTTCTCGTCGTCGCTGGTCGCCGACGCGGCGGCGGCCCGCAGGTCGGCGAAGCTCTGCAACAGGATGTCCAGCAGGGTGGGCGGCACGTCCAGCTCGATGCGGTGCCGGCGCAGCAGCTCCTCGGTGCGGAACCGGACGATCTCCGCCTCGCTGCGCTTGTTGGTGACCACCGGGATCCGGACGAAGTTGAACCGGCGCTTCAACGCCGACGACAGGTCGTTGACGCCCCGGTCCCGGCTGTTCGCGGTGGCGATGATCGAGAAACCGGGCTGGGCGAAGACGATGTTGTCGTCGTTCAGCTCGGGGATGGAGACGTACTTCTCCGACAGGATGGAGATCAACGCGTCCTGCACGTCGCTGGTGGAGCGGGTCAGCTCCTCGAAGCGGCCCACCACGCCCTGCTCCATCGCCGTCATGATCGGCGACGGGATCATCGACTCCCGGGACTGCCCCTTGGCGATGACCATCGAGACGTTCCACGAGTACTTGATGTGATCCTCGGTGGTGCCGGCGGTGCCCTGCACCACCAGCGTCGAGTTGCGGCAGATCGCGGCGGACAGCAGCTCGGCAAGCCAGCTCTTGCCGGTGCCGGGGTCGCCGATGAGCAGCAGGCCCCGGTCCGACGCCAGGGTCACGATGCTGCGTTCGACGAAGCTGCGGTCACCGAACCACTTCTGCGGGATCTCCCGCTCCAGACCGTCGGCCCGTTCCGAGCCGAGGACGAACAGCCGCACCATGCGCGGGCTCAACCGCCACGAGAACGGCTTCGGGCCGGTGTCGACCGACTCCAGGTAGTCGAGTTCGTCGGCGTACTTGACCTCGGCGGGGGCACGCAACATCTCGGACATGAGGGGTGATTCTCCTAGGTGAGGAAGCTCTTGAGCTCGAAGACGAGTTTGCGGATGTGACCGGAGAGCACCGGGGTGCCCAGGTCCTTGAGGCGCTGCCGGAACCACGGGTTGACGCTCTGCTGGCCGGAGCTGCTGACCGAGCCGACCGGGATGAACCGCACCCCGGAGCGGTGCACCGCCTCGATGCCGTCGAACAGCGGCTGGGAGCGGTTGAACTCGTAGAAGTCCGAGATCCACACCATGACCGTGTTGCGCGGCTCGACGATCTTCGGACGGGCCATCGCCATCGCCACCGGCCCGTCGTTGCCACCGCCGAGCTTGGTGCGCAGCAGCACCTCGAACGGGTCGTGCACCCACGGGGTCAGGTCCAGCGCCCGGGTGTCGTACGCGATCAGGTGCACGTCCACCTTGGGCAGCCCGGCGAAGATCGAGGCGAGGATGGTGCAGTTGACCATCGAATCGACCATCGACCCGGACTGGTCCACCACCACGATCAGCCGCGACGGAGTGGTCTTGCGGGCGGTCTGCCGGTAATAGAGCCGGTCGACGTAGAGGCGCTCGTCCTCCGGGCTCCAGTTGGTGAGGTTCTGCCAGATGGTGCGATCGAGGTCGAGGTTGCGGTAGACCCGCTTCGGCGGCACCGACCGGTCGATCGTGCCGACGCTGGTCTGCTCGACCTGGGTACGCAGCACCTCGGCGACCTCGTCGACGTACCGCCGGATCAGCGACTTGGCGTTGGCCAACGCCACCCCGGACAGGTTCGCCTTGTCCCGCAGCAGCTGCTCGATCAGCGACATGCTGGGGGTGAGCTGGGCGGCCAGCTTCGGGTCGGCCAGCACCTCCCGCAGGTGCATCCGGCGGACCAGGTCGCCCTCCAGCCCGGCGAGGGTGCCGCCCAGCCCGGTGCCGCCCTGCCGACGCAGCTCACCCGGGGGGCAGCCGAGCGCCTGCTCGAACCAACCGGCGTCGGCCTGCCAGCGGGCCAACTGGCCGGCGCTGACCGGCCCGGACCCGGTGCCGAAGACGTTGAGCAGCAGCTTCGACACCAGCGCGGCCCGGCGTACCTCGGCCGTGCCGGGCCGGTGTGCGCCGAGGTCGCCGGCCGCCGGGTGACCGCCGTCGGTCGTGGCGTCCCCCTCGGCGGTGACACCGGCTGCCGCCGTCGCCCCGTCAGGCTCCGTCGCCCCGTCGGCCGGCGGGCCCTCGCCGTCGCCACCGGTGGCACGGCCGTCGGCGTCGTCGGCGCCCGCGGCGGGCTCGGCAACGAGCAGGCCGCGCAGTTCGTCGGCGAGCACGGGGAAGCGCTGCAGGACGGTGTCCACCGAGACTGTCGGGTCCAGCAGCGCGGCGGGCAGGCCGAGGTCGTCGACCACGGCCACGCTCGCCGACTCCAGCGTGGGCTGCTCGTCGGGGTCGAAGAGCCGACCCAGCAGCCGCCAGTAGAGCACCTGCCGACGGTTGGCGGCGGCGAGGTCGCCCGGCTGCACGGCGTCACCCGCCGGTACGGTGTCGCTCATCGCTGTGGGCTCGCTCATCGGCGCAGCAACCGTCCCGCGCGTTCGCGCAGTACGGCCACGGCGTCGCCCGCCCGGGACTCGGCCTTGGCCACCTTGGGATCGGTCACCCCGTCGGCCCAGTCACCGTTGTGCGCCTCGACCGGCCGGCGTTTGACGGTGGCCTGCACCGCCAGCGGCTGTAGCAGCCACCGGCCGTCGTCCCAGCGGATCAGGCCCAGGCAGGTCGACGACGCGGCGACCAGTGCGGGAGTGAGCGGCCCGCCGGCCGGCAGCCGGTCGAGGGCGACCGCGAGGCGGTGCCCGTCGAGGTCGATCGCTGCTGCGTCGTCGTGCACGGTGTAGCCCTCCAGCAGCACCGGTTCGGCGATCGCCACCGGGTGCCGGTCCAGCGGCGGGAGCGCCGTCGCCGTCGCCGTGCCCAGCAGGACCCGGGCGGTGGCGAACGGGTCGGCGGGCTCGCCCACCTGCGCCTGCCCGTCGACCCAGTGCAGGTCGCCGTCCTGCGCCGGCAGGTCGGTGACGGTCAGCGCCCGGCGCTGCGCGATCGCGGTGAGCAGCACCGGGTACGCCGACAGCAGCCGCCACACCGCCGGCCCACCGATCGTGGCGACCTTGGCCGCGCCCACCGTCACCCGGACCAGCCGGGGCGGCGTGTCGTCGGCCGGTTCGAGGATCGCGTGCAGTTGCACCTGGACGGCGGTCTCGTGCTCGTGGACGTCGACCCCGAACGGCAGCAGCCGACCGGTGACCCGTTCGATGGCGGTCACCGGGGCGGGCCCGTCCTGGGCGAGCAGCACGGCCCGGGACCACAGGTCCGCCCAGCGGCGTACCGGCACCTGCGCCATGGTCGCCACCGGCAGCCCGGCCCGCAGCTCGGCGGCGAACCCGTCGAGCAGCACCGCCAGCCGGCGCGACTGCGGTTCGGCCAGCGCCGCCTCGACAGGCGTGCCGACGGCGGAGAGCACCTCGTGGTCGATGCCCCGCCAGCCGGCCAGGGCGGTCTCGTGCAGCCAGGACCGGGCTGCGGCGCGGGCGGGGGAGGGGTCACCCGCTGCGCCGGTCGGGGTCCACGGGGCCCGGTGCCGCCCGAGGGCGGTGTCGAGCTGGTCGAGCAGGGCGTCGTGGGCCGCGCCGAGCAGGGCCGACCGCGCCCCGGCCAGCGCGGCCAGGTGTTCCTGCCCGACCGACCCGGCGGTCACCTTGCCGACCGCCTCGGCCACCCGTTCGCCCAGCGGGGTGCCCGCCACCGCGTCGGCCAGGGCGGTCAACGCGGCGGCGTCCTGCTCGCCGACCCGGGCGAAGCCCCGCAGCAGGGCGTCGTCGAATCCGGCGACCACGTCGTCGGCGTCGGTCAGCCCGGTGGGGGTGCCGTCGCGCAGCTGCGCCAGTTGCGTGCCGAGCATCAGCGACCCGCCCCGGTGGACGGGAACCAGTGCAACTCGGGCAGCACGGTCGTGCTGGCCGGGAGCTCCAGGTAGGCCAGGTGGCGCAGGAAGCGGCTGAACACCACCGCGGCCGAGGTCGGCTCGTGCCGGGCGTCGAGCCGCGACAGCAGCTCGACGCCGGTCTGCGTGCCCTCACCGGCGTCGACCCGCAGGTAGCGGGCCACCCGGTCGACGCCGTACTGGAGCACGGCCTCGTCGGCGAGGGACTCCAGGTGCTTGCAGGGTGCGCCGCGCAGCCCGCCGCAGGGCCGGTTGTTGTTGGTGCTGCAGTGGTAGGCGTGGCTGCCGGCGGTCACCGAGGAGACGTAGACCCGCTCGATGTCGGACCCGCTGGACACCACTCCCTGCAACCGCCCGTCGGCCAGCTCGACGAAGGGCACCTTGGCCAGCTTGCGGGGCCGGGCCGGCGGCACCACCGCCAGCACGCTCCGCCGCCGCGCGGCCCCGTCAGTGTCCGTCACCGCACGTCCTCCCACCCGCCGCAACACGGCGTCGACCATGGTTGATGGCGTGCGCCGGCCGGGGCCGGCGTCGCCGTGACCACAAGATCATGGGTCACGGGTACGACAGTTCCCGGGGTTCCGACCACCCGGCGCGAAGCGGCATCCGGCGCTCCCGGACGAGCCCGGGCCGGTGGCCGGCATCCGGGCCGGCCGCGGTGCCACCGGCGTGCACCCGCGTCGCGCACCCCCATCGCCACGGGCGAATCTGGAATGCTGCTCCCATGCCTGCCTTCCCGCCCACCTTCGCCGACCAGGTGGTCGCCCAGCCGCTCCGGGCCCAGTTCGAGGCGTTCCTCGACGAGCATCGCGGTGCGCTCGACAGGTGCCTGGACGGGCTGACCGAGGAACAGGCACGGCGGTCGTTGGTGGCCTCCCCGACCACGCTGCTGGGTCTGGTGAAGCACGCGACCTTCGTGGAGAAGGTCTGGTTCGACGAGGCCGTCACGGGTCGCTCGCGCGCCGAGATCGGTCTCCCCGCGACGTCGGACGAGTCGTTCGTCCTCGCCGACGACGACACGATCGCCACCGTGCGGCAGGCCCACCGGGAGGCCTGTGCCGCGTCGCGGCGGGCGACGGCCACGCTGGGTCTGGACGACATCCTGTCCGGGCACCGGCGGGGCCCGTTACCCCTACGGTGGGTGTACCTGCACGTGCTGCGGGAGTTGGCCCAGCACTGCGGGCACGCGGACATCCTGCGCGAGCAGCTCCTCGACGGCTAGCCCACGGGGTCGGTCCGCCCTCGGGGCACCCGCGCCGACCGGAGCGGGATGCGATGCCACCTGACCGTGGGGCGGTGCTAGCGGTCCCGGTTGCGGGGGTGCCGCTTGGCCGTGCGCTCGTTGCCGTGCTTGTAGTTGCCGGTGAGGCGGGCCATCAGCTCCTGCGGATCGTCGCTGTCCACGTCGACCAGGAACCGGGCTGCGGCGGCGCCGCGGAGCACCGAGGCGGGGCGGCCGTGGTGCAGCACTTCCACGTCCCCGTTCTTGCGGAGACGGTAGGTGAATCCCTCAGGGGTGCCGGACATCGCCTCATCGTCCTCGCGGACCGGTCCGTACGCGACCGGATTAGTCGTTCCGACGAGTCGTCGTGCCGCTCACCGGTCTACCTGCCACCGGGGTCGACGGCCGGACCCGGTGCGGCACCCCGAAAACTCCGGCGTGGCGCTAGACCTCCAGTCGCAGCCTGGCCCACCGGCCGCACCATCCCTTGGCCGTCACGCGCTCGCGCACCTTCGCGCGGCCTGCGGCGTGGTCGAAGGCCGGCGAGGGCCGGACGACCATGCCGACCAGGTCGGCCGCGCCGTGGCAGCACACCAGGTGAACCGAGTCGCCACGCAGGGTGACCGCGATGCAGGTTGCCGTCTCGGGCCAGCGCGAGATCGCGTCCAGGGTGTCGAGGTAGGGACCGTCGCGGTTGCGCAGGTGCATCCGTGCCTGGTTGCGGATCTCCCACGGCACCCCGGGCAGCACCGTCGCGGCCCAGGCCTCGGTGCGGACGTCCACACCGGGGTCCCGCTCCTGCGGGTCGAAGTAGGCGACGTCCACGTCGCGCGGCGGCAGGGCCGGCAGCTCGCTGATCGCGTCCCAGACCAGGTTGCGGACGAAGCCGGCACCGATCCACCAGTCCGGCAGGCCGAGGCCGGCCGTGGCCCGGAGGACTCTCATCGCCGCCGGGTCGGACTCGATGAGCCCCACCACGTCCTGTGCGCTCATGACCATCCGGGGAGCCTAGGGCAGCGCCCACCCGGCCGGGGTCACCGCGCTCGGGACGGGGCGTCGCCGAAGGCCGCCGCGAGCGCCGCCGCGATCAGGTCGGCCAGGTCGGTGCGTCCGTCGTCCTGGGCCCACCGCACCAGCGCGGTGTGCATGACGGCCAGGCAGGCGCTGGCCGCCGCCGCGGCGCGGAAGGCCGCCTCCGGGTCGTCGGCCTCGTCGCCGAGTCCCGCCACGATGGCCTGTTGCAGCAGGTGGTGGTTGTCCAGGTGGCGGGCGCGCAGGGCGGGTGTCGAGATCATCAGCCGCAGGCGGGCCAGCAGGAACCGGTCGTCACCGGCGGTGAGCGTACGTGCCGCATCGACGAGCGCGACGCCGATGCGGTGGACGAGGGGCTGGCCGGCCGGTGTCGCGGCGATGCGTTCGGCGACCAGTGGCCCGTTCTGGTCGGCCAGCACGAGGTCCTCCTTGGTCGGGAAGTGCCGGTAGACAGTCATCGGGGACACCCCCGCCGCCGCCGCGACGTCGTTCACCGTCGTGCCGTCGTAGCCGCGCCGGACGAACAACCGCACCGCGTGCGCCTGGATCAGGCGCTGCGTCTCGGCCCGTCGCTGGTCCCGCAGGGTTGAGTGCCGCTCGTCCATCTGATAGACACTACCGTAGTGATAGTTACTACCAAGTTGGGAGCGACTCACGTCATGGGGGATCTGAGTGGCAGGACCGCACTGGTGACCGGCGCGTCGCGGGGCATCGGACAGGCGATCGCGATCCGGCTGGCCGGGCAGGGAGCGGCAGTCATCGCGCACTACGGTGCCGACGAGCACGGCGCGCGGGAGACGGTCGACCGGATCGGGCGCGACGGCGCGACGGCGTACGCCGTCCGCGCGGAACTCGGCGTCGACGGAGATGTCGAGACGCTGTTCGCCGGGGTGGTGGCGAGCCTGGCCGGGCGGCCACTGGACATCCTCGTCAACAACGCGGCGGCGCCGCCCGCCGGCCCGCTCGGCGGCACCACCCGGGCCGCCTTCGACCGGCTGTTCGCGGTCAACGTGCGCGCGCCGTACTTCATCATCGAACGGGCGTTGCCACTGCTACGCGACGGTGGTCGGATCATCACGATCTCGTCCGTGGCGACCCGGATGGCCAACCCCGGCCAGACGTCGTTCGCCATGACCAAGGGTGCGGTGGAGACGATGACCCTGGCCCTGGCCAACCAGCTCGGGCCCCGGGGCGTCACGGTGAACGCGGTCGCGCCGGGCGCCACCCGGACCGCGACCAACGCACCGGCCTTCGCCACACCGGGCCTGGCCGACCTGATCACCTCGATGACGGCCCTCGACCGGCTGGGCGCTCCCGGTGACGTCGCCGACGTGGTCGCGTTCCTCGCCTCCGACGCCGCACGCTGGGTCACCGGGCAGGTCCTCGACGCCAGCGGCGGCCTCTTCCTGGGCCCGCGCAGCTGACCACCGCGTGGTCCCGGTGCGCCCGCATCCCTGACCCACCGCGCGACCACGATGCGCCCGCGTTCCTGACCACGGTGGCGGTCGCGGTATTGCCCGCGTGCCTCACCACCGCGCGGTCGTGGCCCGTCCGCCAGCCGGTTCAGGCCGGGACGGGATGGTCCGCCTCGAACCGCTCCCGGGTGAGGAACGCCAGTTGGGCCCGCTTGTCGGGCATGTCGATCTCGTCGGCGAAGGTGAACCCCTCCCGTTGCAGCCGCAGCAGCGCGAACCGGTTGCGCACGTCGGGCTCGACCACGATCCGCAGTAGGCCCGGGTCGCGGAACAGGAACCGGGCCAGCGCCGGGCCGATCGCGGTGGTGAGCCCGCGCGGCGGTCGGCGTCCCGGGGCGAGCAGCAGGTGCATCCCGATGTCGCCGGGGCGGACCCGGTAGCGCTCCCCGACCGGGTCGGCCTCCGGCTGGTAGGTCTGGAACAGGCCCACCGGCGTGCCGTCCAATCCGATCAGGTACGCGTGGTGGGTGCTCAGCCCGTCGACGTACGTGTAGACCTCGCGTACCTCCTCGACGGTGTACGACCCCATCCCCCAGAACGTCGCGCGGGGCTCGGTCACCCAGCCGTGCAGCAGCGTGGCGTGGGCGGCCGGGTCGACCACGGTGAGGCTCAACTCACCGAAGCCGGGGATCTGCTCCTGGTAGGTCACGGGGTCCTCGTCTCGGGGTGCGGGGGTGAGGGTGTGCCAGTCGGTGCCGACGGGGATCAGCCCACCGGCGGCCCACAGCGGCAACTGGTCGGCGAAGTGCGGGTCGTCGGGGCGGCCCGAGACACCGAAGGGGACGATCCAGCGGCTCGCCGCCCGGTCGGTGAGGTCCCACACGTACCGGGCGACCGGCCCGCGCCAGCACGCGTCGGAGACCCCCGGCACGCTGGAGGTGGACAGCACGCAGTTGGTGTCGCCACCGAGCGCGGTGCCGTCACGCATCGCGGCCACCCGGTCGGCGACCACCTCGGACACCCCGAGGTGCAGCGGGTGCAGCAGGTGCCGCCGCCCCCAGGGGCCGGGTGGGTCGCCGGCCGCGACCTCCTCCAGCGCGGCGACGGCGAGCGGTTCGACCGCACCGCCGAGGCGGGGCAGCCCGGCGACGACCCCTTCCACGGCGTGCCCGATCCGGGCCAGCGGGTCGGTCCACGGGGCGAAGAGCGGGTCGTAGCCGCCGGGGGAGTGCAACGGGGCCAGGGCGGGGTGCGCGGACAGGCCCCGGACCAGCGCGGCCCGCCAGGCGGCGAACGCCCCGGCGTCGGTGCTGTCGGCGGCCATCCGACCGTCCCAGCCGGTCAGCCGGTCGCGCAGCCGTCGGGCCGGCCCGCTGAGTGACCCCGGGTCGAGCCGGGCGAGCAGGCCCCGCAGCACCGTCGACCCCAGCAGCGTGTCGGTGTGGACGGTGGGCACGTCGACGCCGTCGGCGAGCAGTTCACCGATCCGGTGGGCCCGGTGCGGCGGGGCGAAGTCGACGCCGAGGTGGGCGGTGTCGTCGCGGCGGTCGTTGGCGCAGACCGTCGGCCCGCCGACCTCGACGGGCTTGGCCGTGGCGTGGTCGCCGCGCCACCGGTAGCGGGGCTCCCAGCCGGGCACCGGTTCCCGTCGGCACCGGTCGTCGCGCTGCGGCACCAGGCCGGCGACGAGTTGGAGCACCGTGCCGTGCCGGTCGGCGACGAGCACGCTGTTGACCGGTTCGACCCAGCCACGCAGCGCGTCGGCGACGTCGTCGGCGGTGCGGGCCCGCAGCAGCGGCAGCAGCGCCTCGAAGCCGAGGCTCTCCGTCACCCGGGCCGGGGTGCGCAGGCTGAGCGCCTCCCCGGTGTGCCGGTCGTGGTCGACCACCGGCCCGCGCGGGGTCTCGATCACCTCGACGGTCTCGGTCGCGCCGCCGCGTACCTCGATCCGCTCGACGTGCCGGTGGGCCGGCACCCAACCGTCGGCGTCGCGGACCAGCACCCGGTCGCCGTCGCGGCGCAACTGTTCGCGGTAGAGGTCCTGGTAGTCGGCCATCGCGTTGGTGACCGCCCAGGCGACGTCACCGGCGTGGCCGAAGTGCGGCAGCCCCGGCACGCCGGGGAAGGCCAGCCCGACCACGTCGAACTCGGGGCAGGCCAGCCGGATCTGCTGGTAGATGCCGGGCAGTTCGAGCAGCCGGTGCGGGTCACCGGCGATGACCGGCCCGCGACCGGTCGTCGGGTCGGCGGGCAGCGCCCAGGCGTTGCTGCCGGAGCCGCCGGGCCCCTCGACGGCGAACAGCTCGCGGGCGTGCGGGCCGAGGGTGGCGGCGACGTGGGCGTGCCACAGCTTCTGCGGGAAGGTGCCGAACAGGATGTGCTGGACCAGGAAGACGCCCAGCGGCGTCCAGGGTCGCCACCGGCCGGGGGTGCTGCCGGTGGCGGCGAACTCCGGGGCCGCCACCGCGCCGGCCGGCAACGCGTCGTTGACCCCGTCGGCGTACGCGGTGACCCAGCGCCGGGTGGCCGGGGTGAGCCGGTCGAAGCAGCGTCGGGCGGTGTCGTCGAGGCGGGCCCGCCGGGCGAACCGGTCCCAGTCGAGTTCGGTGGGGCCGACGTGGGCGGCGAGTCGGCCCTCGGCCCGCCAGCGTTCGACCTCGAGCTGCCAGGCCCGGTCGGTGGCGGCCACCCGGCCCTGCCATCGGGCCAGCTCGTCGGCGGTGTCGGCCCACAGGTGCGGTACGCCCCACCGGTCGCGGTGCACGCCGCTGGTCGGACGGTCGCCCGGCGGCATGCCGGTCCCACTCTCCACAGGACTCCTCGTTTAAGTTACCCTCGCCTAACTTAGGCGGACCTTACCTGGAGGGCGTGTGAAACGGAACTGGGAGGCCCTGGTGCTCAAGGCCATGGGCGGCCGGGACTTCCGGCTGACCGTGCGGGGCACCGAGTCGGTCGGCGGGCACTATCAGCGTCTGCTGATGGACGACGGCGGTCTGCTGGCGGCGGGCAAGGTGCACCCCACCATGTGGATCCGGCTCTGGTTCGACGACGCCGGCCGGGCGCACCAGCGGGCGTACACGCTGGTGGACCCGGAACCGGAGGCCGGCCGGTTCACCCTGGAGTTCGCCCTGCACGACGGATGCGCGGCCCGCTGGGCGAGCACCGCGCAGGTCGGTGACACCATCGTCGCCACCCTCCAGGGCAGCGCCTTCGCCCTGCCCGACCCGGCGCCCGCCCACCTCTACCTGGTCGGTGACGCCGCCTCGCTGCCGGCGGTGAACAGCCTGCTCGACGCCGCCGCCGACACCCCCGCCACGATCTGGCTGGAATACGCCCACGAGGGGGAACGGGCGCTGGCCCTGCGTGCCCGCGACCAGCACCGGGTCACCTGGGTGCCGCGCGGCGACGACGGGCGGCAACTCGTCGACACCGTCCAGGCCGCGCTCCCGGCCGCACCGGACGCCCTCTACTGGGTGGCCTGCGAGGCAGCCAGCACCCGCGCCCTCACCCGGCACGTCCGGCGCACCCTCGGGGTGGGCAGGCAGCAGCTGACCTCGCTGGGTTACTGGAGCGCCCGGTGAAGGGACGTCTCGGCACGCTCACCGCGCTCTACGTCACCCAGTACCTCGGCATCGGGTTCATCACCGTCGGGCTGACCGCCATCCTGCGTGACGGTGGCACCTCGCTGGACACCCTGGCCCTGCTCCAGTTCGTCGGCCTGGTCTGGCCGCTCAAGTTCCTCTGGGCCCCGCTGCTCGACAGGTACGGCTCCCGCCGGCACGGGCACTACCGGTCCTGGCTGCTGCCGTTGCAGGCGGGTCTGGTGCTGAGCCTGCTGGCGCTGCTGCCGTTCGCCGATCCGACCCGGCAGCTGGGCCCGGTGGTGGCGATCTGCGCGGCCTACGTCTTCCTTTCCGCCACCCAGGACATCGCCGTCGACGCGGTCGCCGTCCGGGTGCTGTCCGAGGGGACCCGGGGGGCCGGCAACGGCATCCAGGTCGCCGCGAGCTACCTGGGCAACCTGCTCGGCGGGGGCGCGTGCGTGCTGGTCTACGACCGGTACGGCTGGGTGCCGGCGATCGGGCTGCTGGCCGCGCTGACCGCCGTCGGGCTGGTGGTGGTGTGGCGGCTGCGGGAACCGGAGCGGGTCGCCCGGGTGGCCGGCGCCGGGCAGGCGTACCGGGCGTTGCTGTCGGTGTTCGGGCAGCCCGGCTGCCGCTGGTGGACCTTCGGCGTGGTGCCGCTGGTCTACACCGGAGCCGGCGCGGCCTATGCCCTGGTCACCCCGGCGCTGGTCGACGCGGGCTGGTCGCTGGCCCGCATCGGCGTGGTCACCGGCGTGGTGATCAGCGCCCCGGCGATCGTGGCGGGCCTGCTCGCCGGGGTCGGCGTCGACCGGTTCGGCCGGGGTCGGCTGCTCGTCGTCGGGGGAGCGGCCCTCGCGGTCTCCACGGCGCTGCTGCTGCCCCTGATGAACGGGCGGGCCCCGCTGGGGACGACGGTCGCCGCGCTGTGCTGCTTCATGGCGGCGTACACCGTGGCCAACGTGGTGCTCTACGTGGTCAACATGGACTACTCGCGGCCGGAGACCGGGGGGACCGACTTCACCGTGCTGTCGTCGTTCGGGTTGGTCTGTTCGTTCGTCGCGGCCTCGATCGGCCTCGCCGCGGCCGACCGGGTCGGCTATCCCGCCGTGGCGGTCGCCTCGGTCGTGCTGGTCGCCCTCGGCGTGGTGGTGGGGTTGGGTCACCAGCGTCGGTTCCGGGTCGCGCCGACCCGGACGGCCGAGCCGGCGGCGCAGTCGGTCGGGGTGCCCGGCTGACCCTCCACCCGGCTGCCCCCGTCGCCTGCCGGCCGATCCGCCCTCCGCCCTCCGGCGGGTGTCGGCGTTGACAAGAGGTTAGGTTAGGGTAGCCTAACTCGCGAGATCAACTGGGCCGCCGGGACGACCTGCCCCCGCCCCACCGTCCCTACCAGTGCGCCCGTCACCGACCGTCGAGGACTGCCCATGAGCCTGCCCGGATCCACCGTCGAGGCCCCCGTGACCGGGACGCACCCCCTTCCGCCCCGCGCCCACCTGCTCAACGCCGGCACCGTCGCGGACTACCGACGGGCCGTCGCCCAGGGCATCGAACGGGTGGCCGCCCGGGTGACCGAGGTGGACCGACCCGCCACCGGCGTCACCCCCGACGAGTTGGCCCCCCGGATCGCCGGCATCGACTTGGACCGGCCGCTCGGCGACACCACCGCCGCCCTCGACGAACTGCACGACGTCTACCTGCGTGACGCCGTCTACTTCCACCACCCCCGCTACCTGGCCCACCTCAACTGCCCGGTGGTCATCCCCGCCCTGCTCGGCGAGGCGGTGCTCAGCGCGGTCAACTCCTCCCTGGACACCTGGGACCAGAGCGCCGGCGGCACCCTGATCGAACGCCGGCTGATCGACTGGACCGCCGAGCGGATCGGCCTCGGCCCGGCCGCCGACGGCGTCTTCACCAGCGGCGGCACCCAGTCCAACCTGCACGCGTTGCTGCTCGCCCGGGAGGAGGCGTACGCCCGGATCGTCGGCGGCGGCACCGACCGGCCCAGCCGGCCCGAGGTGCTGTCCCGGCTGCGGATCATCACCTCCACCGCCGGGCACTTCAGCGTCCAGAAAGCCGCCAAGCTGCTCGGGCTCGGCGCCGACGCGGTGCTCACCGTCGCCACCGACGCCGGCCGGCGGATGCGCACCGACGAACTCGCCGAGACCCTCGACCGGTGCCGCCGCGACGGCCAGACCGTGCTGGCCGTGGTCGCCACCGCCGGCACCACCGACTTCGGCACCATCGACCCGCTGGACCGGATCGCCGAGATCTGCACCGCCGCCGGGGTCTGGCTGCACGTCGACGCCGCGTACGGCTGCGGGCTGCTGGTCTCGCCCACCCGGCGGCACCTGCTCACCGGCATCGAACGGGCCGACTCGGTCACCGTGGACTACCACAAGTCGTTCTTCCAGCCGGTCAGCTCCAGCGCCCTGCTCGTGCGCGACCGGCGGGTGCTGCGCCACGCCACCTGGCACGCCGACTACCTCAACCCGGCCCGGATGGCCGAGCGGCGCATCCCCAACCAGGTCGACAAGAGCCTGCAGACCACCCGCCGCTTCGACGCCCTCAAGCTCTGGCTCACCCTGCGGATCATGGGCGCGGACGCGGTCGGCGCGCTCTTCGACGAGGTGGTCGACCTCGCCGCCGCCGCCTGGCGGCTGCTCGCCGACGACCCCCGCTTCGAGGTGGTCACCCGCTCACAACTGAGCACGGTGGTGTTCCGCTACCTGCCGCCGGGCGCCGGCCGCGACGTCGTCGACGACGCCAACCTGTACGCCCGCGAGGCGCTGGCCGCCTCCGGCACGGCCCTCGTCGCCGGCACCAAGGTCGACGGCGCCCACCACCTCAAAATCACCCTGCTCAACCCCGAGACCACCCTCGACGACATCGCCCACGTGCTCGACCTGATCGCCGAACACGCCGGCTGGTACGCCCGCACCCGGGCCACCGCCGAGCTGTCCAGCCCCGTCGGCTGACCACCCGCCATGGAGAAAACCCCTGTGTCGACCCACGACTTCATCGCCATCGGGCTGGGCCCGTACAACCTCGGGCTGGCCTGCCTGACCGCGCCGCTCGACGACCTCGACGGCCTGTTCCTCGAAGCCCGCGACGAGTTCGACTGGCACCCCGGCATGCTGCTGGACGCCACCCGGTTGCAGACGCCGTTCATCGCCGACCTGGTCACCCTGGCCGACCCGACCTCCCCGTACTCCTTCCTCAACTACCTGAAGGAATCCGGACGGCTCTACCCGTTCTACATCCGGGAGAGTTTCTTCCCGCTGCGCCACGAGTACAACGACTACTGCCGGTGGGCCGCCGCGAAACTGCCCTCGGTCCGTTTCGGTCACCGGGTCACCTCGGTGGAGTACAACCCCGCCGACGAGCGGTACGTGGTGCACGCCGTGGTCGACGGCGAACGCGTCACCCACCGGGCCCGGCACCTGGTGCTCGGCACCGGCACCCCGCCGCACGTCCCGGACGCCTGCCGGGGCCTCGGCGGCGACGTCATCCACAACTCCCGCTACCGCGAACACCGGGCGGCGCTGCGTACCAAGCGCAGCATCACCATCGTCGGCAGCGGCCAGAGCGCCGCCGAGATCTACCACGACCTGCTCACCGACCTCGGCACCCACGGCTACCAACTCAACTGGGTCACCCGGTCGCCGCGCTTCTTCCCCCTCGAATACACCAAGCTCACCCTGGAGATGACCTCACCGGACTACGTGGACTACTTCCACGCCCTGCCCGAGGAGACCCGCTACCGGCTGGAGGGCACCCAGAAGAACCTCTTCAAGGGGATCAACGCCGACCTGATCAACGACATCTTCGACCTGCTCTACGCCCACCGGGTGCACGGGCCGGTGCCGACCCGGCTGCTGACCAACACCGAACTCACCAGCGCCCGGTACGACGAGAGCACCGGCCGCTACACCCTCGGGCTGCGCAACATCGAACAGGAGCACGACCTGACCCTCGACACCGAGGGGTTGGTGCTGGCCACCGGCTACCACTACCGGCTGCCGGAGTTCCTCGCCCCGATCCACGACCGGCTGCGCTGGGACTCCCACGGCCGGTTCGACGTGGCCCGCAACTACAGCATCGACCACACCGGCCGGAGGGTGTTCCTCCAGAACGCCGGCACCCACACCCACAGCATCACCTCACCCGACCTGGGCATGGGCCCGTACCGCAACTCCTGGATCATCCGGGAGTTGACCGGGCGCGAGCACTACCCGATCGAGCAGCGGATCGCCTTCCAGGAGTTCGGCGTCCCGGCGGGCGGCGCCTCGTGACCCACGTCGTCCACCACCGGCACGACCCCGCGCTCGGCGAGTTCGCGCTGCGCACCCTCGACCCGGAGGGCGACGCCGGGCTGCTGCACCGCTGGGTGACCCACCCGAAGTCGGCGTTCTGGCTGATGCAGGACGCCGACGTCGACCGGGTCGCCCGGGAGTACCGGGGCATCGCCGACCACCCGCACCACGACGCGTACCTCGGGCTGTGGCGCGGCGAACCGGCGTTCCTCGCCGAACGCTACGACCCGGCCCGGGTCGACCTGGTCGGCCTCTACCCCGCGCAGCGCGGCGACGTCGGCATGCACTTCCTCTGCGCCCCCACCGACCAGCCGGTGCACGGCTTCACCCGGGCCGTCATCACCACCGTCCTGGACTGGCTCTTCACCGACCCGGCCACCCGACGGGTCGTCGTCGAACCCGACGTGCGCAACACCGCCGTGCACGCCCTCAACGCCGCCGTCGGGTTCACCGTCGTCGGCCCGATCCGCAAACCGGAGAAGGACGCCCTGCTCAGCGTCTGCACCCGCGACCAGTTCCTGGCCGCCACCCGAGGAGACCTGCCCGCGTGAACCCCGCCGCCGCCGTGGCCCACCTGACCCCCGCCACCTGGGCCCGCGCCAACCGGCTGCTGGTCGCCAAAGCGCTTGCCGAGTTCACCCACGAACGCCTGGTCGAGCCCGCCGCCACCGGAGACGGCCGGTGGGCCGTCCGCACCGACGACGGCACGGTCGAGTACCGCTTCACCGCCCGCCGCTTCGCCCTCGACCACTGGCAGGTCGACCCGGACAGCATCACCCGGCGACGCGGCGACGAGGACCTGCCGCCCGACGCCGTCGACCTCTGCCTCGAACTGCGCGGCGCGCTCGGCCTCACCGACCAGGTGCTCCCCGTCTACCTGGAGGAGATCACCTCCACCCTGGCCGGCACCGCGTTCAAGCTGGACCGGCCGGCGGTGGGCGCGGCCGAACTGGCCCGCGCCGACTTCCAGGCCATCGAGACCGGGATGACCGAGGGCCACCCGTGCTTCGTGGCCAACAACGGCCGGATCGGCTTCGGCGTGCACGAATACCACGCGTACGCCCCGGAGACCGGCCGGCCGGTGCGGTTGGTCTGGGTCGCCGCGCACCGCGACCACGCCACCTTCAGCAGCGCCGCCGACCTCGACTACCCGACCCTGCTGCGCACCGAACTCGGCCCGGACACCCTGGCCCGGTTCACCACCACCCTGACCGACGCCGGTCTCGACCCGGACGACTACCTGCTCATCCCGGTGCACCCCTGGCAGTGGTGGAACCGGCTCGCCGTCACCTTCGCCGGTGAGGTCGCCCGGCAGCGCCTGGTCTGCCTCGGCGAAGCCCCCGACGAGTACCTGCCGCAGCAGTCCATCCGGACCTTCTTCAACGTCACCGACCCGCACCGGCACTACGTCAAGACCGCGCTGTCCGTGCTGAACATGGGCTTCCTGCGGGGCCTGTCGGCCGCCTACATGGAGGCCACCCCGGCGATCAACGACTGGCTCGTCGAGCTGGTCGCCGCCGACCCGGTGCTCGCCGGCACCGGACTGACGATCATCCGGGAGCGGGCCGCCGTCGGCTACCGCCACCCGCAGTACGAGGCGGCCACCGACCGCTACTCGCCGTACCGCAAGATGCTGGCGGCGCTGTGGCGGGAGAGCCCGGTGCCCGGCCTGGCCCCCGGCCGGCGGCTGTCCACCATGGCCGCCCTGCTGCACACCGACCGCGACGGAGGGTCGCTGGCCGCCGCCCTGATCGCCGAGTCCGGCCTGCCCCCACGGGAGTGGCTGCGTCGCTACCTCGACGCCTACCTGGTGCCGCTGCTGCACAGCTTCTACGCGCACCGGCTGGCCTTCATGCCGCACGGCGAGAACGTGATCCTGGTGCTGCACGACGGCGCGGTCGAGCGGGTGATCTTCAAGGACATCGCCGAGGAGATCGTGGTGATGGACCCCGACGTCGACCTGCCACCGCTGGTGCAGCGGGTCCGTGCCGCCATCCCCGACGACGAGCAGCTGCTGACCATCTTCACCGACGTCTTCGACTGCTTCTTCCGCCACCTCAACGCCGTGCTGGCCGGGGCCGGGGTCCTCGACGAGGACGACTTCTGGCGCACCGTCGCCGACTGCGTGACCGACTACGCCGTCCGGGTGCCGCACCTGGCCGACCGGCTGCGCCGGCACGACCTGTTCGCCCCGGAGTTCACCCTGTCCTGCCTCAACCGGCTGCAACTGCGCAACAACCAGCAGATGGTCGACCTCGCCGACCCGTCGGCGGCGCTCCAGTTCGCCGGCACCCTGACCAACCCGCTCGCCCGCTACGCCCCGCCCCGATGACCACCGCGTTGTCCGCCGCGCGGCCCGGCCCGGCGACCCCGTTGCGGTCGCGTTGGCTGATCCTGGCGGTGCTCTGCCTCGCCCAGTTGACCGTGGTGCTGGACAACACGGTGCTCACCGTGGCGGTGCCGGTGCTCACCACCGAACTGGACGCCAGCACCACCGACATCCAGTGGATGATCAACGCGTACGCGCTGGTGCAGTGCGGGCTGCTGCTCACCGCCGGCAGCGCCGCCGACCGCTACGGCCGTCGCCGGATGCTCGTCGCCGGCCTGGTGCTGTTCGGCGTCGGTTCGCTGGCCGCCGGGTTGGCCCGCTCCGGCGACCAGCTGATCGCCGCCCGCGCCGGCATGGGCGTCGGCGGGGCACTGCTGGTCACCGCCACCCTCGCCGTCGCCATGCAGGTCTTCGACGGGGCCGAACGCTCCCGGGCGATCGGCCTCTGGGCGGCCACCAGTGCCCTCGGGTACGCCGCCGGACCGCCCATCGGCGGCATCATCCTCGCCCACCTGCCGTGGGGGGCGATCTTCCTGGTCAACGTGCCCATCGTGCTGCTCTGCCTGGTGGCCGGCCTCGCGCTGGTGCCGGAGTCCCGCGACCCGGTGGCTGGGCGGCCCGACGTCGGTGGGGTGCTGCTGTCCACCGCCGGCCTCACCGGCGTGGTCTGGGCGATCATCGACGGTCCCGAGCGTGGCTGGACGGCACCGGCGGTGCTCGGCGCGGCCGGCGGCGGTGTGCTGCTGCTGGCCACGTTCGTCTGGTGGGAACGACGGATCACCGCACCCATGCTGGACATGCACTTCTTCACCGACCGCCGGTTCGTCGGCGCGGTCACCGGGGTCGTCCTGATCACCTTCGGCTCCACCGGCGCGCTGTTCCTGCTCACCCAGGACCTCCAGTTCGTCCGCGGCTACCCGGCCTGGGAGGCGGGGCTGCGAATGGTGCCGTTCGCGCTGTCCATCGTGCTGCTCAACCTCGGTGGGGTCGCCACCCGGCTGATCCGCCGGCTCGGGGTGCCCGGGGCCATCGCGCTGGGCATGGTGCTGCTCTCCGCCGGCCTGACGCTGATCACCCACGTGCGCACCGACGGCTACGGCGTGCTGCTGACCGGGTTGCTGGTGATGGGCTTCGGCTGCGCCCTGGCCAACCCCGCGATCGTCGAGGCGGTGATGAGCGCCATCCCGCCGTCGAAGGCCGGCGTCGGCGCGGGGATCGACGGCACCATGGCCGAGGTGGGGGGCAGTCTCGGCATCGCCGTGCTCGGGGCGGTGCTCAACGCCCGGTTCGCCGCGTTGGTGCCGGTCGCGGTGGCCGGCGTCGGGTCGTACCCGGCCGCGCTGGCCGCCGCCGCAGACGACACCGAACGCGGTCGGGTCACCGACGCCTTCTCGTCGGCGCTGGTCACCGGGCAGACCGCCGGGGCGGTGGCGGTGCTGGCCGGCGGGCTGCTCGCCGCCGGGCTGCTGCGCCGCGCCGAACGCACCCGCTGACCGACCTGGCCGCTCAGAGTTCCGGCAGCCCCGGATCGTAGACCGGGTAGTGCTCGGGACAGATCCACAGGAAGTCGCCCGACTCCGCGACCACCCGCCGCAGACCGGCGAACTCCCGCCCCGGGTCCAGCGCAAACAGCAACTCCCGTACGGCTCGGAAACCGGCCAGCTGGCCGCCACGGATACCGGCGTCCGACGAGGCGGACAACGCTGGCCCGTGCGGTGGGGGAGCACCGTTCGGCACGAGGCTCGTCGCTGCACCCATCAGGTCGACCTCCGCCTTGAGCCGGGTCATCTCCCCGGCCTGCGCCGGGTCGAGCGCGGCGATCACCCCGGTGGCGGCACCGACGAGCGGAATCAACCGCAGCACCGCCGCGAGCCAGCTCAGGTAAGGCCCGGCGCGGAGGAACCACTCCCTGGACTGGTCGAACGGGTAGCCGGGGTGGTCGCACCGGTGCTGCCCGTCCGGGAACTCGCACCACAGGCTGATCCGGAACTGGTGCCGTACCAGTCGGGCCGGGTTGAACCGCGATCGGGTGATCTCCGCGATGCTGATCAACGCCGGGCAGTCCGCTACCTCCGCCGCCAGCATCCGGCGCATGCTGTGCAGCAGCAGGGCGGTCTCGCTGGCGATCTCCTCGATTCGGCCGACCGAGGTGTTCACCGCCGAGATGCTCTGCGCGATCTCGTCGATTCGCCGTTCCTGCCGGGCCAGCGCGGCCACCGTGGAGCCTTGCGCGTCGGCGAAACCGGTTAACAACAGCGGCAGGGCTATGTCGTACAGGCAGCTGTGACAGGCGACGACATGCCGGCCCTCCTGGAAGAACCCGTCGAGTGCGGTCAGCGGGAAGGTGCCGGTGCACGGCCCGGTCGGCAGCGTGTTGATGCAGGGCACGAACAGCCGGTACGTCAGTCCGGGCCATCGGCTGCGCAGCAGATCCTCGATCGCGTCGCGGAGGATGCTGAAGAAGTAGACCGGCGCGGCACCTCGCACTATCAACGACAGCCGCTTGTCGTCGAGAAGCTCGATCTTCGCCTCCAGGCCGTAGTTCTGGTGTCGGAGAAACAACCCGCGCCGCCAGTGCAGTCCGGTGGAGAAGCGGTAGTTGCGGACGGTGAGCCAGGAGATCAGGCCGGGTGCCTCGTCCGAGAGTTCACAGACCATGCTCACCATGTTGATCCGGTCCATCCGGGGTACGACCTGCTGCCACGGCAGTCGTGGCTTCTGGTAGGGGACCAGTTGGGCGACCAGGCTCTTGTGCGCCTCCGGCAGTCGGTAGGAGACATCGAACTTCTCCATCAGCCGCAGGAAGTACGGGTGGTGTTCCGCCGGATAGTGCCTGCGGCCCGGCTCCGGTGACTGCCAGATCTCGCACAGCCGGGCATGGTCGAGCACCCCGCCGTCGGCCCTGGTCTGCTTGTCCTCCAGCACGTACCCGATCGCCCGGGTCAGCCACTCCGGCTGCAGGACGATGATGTCGCGCAGCCCGTCATCCTCGGAGAAGTAGACGAGGTTGCCAAGGTCGTGCAGCAACTCGATGAGGGCTCGTTCGGCGTCAGCGTCGAGGTGGTGCTTCTCGCAGAGCGCACGGTACGTGGCGTAGGGGATCTGGGGCTCGGTGATCGCGGCGAGTTCGTCCCGGACGGCCACCCAACGTCGGCTCAGCTGGCGGCCCATCTGCGGGAACCGGGCCGCCTGGCGGGCAAGCTCCGATTCGATCTCCGGCACGCCCCGACCGGAGGCGTTGTCGACCACCCACTGACCGAGCAGGGACGGGGCGAACTTCGCCCGCAGATGATGCAGGTCGATCTCGGGTTGCCGCTCGTCGCCGTGGGTCGCCACGATCAGAACCCGGGCGTCCCGCCCGATCCGCAGCCGGATCAGTCGGAGCCAGAACTCGATCGAGTTCTCCTCCTGGCCCTGCCGGGGCTTCCACACCAGCAGGTACAGCGACCGGCGGGAGAAGAAGAACTGGTGGGTGATCCGATAGACCTCCTGACCGCCGAAGTCCCACAGCCGGAAGGTGATCCCCACCTGCGGGACGAGCGGGTGGGGAAGGGTGAGTTCGCTGAGCTCGATCCCGTGCGTGGTCGGCCGTCCCACCCGGAACGGATGCCGGTGGAACGCGCCGACCAGGGAACTCTTGCCCACTTCGCCCTCGCCGACGAGAAGTACCTTGATCTCGTAGAGCGGAACGCCGTCACGGCCCTCGTCACGCAGGTAGGACATTAGCGCCGGCAACCCACGCCGGTGCAACTCCCCCAGTGGCTCGGTCAGCGCGCCGGGTTGGACCCTGAGGGTGATCAGGTCGGGCAGATTGGCCAATGCGGTCGGCAGGTCGGTGACGACCGTGTCACCGAGGTCGAGTTCCCGTAGTTGGGTGAGTTGGCCGATCTCCGGGGACAGCCGAAGTGGCCCGTCACCGAGAACATGCAGCCGGTTCAGCCGGGGCAGCCGGAACAACTCCCCGGACAGGTGGCCGTCCGGCGTCGGTGCCAGTGCCAACATGGCCAGCGACTGCAACGCGGAAAAGCCTCGGGGCAACCAGACCAGACGGCAGGACGGCTCGATGAGCAACCACTCCAGGTGGCGCAGCTGCTGGATGCCGGGCGGCAACTGCTGGTAGCTGCCGCCGAGCCGGAGCCATTGCAGGGCGAGGCAGTCCCACAACTGCTGGGGAACCTCGCGCAGGGGGCAACCGCCCAGGTCGACTTGGCGGAGCCGGCGCAACTGTCCTATCTCCGGGGGAAGTTCGTCGAGGACGCCGCTGTTGACGTCGAGCACCTCGAGTTGGCTCAGGTTGGCGATCTCGGGTGGGAGCCTGCGGATCCGGCTGTACCGCAGGTCCAGTTTCTTAAGTTGACGCAGGGTGCCGATCTCTGGCGGGAGTTCCGTTTCCGTCACGCCGGCCAGCGACAGGACGGCACTGCCCATCCGATGGGCTTCACGGATCCGGTCGAGCACGGGCTTCGACATGCGGGGTCCCTCTGGTGCGTTGACGGACGGCGGTGACGCCGTGCGGCCCGAGTGGAGTACCGCACACCCCGCGCAGGCAGCCGATCGACGATCGTACTGAGGGCGGGCCAGCACCAGGCGAGACCCGGTACCACTGTGGAGTGACGACCGGAAGGCCCGGTCAGCGTCCGTTCTCGTGCGAGGTGAGCGCCGGCCAGGCGGCGGGAATACGTTCCAGCACCCCACCGGCGAACACGTCGCGCAACCCGAGCGGCTTGAGGTGGACGTACCCGATGTGGCAGTCGCAGAGGGCGGCGTCGCACGCCCGGGGCTTCAGGGCGGCCCGCCACGACCCGTCGTAGAGGTTGCCGATCGGCGCGGGCCGGAAGTGGCAGCGGCGCACGGTGCCGTCACCCGCGACGGAGATCGCCGTCTCCCCGGCGTGGCAGGGCCGGTCGAGCGACGGGTGCGGACGGACGCTCCAGCCGAACAGCGGGTCCAGCGCCGTCCAGGCCGCCTCCTGCCCGGCGGTGTAGTGGTGCCCGTCGGCGGCGTTGACCCACAGGTAAACCGTCTCGGGCAGCGCGGCCCGCAGCGCCCGCGCCTCGGCCAGGTGCTCGGGCAGGCCGACCACCCCCACCGAGTAGCGCACGCCCAGCTCGGACAGCCGGGCGCAGCGGGCGAGGAACCGGTCCCGGGTGACCTGCCCCGGGTGGTACGTCGTCCACAGTGCCGCCGTGGCCCGGTCGGCGTCGGCCAGCCAGTCCACCCGGGCGGCCAGGTTGGTCTGGATGACCACCCGGTCGACGTGCGGCAGGTGCGACAGCGTCACCATGGCGTCGCGGTACCAGCTGCGGGTCAGCCCCTCGCCCCACGGGGTGAACAGCACCGACAGCCGCCGGTCGGTGGTGGCCGCCACCCAGTCGGCGAACCGGTCCAGCGCCGCCCGGTCGGCGCGCAGCAGCTCCGGCGGGTCGACCCGCTTGGCGAACGGGCAGTACGGGCAGTCGTAGTTGCAGCTCGCCAGCGGCCCCCGGTAGAGCACCGCCAGCTCCGCCCCGACGTCGGCGGCCCCGGCCCCGGAACACGCCGGCTGCGCCGCCCGGGGCGGGACGACGTGCAGCGGCAGTTCCGTGCGGGGCGGGAGGACGTGCGGCGGCTGAGCGGTCACCGGGGCACGTACCCGGTCATCGCCTGCCGGACCCGGGCGGAGGTCAGCCACGGGCCGATCGCGTCGGAGCGGGCCAACCCGGCCGGGGTGAGCCGCAGCCCGTCGGCGTCCGCCCAGCCCCGGTCGGCCAGCCGCCCCAGCTCGGGGAAGTCCTCGCCCGGCGGCCGGCCGAACCGGGCGGCGTAGGCCGCCGCGTCGACCCCCTCGGCGCGCAGCAGCGACTTGAGCAGCCACCGGCGGCGCTGCTCGGCGCCGTCGAGGGCGAAGCCGAACTCGGCGTGGCGGAAGTCGTCGGCCGGCCGGGCCAGGTAGTCGTCCAACACCAACCGGACCTGCGACACGGAGACCGCGTAGTCGAACGAGTAGTGCAGCGCGGTGGTGTAGGAGCGCGCCCCGCAGCCGAGGCCGACCATGCCGTCGTCCTGGCAGCAGTAGTCCGGTCCGTCCGGGGCGGGCACGTCGGCGCGGCGGAACTGCCGCATCGACTCCTGCCGGTAACCGGCCGCGCCGAGGACCTGCACCGCCTGCTCGTAGAGGGCCAGCCGGTGGGCGTCCCAGTCGGCCCGGCCGTGCGCCCGCCGACCCAGCCCGGTCAACGGCCGCACGTACAGCGGGTAGAGGTACAGCTCCTCCGGCCGCCAGGCCAGCGCCGCGTCGAGGCTCTCCTGCCAGGTCGCCGCCGTCTGCCCGTCGATGCCGTAGATCAGGTCGATGTTGAGCACGGGGACCGCCGCGTCGCGGATCGCGCCGAGCGCCGTCTCCACCTCCGCGCGCCGCTGCGGCCGGCCGGCGGCCCGCGCCTCGACGTCGAGGAAGCTCTGCACGCCGATGCTCACCCGGTGCACCCCGTGCGCCGAGAGCACCGCGAGCCGGTCCGGCGTCGCGGTGGCCGGCGAGGTCTCCACCGCCAGCGGTACGCCCGGCAGCCGCGCCCCGCAGGTGCCGGTGACGATGTCGAACAGGTCGGTCAGCTCGTCGGCGGTTAGGTAGGTGGGGGTGCCCCCGCCGAAGGCCACCCGGGCGTACCCGGCGTCGTCGCCGAGCGCGTCGGCGACCCGTTCCGCCTGCCGGCGCAGTTGCCGCAGGTAGGCCGTCACCTGCTCCTGGGGGGCGTTGGCCCGGGTGAACAGGTTGCAGAAGCCGCAGCGCATCTCGCAGAACGGCAGGTGCACGTAGAGGAACAACGCGTCGCGGGCCTCGGCCCGCCACACGTCGGCCAGCAGCGGCCGGGGCCGCAACGCCCGGTAGGAGGTCTTGTGCGGGTACGCGTAGAGGTACTGCTGGTACGGCGAGCCGTCGAGGCCCGTGTCGGTGCTGGTCACCATTCCCCCGGTCGCAGAGTGAAGTGGGCGTACGGCACGGTCCACACCACGTCGTGGCCGACCCGGTGGCCGGTGTGCCCGTCCTCGCCGTACGCCGTGCCGTGGTCGGAGCAGATGATCGTGAACACCGGCCGCCCCCGCCCGGTGAGCAGGGCGAACAACCGGTCGACCCGGGAGTCGACGTACTCCAGGGCGGCGGCGTGACTGTCCCGGCTGTCCTGCGCCGCGCCGGGCAGGTGGTGCCGGTTGGGTTGGTGCAGGGCGGCGACGTTGAGGAAGGTGAACACCGGCCGGTCGGCGGGCTGGCCGGGCAGCACCTCGGCCAGCCGGTCGAGCTGCGCGTCGAGGCAGGTGGGGGAGGTGACCCCGAACGCCGGCTCCCAGTGCGCCTCGGCGAACAGGCCCGGCAGCACCGACCCGAGCGGGCTGCGCCGGTTGAAGAAGCCCACCCCGCCCAGGCAGAGCGTGTGGTAATCCGCCCCGGTCAGCGCGGTCGGCAGGTCGGGGGCGTCGAAGACCCAGGTGTCGGCCCCGGCGGTCTCGCTGCCCGGGAACGCCGCCGCGTACAGCCGCTCGTGCCGACCCGGCCCCACCGGGGTGGGCAGGAAGCCGGCGAAGAAGGCGTGGTGTGCGGCGTAGGTGAAGCTCGCGGGGGAGTGCCGTCGCTCCCACCGCCCGCCCGGCAACACCCGGGTCAGCCGGGGTGTCCGACCGGCTTCGGCCAGCTCGTCGGCCACGTCGAAACGCAGCGTGTCCAGGGTGACCAGGCAGATGTCGTGACTGCCGATCAGCGCGCGCATCCCGCCTCCTCCCGTCGCGTCGTCGCCGGCCCGCCGACCGCCGGGTCGGGCCCGGCCGTTGCCGGGCCGTCGCCGGCCACCGTCGCGGTCGCCCGCCACCGGTCCCACCGGCCGCTGGTCAGCGCGTGCACCTGCTCGGCGTAGGTGTCCCGCCCGTCGGCCAGCACCCCCGGCAGCAGGTCGCCGAACGCGTTGACCTCGGCGACCGCGTGCCGTCGCCAGCCCACCAGGAACATCAGGTCGACCCCGACGTGCAGCGACCGGGGGAAGCACGCCGCCGCCCGCTCGCAGGTCCGCATCGCCGCCGCCCAGGACTCCGGGCCGGCCGCCGCCCGCAGCGCGGCCAGGTCGCCACGGGCGTTGCCCAGGTGCAGGTTGGTCAGCGGTCCCCGGGCGGCCCGGACCACGGCGTGGGTGGCCCGGCCGGCGACCACCACCACCCGCAGGTCGACCACCCGGTCGGCCAGCCCGGCCTTGGGCAGCCACTGCTCCACGTGCAGGCCCTCCGGGGCGAGCCGGTCGACCAGCGCCGCGACGGTCGCCTCGTCGTCGTAGCGGCGCAGCCGCAGCGAGTTGAACAGCCCGTCCGGGGTGATCTCGATCGGGGTGACCGCCTGCACCCGGCGTGGCCCGACCGCGAGCGCGATCACCCCGGCCGCCGACGAGCCGTGCGCCGGCTTGACGAACACCCGGTGCCAGCCGGCCGCCGCCATCGCCGCCCGCAGCTGCGGATAGCCGTCGACCGGCGGGAGCGCCGCCGGCACCGGCACCTTGGCGGCCGACAGCAGCGCGTGGCAGCGGCGCTTGTCGCACAGCGCCGCCACGTCGTCGGGGTGGTTGAGCAGCGTCGCGCCCCCGGCGGCCACCCGGCCCATTGCGGCCACCAGCCCGGCGTACGTGTCGGCGAGGCCGATCAGCTCCCCGTGCCGGGCGGGGGTGGCCGCGTCGCGTAGCAGCCGGTCCACCTCCGCGTCCTCGCCGGGGGAGTCGACCCGGACCAGGGCGTCGGCGTCCGGCGGGGCCGCCCCGGTGAGCACCCGCGCCCAGGGCAGCACCGCCGGGTCGGGCAACCCCGCCTCGCGTACGGCCCGCCGGAACAGCGCGACCCGCCGGTTGTCGGGGTTGCCCACCACGGTCAGTCGCATGTCACTCCGACACCGCCGTGTAGCGGTAGGTCTCCCCGTCGTCCTCGTCGGCTTCCTGCGGTTCGGAGACGTCCACCTCGACCCCGGGCAACGCGGCGACCACCCGGTCGGCGGCGTCCTCCGACAGGTAGTGGTGGTGCAGGTCGAGCGCGGACAGGTGGGTCAGGGGCTGCCCGCCGAGCAGTGCGGCGAGCCCGTCGTCGGACAGGGTGCCCAGCGACAGGTCGAGCCGCTCCAACCGGGGCACCACGGCGGCGGTGGCGAGCGCGGCGGCCAACTCGTCGGTGATCACGGAGTTGCGCAGCCCGAGCCGGCGCAGCGCCGGGAAGAGCTTGCCGGCCAGCAACGCGTCCAGGTCGGCCACGGTGGTGTCCCCGCCGTAGTCGTCGGTGCCCAGCCACAGGTCCAGGTGGTGCAGTGCGGGCAGCTCCGAGCCGAGCACCGCGGCGACGAACTCCCGGGGCAGCCCGCCGCTCTGCACCGACAGCGTCCGCAGCCGGTCGTGGCGCACCGGGGAGAAGCTGAAGTCCTCGCCGCCGCGTACCCGCAGCACCTCCAGCTGCGGGTAGGCGGTCAGCAACGGGCTGACGTCGCCGACCCGCATCCAGGAGACCTCGCACTCCTCGGTGACCATGTCGCCGAGGAACAGGGCCCGCAGCCGGGGCAGCCGGGGGGCCGCCGCGCAGAGCTGGGCGATCGGGGCGTGGTGGAACGCCGCGTATCCCCAGGCCCCGACGACCAGCGCCTCGGCCTGGTCACCGAGCTGCTCGACGAACCTGTCGAACCGGTCCCGGAACTGTTCCGACAGGGTGTCCTGCCGGGTGTCGCCGTCGAAGTGCCAGTCGGCGACCCGCCAGCAGACCGGGCCGTCCACGGTGGGCAGCGGACCGTCGGCGGGGAACTCGACCACCGGCCGGCCGGCGAACGTCTGCGCGTGGGAACCGAACGTCATCGTCGCTCACTCCCCGACCGCGGTGAACCGGTAGACGGTGCCGTCGTACTCGTCGGGCGTCTGCGGGTCGTCCAGGTCGACCTGGACACCGGGCAGCGCGTCGGTCAGCCGCTGTGCGACCTCGGGGGAGAGGAAGTGGTGGTGCAGGTCGAGGC
Source organism: Micromonospora sp. NPDC049257 (assembly GCF_040678915.1). Classification (NCBI taxonomy): domain Bacteria; kingdom Bacillati; phylum Actinomycetota; class Actinomycetes; order Micromonosporales; family Micromonosporaceae; genus Micromonospora; species Micromonospora sp. NPDC049257. Next base: position 130,970 of record NZ_JBFAQU010000017.1, read on the forward strand.
GGCGCAGGTGGGTCAGCGGCTGCCCGGCCAGCAGCGCCTCGGCGCCGGGGTCGGTGAGCACGCCCATCGACAGGTCGAGCACCTCCAGCCGGGCCACCACCGGGGCGGTGGCCACCGCTTGCGCGACGTGGTCGGCGAACTCGGCGTTGCAGACCGCCAGGTGCCGCAGCGCGGGCAACCGGTCGCCGGCCAGGATCGCGGCCAGGTCGTCGACGCCGGTGTCGCCGCCGTAGTCCTGCCGGCCGAGCCACAGGTCGAGCCGGTGCAGGGCGGGCAGGTCGCTGTCGCCTACCGCCCGGGTCACCTCGGCCGGCAGGCCGCCGGTCTGGAAGCCCAGTTCCCGCAGCCCGGTGTGGCGTACCGGTTGCAGGGTCAGCTCGTTGGCCCCGCGTACCCACAGCGTCTCCAGCTGCGGGTAGGCGGTGAGCAGCGGGGTGAGGTCACCGTGGGTCAGCCAGGAGATCTCGCACTGCTCGCTGACCAGGTCGGCCAGGAACACCGCGCGCAGGGCGGTCCAGTCCTTCGCGGCGTCGGCCAGCAGGTCGACCGGGAGGGCCCGCTCGTACGCCGAGCCCCACTCGCCGATCACCAGGGCGCGGACCGCCTCGCCGGGCACCTCCGCCCGCAGCGCCGCGACCAGGCCGGCGAACTCCTCCGGCTCGGCCTCGAAGTCCTCGACCTCCAGCCGCCAGGCGACGGCCGACGGGTCGTCGGGCAGGGTCATCCCCGGTGTGAAGGGGACCACCGGCATTCCGGCGAACGACGACATGTGCGAACGGATCACGCCTACCTCCGGCTCGACTGGTGTGACAGCGGCGCGACCGTAACAGGACCGACCGACAGGATGATCAGCCGCCGGGTGACCGGACCCGTCCGCGCCAACCGGTGGTGTCCGGCCGGTGACGCTTTACAGCGGAAGCAGGGTGTGCGAGGCTCGGGTGAGCGCTCCCACGGCGGTCCGTGTTCGGATACCCCGGGGAGTTCGCTCGTGAGAAATCGCACCCGGCGGGCGGCGTCGATCGTCGCCACTGCCGTCACCACCACCCTCGTCGCCGGTGTCGTCACCGCCGTCTCGGCGCAGGCCGCCGCCGGCTGTCAGGTCACCTACCAGGTCGGCGCCCAGTGGACCGGTGGCTTCACCGCCGCCATCTCGATCAAAAACCTGGGTGACCCCGTCAACGGCTGGCGGCTCGGCTGGACCTTCCCCGCCGGGCAGACCATCACCAGCGCGTGGGGCTTCACCGCCAGCCCGGCCAGCGGCGCCGTCGTCGCCACCAACCTCGACTACAACGCCGCCATCGGCACCGGTGGCGTGGTGGACGTCGGGTTCAACGGCACCTGGACCGGCAGTAACCCCGACCCCGCCGGCTTCACGCTCAATGGCACGGCCTGCACCGGGACGACCACCCCCACCACCGCCGCGCCGACCACCCCGCCCCCGACGACCACCCCGCCCCCCACCACCCCGCCCCCGACGACGCCGCCCCCCACCACCCCGCCTCCGCCGACCACCCCACCGCCGACCAGCGGGACGCCGACGGTCGCCTCGGACGGCACCGGCAGGTACCGCACGGTGCAGGCCGCCATCGACGCGGTGCCGGCGAACAGTTCCAGCCGGACCACGATCACCATCAAGCCCGGCACCTACCGCGAGGTCGTCCGGGTGGCGTCGAACAAGACCAACGTCACCCTGCGGGGCCTCGGCTCGGCACCGTCGAACGTGGTGCTCGTCTACAACAACTCCGCCGGCACCCGTAAGCCGGACGGCACCACCTACGGCACCTTCAACAGCGCGAGCATGTTCGTCGACGGGGCGAACTTCGTCGCCGAGAACCTGACCATCGCCAACGACTTCGTGGAGAACTCCTCGGGCGTCGACCAGCAGGCGGTGGCGCTGCACCTGAACGCCGACCGGGCGGTGCTGCGCAACGTCCGGCTCCTCGGTGACCAGGACACCTTCCTGGTCAACGACAAGACCCGCGCGTACGTGGTCGGCTCCTACGTCGAGGGCACCGTCGACTTCATCTTCGGCGGCGGCACGATCGTCGTCGACAGCAGCTCGATCTACGAGAAGCGGTCGACCGGTGGACCGATCACCGCCGCCCGGACGCCGGCCAGCAAGACGTACGGGATGCTGATCTACCGCTCGACGATCACCGGGGCGACGAACAACACCACCCAGCTCGGTCGTCCGTGGGGGCCGGACGCCCAGGTCCTCTACCGCGAGTCGACGCTCGGCGCGACCATGAAGACCGCCCAGCCCTGGATCGACATGTCCGGCAACGTGTGGCAGAACGCCCGGTTCCGCGAGTACCGCAACACCGGGCCCGGTGCCGGCACCAACGGCAACCGTCCCCAGCTCAGCGACGCCCAGGCGGCCACCTACACGCCGCAGCGCTACCTGGCCGGCAGCGACGGCTGGAACCCGATGTGAGCGTCCGACCGACGGCGGATGAGCCTCACCCGAGGTGACCCCGGTCCCCGCGTCGGGTTCCGACGCGGGGACCGGACGGTCCGCAGCACGGGCCGGTCAGTCGGCCGACCGGCCTGGCCCGTGCTGCGCAGGTGCCCTCGCGCTCCTCGATGAGGGCGCGACGCAGTCGTTGCCGCTCGCGGCGGATGACCAGGAACTCGGTGCCGGCCTCCCCGACGAGGGTGGGCATGTGCTTGAACCCCAGGGCCAGCAGCATGATGCCGGCGATCATCGGCAGGTGCAGGTGCCCGCCACCACCACCGCGAGGGCGGAGGCGACCAGCAGGCCGACCGAGTTGGTCAGCCGGGAGCCGGCGGTGCCGACCGCGGTCAGCACCTCCCCGAGGGCGGCGATGACGATCAGGTCGTGCCGTTCGGTCCAGTGCCGGGCGGAGAAGATCATGCGCGGCGGCAGTGGCAGGGCCTGGCCGACGACGTAGTCGACGATGCCGGCCAGCACCCACAGCAGCACCTGCGCGGCGATTGTCCGGTCGGTGGGCAGCGCGGTGCGCGGCAGCAGCGCCGCGCCGGTCAGCAGGCCGGCGGCCAGGACCGGGGGCACGGTGAGCGCCAGGACGTCGCGGGCCCGCAGCTGCGGCGACGAGTACAGGCGCAGGCCCAGGTAGCAGCAGCGTACGGCGAGATGGCAGCCCGACGCGGGTATTGGCGACGCAGGGTGAGCCCGCCGCGCCCAAGGGTGCAATGTTTTGCGGATCATTGCCGGCAGATGTCGAAAACTTTGCCGCAAGGTCTTGCAAAACCTTTCATCGATGCCGCATCGTCTTCTCCACCGGACGGCCGTCCCACCGCCCAGCGCCTCTTCGACCCCCGGAAGTAGGTCCACTCCCGATGTCCGCACCCCGCGTTTCCCGGGGAACCCGTCTGCGACGGGGCCTCCTCGCCCTCGCTGTCACCGCCTCCTCCCTCGCCGCGCTGAGCGCGCTGCCGGCCACCGCCCCCGCGACCGCCGCCGTAGCCCTCAACGACAGCGAGGTCACCGCCAACCTCTGGGAATGGAACTGGCGCTCCGTCGCCGCCGCGTGCACCGACCACCTTGGTCCGGCCGGGTACGGCGCGGTGCAGGTCGCCCCGCCGCAGGAGTCGGTCAGCCTGCCGAGCAGCGCCGACGGCGTCCACCCCTGGTACGAGGTGTACCAGCCGGTCTCCTACCGGCTGGAGAGCCGGTTCGGCACCCGGCAGCAGTTCGCCGACATGGTCACCACCTGCCACAACGCCGGCGTGCGGGTGTACGTCGACGCGGTGGTCAACCACATGGCCGGCGCCAACAACCCCGAGTCGGTCGTCGGGTACGCCGGCACCGATTTCTCCGGCCCCGGTTACAGCTTCCCCGCCGTGCCCTACGGCACCGGCGACTTCCACCGCCCGGGTGACAACTGCCCGACCTCCGGTGCGATCAACGACTGGAACAACGAGGCCCAGGTGACCAGCTGCGAGCTGCTGTCCCTGACCGACCTCTACACCGAGAAGGACAGCGTCCGCACCAAGGTCGCCGGCTTCCTCAACGACCTGGTCGGCCTCGGGGTCGACGGGTTCCGGGTGGACGCGGTCAAGCACGTCAAGAAGGACGACTTCGCCGCGATCCTCGGCAAGGTGCGCAACACCACCGCCGAGAACAAGCGCCCGTACGTCGCCCAGGAGATCTTCGACGGGGCCAGCAACGACGCCCTCAAGGCCCGCGCCTTCACCGGCAACGGCGACGTGCTCGACTTCGGGTACGCCAAGGGCCTGAAGTCGGCGTTCCAGGGCTCGATCGCCAACCTGGCCAACGTCGGCAGCTGGAACCTCGACGCACCGAGCGCCAACGTGTTCGCCATGGTCACCAACCACGACCTGGAGCGCGACGGGGTGGTGCTGTCCTACCGCGACGGCAGCGACTACGTCCTGGCCAACTACTTCGCGCTGGCCTACCCGCACGGCAAGCCGTCGGTCTACGACAGCTTCACCTGGTCCAACCGCAACCAGTCGCCGCCCGCCGACGGCAACGGCTACGTCACCGACACCGTCTGCGGCAACAGCTGGAACTGCCTGACCCGGTCCACCGGGATCAAGGGCATGGTCGGCTGGGCGAACACCGCGAAGTCGGTCCGGACCGTCTCCGACTTCACCGTGGTCAACAGCAACGTCATCGGCTTCCACCGGGGCGACCGGGCCTGGATCGGGATCAACGACTCCGGTTCCGCCAGCACCGCCACCTTCACCACCGGCCTGGCCGACGGGTCGTACTGCGACGTGATCTCCGGGGCGCGGGGCGGGTCCGGCTGCACCGGCACGACGGTGACCGTCAGCGGTGGCCGGGCCACCGTGCAGATCCCCGCCAACGGCGCGGTGGCGCTGCACGTCAACGCGAAGAGCGGCCCGGCGACCACGCCCACCGCCACCCCGACGCCCACGGCCAGCGCCACGCCGACGCCGACCGCGCCGGCCGGCACGGTCGCCACCACCTTCACCGTCACCGCGTCCCTCGCCGGTGGTCAGGACGCCTACGTGGTCGGCAGTGTGCCGGCGCTGGGTTCGTGGGCCCCGGCCGCCGCGGTCAAGCTGACCGCGCTGGGCGGGGGGACGTACCGGGCGGTGGTCAACCTGCCGGCGGCCACGGCGGTGGAGTTCAAGTTCCTCAAGAAGACCACGGCCGGTGTGGTGACCTGGGAGTCGGGGAGCAACCGGACGTTGACCACGCCGGGCGGCGGCACCGCGTCGGTCACCGACACCTTCCGGGGTGACCCGGCCGGCACGCAGGGGGCGTCGTTCACGGTCAACGCCACCACCTCGTACGGGCAGAACGTCTTCGTGGTGGGCAGTGTCGCGGCGCTGGGCTCGTGGAACCCGGCGAACGCGGTGGCGCTCTCCTCGGCGGCGTACCCGCTGTGGCGGGCCACGGTCGCCCTGCCGGCGAACACGACGTTCGAGTACAAGTACCTGAAGAAGAACCCCGACGGCACGGTGACCTGGGAGTCCGGGGGCAACCGCAGCGCCACCGTCGGGTCGACCGGCTCGTGGAGCGCCAACGACACCTGGCGGTGACGCCGGGCGGGTGCGGCGGCCGGTCCCCTTCCCGGGGGTCGGCCGCCGCGCCGTCGGTGCCGGGTGCACCGCCCGGCGGTGGGGTGCAACGGGAGAATCAGTCGCGGGCGACATGTTGACGACAGTCGATGCATGCTCGTATCGTCCGGGAAAGCGCTTTCTCTGAGCCGCCACCCCGTCCGCCCACCGTCGGAGGTACGCCTCATGCGACCGTCCCGCCAGCGTCGGCTGGCCCTGCTGTTCGCCGCGGTGCTCGTCCCCGTGGTCGCCCTCCTGGTCGGACCGGTCACCACCGCCTCCGCCGCCACCGCGTTCAGCGACGACTTCACCGACGGCGACACCGCCGGCTGGTCGAAGTCGGGTGGCACCTGGACGGTCGTCACCGACGGCTCCCCGGCCGTCCGGCAGTCCAACGCCGGCAGCGAGAACGCCCGGCTCTTCGCCGGCAGCAGCGGCTGGACCGACTACCTCGTCCAGGCCAGGGTGAAACCGCTCAGCCTCGGCACCGGCGGCCAGGTCGGCCTGCTGGCCCGCGCGTCCGGGTCGACGCGCTACTACCGGCTGGCGCTGCTGCCCGGCAACCAGGTGCAGTTGCAGGCAGTGAACGGCGGCGCGGTCACCGTGCTGGCCGGCATCGTCCACCCCGTGACCACCGGCACCTGGCACACCCTCGTCGTCGAGGTCGTCGGCAGCACCGTACGGGGCCGGGTCGACGGGGTCTTCGTCGGCGAGGTCACCAGCTCGCTGATCGGAGCCGGCCGGATCGGGTTGCAGACCGCGTACTCGTCGGCGTCCTTCGACGACGTCCTGGTCAGGGACAACGACGTTCCGCCGACCACCCCGCCCGCCCCCACCCACACCCCGCCGCCGAGCCCGACCACACCCCCGGTGACCCCGCCGGCCACCACGCCGCCGTTGACCCCGCCGCCCACCAGCCCGCCCACCGTCCCGCCGCCCGGGACCGTCGTGCTGGTGGTGGCCACCGACGGCGACGACGCCAACCCCGGGACGCTGGCCCGGCCGTTGCGCACCATCCAGCGCGCGCACGACCTGGCCGAGCCCGGCACCACCATCGCGGTACGCGGCGGGACCTACGCGCCGACCAGCACCATCAAGATCCTCAAGGACGGTACGTCGTACCAACCGATCACCCTGATGAACTACCAGGGTGAGAAGGTGGTCATCGACGGTGAGAACATGCCGTACACGCCGGGCGCGGTGGGTTCCAGCATCCCCCGGGCCGACCGGGGCGCGCTGCACGTCGAGGCCGACTGGTGGCGGTTCGTCGGCCTGGAGATCGTCCACGGCCCGTACGGCATCTTCGGCGTCGACACCAACTACGGCAGGTACGAGCGCCTGGTCACCCGGGACAACTACGAGTCCGGGCTGCACCTGCAGGGCGCGTCCAGCGGCAACCGGATCATCAACCTGGACAGTTACGGCAACCGGGACCCCCGCAAGAACGGCGAGAGCGCCGACGGGCTGGCCATCAAGGAGGGCTCGGGCCTCGACAACCGGGTGAGCGGTGCGCGGCTGTGGCGCAACTCCGACGACGGGTTCGACGCCTGGCTGTTCCAGTCGCCGATCCTGATCGAGGACAGCGCCTCCTACGACAACGGCTTCAACTACTGGAACCTGCCCGACTACGCCGGGGACGGCAACGGCTTCAAGCACGGTGGCGGCAACGACCCGCGCCCCGCCGTCGACCACGTCACCCGCAACAGCATGGCCTGGGGCAACTCGGCCGGCGGCTTCATCGACAACGGCAACCCCGGCACGCTGCTGTTCGACCGCAACACCGCGTGGCGCAACGGCAAGGCCGGTTTCGACGTGTCCCGTTCCACCTCCCGGCTCAGCCGCAACCTCGCGGTCGGCAACACCCCCGACGTGTCGCCCGGCTCCTCGACCGGGGCCGACAACTCCTGGAACCTGGGCGGCGACTGGCCGCTGGTCAGCACCGACCCGTCGACCATCACCGGCCCCCGGGCCGCCGACGGGTCCATCCCGCCGTCTCATTTCCTGGCACGACAGCGAGTCCCGGTTCCGCCACCAGGCCACCCATGACCCCCTCACCGACCTGCCCAACCGCACCCTGTTCACCGAACGGCTCGCCGCCGCCA